>CAZULW010000053.1:11990-16488 GCA_964621455.1 uncultured bacterium
GATCATCAGTAGCGAGCCAACACCCAATCTTTCTGCGTCGCCGTGATAATAGGATGTTGACTGCGGCTGGGAAAAGAGGCCCGGCGGTAGATGGTGGAAAACCATTCCCTCAGGCTGTTTGAAAAGATGTGGGTGGAGATTCTCGAGCTGGCGGCAAAGCGATACGAGGGCGGTCACACTAAGCCTTAGGATGGCTGCCTGTTAACCCGTATCCCTGAAGTCCAGCAGCACCTTGCCGAAGTTTTGGCGGTCCTGGATATAGGCATGGGCCTGGGCGGCCTGATGGTAAGGAAAGACACGATCCACGACGGGGCCAATTTTACCTTCGCCCAGCCAGGTGACCAACTGCTCCAGGGCTCTTCCCACCGGCTCCGGATGATGCCACAGGCGCCCCAGGTGAAAGCCGTAGACGCCCCGGTTGGCGTTCATTATGCTTATAGGTGTGAACCGCACGGTCAGCATCTCCCAGAGGAGCTTAAGAGGCGCTGACAGCAGCCGGGTACGGCCGATGTTATGCTGGACACCATACATTATTAGGGCTCCCAGGGGGGCCAGGGCCTTTAAGCTGCGCCTGAAATGAGCCGGTCCCTGAGCGTCCAGGATCAGGTCCACGCCCCGGCCGGCGGTGGCTTCCCGCACCAGGGGCACGAAATCCCCGTTGCGATAGTCAATGCATAGCTCTACTCCCATGCGGCGCAGGCGCTCGTGCTTGGCCGGTGAGGCCGTGCCGAAGATGCGTGCATCCGCGATACTCGCCAGCTGGACCGCCGCCGTGCCTACCCCCCCACCAGCGCTGTGGATCAGGACGGTCTGGCCCGGCCGGAGGTTACCCAGGTCAAACATCATCAGGTAGGCGGTAAGGTAGGTGACCGGCAGGGCCGCTGCCGCTTCCAGCGAGATTCCCTCGGGAACCTTCCGCACCTGCTCACGGGGAACCACAGCGTGGCTGCTGTAGCCGCCAAAGCGGGTGATGGCAAGAACCCGATCAGCCGGTTGTAAGCCGTTCACAGCTGGTCCCGTTTGCACCACTTCTCCAGCCACCTCGTATCCCGGTACAGACGGCAGCTGGGAGGCGCCGGGATAAAGGCCTATACGAGCCATGATATCGGCGAAGTTAATGCCGGCAAAATGGGTGCGAATGAGAACCTCTCCTTTCTGAGGTTCCGGTTGAGGGCCTTCAACGATGCGAAGTACCCGGGGACCCCCATGCCGGGGGACTTGGATTTGCCTCACAGGTGATTTGATTTTCATGTTTTTTCCCAACTTACTAGTAAGTATACTGGGGGCTTACTTAACGGCCCCAACTTGCAGCGGCAAACCGGCCGCTTGCCATTGGAGAATACCATCAGGCAGGCGCTTTACCTGCCGGCCATGGCGGTAGAGAATCTTCATCGCCTTCAGGGATAGAATGCAAAAAGGCCCTCGGCAATAGGTGACAATCTTCCGGTCCCCCGGTAGCAACGGCAGCATCTCTTCCAATTTCTCCAGCGGCACCGACACCGCTCCCGGAATGTGGCCTGCCTGGAATTCTTCCACGGTACGTACGTCGATAAGGGTCACTTCGCCGCGACGCATTTGGGCCATCAGGGTAACGCGATCCACGGTCTGGTAAACATCATTCTCTTCCAGGTACGCTTTGGCCAGACGGCGCAGGTCAGCCAGATGATTATACGCCAGATCCTGAAGGGATAACCAGAGGCTACAAACATCATCACCAGCTGGACTATAGGTCACAAACAGGCCCTTCTTTTCAGCGGATACCAGCCGCGCTGCCAGCAGTACCTGCAAATGATGGGAGGTGGTGGCTGTCGACTGGCCCGTCAGGCGGGCCAGGGTTTCCACCGTGCGGGGCGCCTGGCAAAGTAAATCCAGGAGTTCCAGGCGGATGGGATTGGACAGGGCCTTGCCAACCCGTGCGAATTCGGCGAACAGAGTGTTTTTCTGAGGCTCGGGGTTGGCCATCATATGGAATTATCAAGTATTCTTATTAATACTTGAATATAAAAATGCAAAGGGACAGATTGCAACAGCTAAACTTCAGATTGACGGCCTCTCTTGAGCAATCGCCGACTCAGTTGCCGGCAGAGGAGTTGCCCGCGAGCAGGCGCCCCAAGTCCTCCAGCATCCTCACCTGGCGGCTCAAGTGACCGTGCTCCCCCTCCACTAACACATAAATGCCGCCGGCATTGTTCACGTAGTTACCCAGGGTGCCGCGGTCGGGAGGATCCGCTGCCATAAGTGCTGCGTTGTATCCTTCGGCCTTGAGCGCCTTGAACAGGGAGGGAGAGTTGGTGAAAATGAAGTCGTCGTGATCTTCCGCGGGATTGACAAAAACCTCGCGGGTATCTTTACCGTACATCTGGCCGGGCTTGAAGTCGTTAATAGTGAACTTATCGGGGGTATTATTGTGCACCGCTATGATGACCTTGTCCCTTTCGATGCCGATAAAACTGACCACTGTGCTGGCAAAATCGGCGGCTAGGGCATAGTTCTCGTCGGAAAGGTTACCAAAAAGGTACAGAGAATGGCGAAGACCGTTTTCCGTGAACATTCGGTTGGGATCGAATTGGTCCAGAACGCCGTTACGGCGGATGACGACGTCCCGGCCGCGCCCGTGCCGCAGTTCCACCAGCCGACCACCGTGGTCCCGGATGTAGAGCTTAGCCGCTTCCAGGGCGGTATCCTCGTCGTCGTGGATGTTCACGAAGGTCAACCCCGGTGTAGGGCCCTCGTGCACGTGGACCCAGACCCGCTCCTCGCCGAGGTAAAGCGTCGTCGTGGAGGCCGTTGTCCCGGGCAGGGGGTGGGGCAGGAACAGGTCGTCAATCTGCCCGGGACTCCCCGTGGGTTCGGCCTCCCCGTGGCCGGAACGGCCAGGGCCCAGGGCCAAGGCGCTGCCGCTTGACAGAGATTCTCCGTTCTCCTGCGCAAATGACACACCAGGGATCGGTGCGACCGTTAGCACCAGACCCCAAAACAGCCAGATCGTAACGGTGCGGGAAAAAGACGTGCTATTCATATTGCTTATGGTCAGCTGTAGCCTGTCCGGGCTGTTGCGGCGGTCTCAGTAGGCCCGGGCCAGGACAACAGTATGGCGGGCGGGCTTATCGGAATAAATGCAGGTTGAACCGGTGGGATCCTCATCAGTAAGAATGCAGCGGATTGTAGCTTTGGTCTCCTCTTTGATGGCTGCCTCAGTAGCCGGATCGCCATCCCAGCCGCAAACGGCGAAGCCGCCCTGCTCCATGAGGGTCTTGAACGCCTTCCAGTCGTCAAGCTGTTTGGTGTGGGTTGATTTGAACGCCTCAGCCTGCTGGAAAAGACCGGCCTGGATTTCCTCAAGCAGGTTCGGTATGGTTGCGGGCAGGTTATCCAGGAGGATGGTTTGCTTCTCGTCGAGGTCCCGGCGAACCACCACCGCCTGACCGGCTTCCACGTCCCGGGGGCCGATTTCCAGCCGCAGCGGCACCCCCTTCATCTCCCAGTCGTTGAACTTGAAGCCCGGCGTAACGGTCTCCCGGTCGTCCAGCTTCACCCGCACAGCGGCCTGCTCCATGCTGGCCGCGAGCTTCCCAGCGGCTTCCATTACTTTGTCCTTACTCTCATCCTTATAAATGGGGACGATGACCACCTGCACCGGGGCAATGCGGGGCGGCAGGCGCAGGCCCTTGTCATCACCGTGGGCCATGACCACGGCGCCCACCAGGCGGGTTGAGACGCCCCAGCTGGTGGCATAGACGTACTCCTGTTCGTTGGCCTCGTTGCGGAAGGTGACATCGAAGGCCTTGGAGAAGTTCTGGCCCAGGTAGTGGGATGTGCCACACTGTAGCGCCCGGCCGTCACCCATCATAGCCTCAATAGCCCAGGTCTCAACAGCACCGGCGAACTTCTCCGCCTCTGTCTTGATGCCTGCAATCACCGGCAGGGCCATTTCCGTCTCGGCCACCTCCTTGTAGATATCGAGGATGCGAAGGGCCTCTTCCCGGGCCTCGGTCTCGGTGGCGTGGGCCGTGTGCCCCTCCTGCCACAGGAACTCGGAGGTGCGCAGAAACAGCCGGGTGCGCAGCTCCCAGCGCACGATGTTAGCCCACTGGTTGATGAGGATGGGCAGGTCCCGGTAAGAATTGATCCACTGCTTGTACATGGCCCAGATGACCGTCTCGCTGGTGGGGCGGATGACCAGCTCCTCCTCCAACTTTGACTCGGGGTCCACCTCCACGCCACCGTCGGGGGCGGTCCGCAGGCGGGAATGGGTCACCACGGCGCACTCCTTGGCGAACCCCTCCACGTGCTCCGCCTCACGGCTGAAATAGGACTTGGGGATGAGCAGGGGGAAGTAGGCATTCACGTGGCCGGTGGCCTTGAAGCGCTGGTCGTAGGCCTCTTTGATGGCCTCCCAGATGGCATAGCCGTAGGGCCGGATGACCATGGTCCCCTTCACGGGGCCGTAGTCGGCCAGCTCCGCCTTCCGGACCACGTCGGTGTACCAGCGGGCGTA
>CAZULW010000054.1:0-16436 GCA_964621455.1 uncultured bacterium
GCGTAGGCACTGGCCTTGGTGGTATCCATATTGTTTATTATCCTTTGTGGAGTAACTTAGTGTAATATAACCAGGAAATTAGTCTTTTCAAAGGGCAATTTTCGCTCAGTCTACAAATCGCATTGACTCATAATAAATGTAACCGTAGGGTTTTTCAAAGACGGTCGTTGCCTTCCCGACCCGTCGGGATAACCGAAAAATTCAAACCGATCCAACTGTGAACAAGAATACAAAACTGTTACCTATGTCCCCGGATCAAAGTGTTACCTATGTTTCAGGTTGTACACGTCGTCCCCCTCTCCCAAGGGAGAGGGGGCTTCGCGCTAGCGAAGGGGGTGAGGTCCATTACCCAGGGGGTGAGGTTATCATGGCAGGCCCGACACATCAATGATCCCCAGGCCGCTCCCCCCATCCGCCACGTAGGCGTAGCTGCCGGAGACGGAGACGCCGTGGGCATAGCCGGGCGTGTCGTAGGAGCCGGCCAAAGCGGGGCTGACCGGGTTGGAAACATCAATGATCTGCAGGCCGCTCGTCCCATCCGCCACGTAGGCGTAGCTGCCGGAGACGAAGACGCCCAAGGCAGAGCCCGGCGTGTCGTAGGTGCCTATCAGGATAGGAACCCACGTAAAGATCTGGCGCTCAGCCGCACCAGACCGGTCTGGTCATACAAATAATAGCCGCCAGCCGCAATAGCCGCACCAGCCAGCCAGAGAGCCGTCCGGGCCCCCGGCTTGAGCACCTTCTTCTCCACATACCGCCGCTCGAAGGTCTCTTCTGTGGCGATTTGCCGCTAAATGCCAACCTCCAGGATCAGGCTTTCTGCACTGGGCTTCTGGCGCTCCTGAAATCGTGTCTCAACGGACTTCTCGGCGATTGTAGCGTTGCGGACGGTATCCGTCGGCTTGAGGGCGGTCGTGATTAAGGAGGCGCAGGCGGAGAGGAGGAGGGCCAAGGCGAGTAGGAGAAGGCGCGAATGCTTGCGGCAGACCGGGTTTATCTGCTCCGGTAAATATCACGACGATGGCCGACCCGCAACACCACAATCTTATTGTCGTCCACGTCGAAGATCACTCGATAATCGCCCATGCGAAAACGATAGGTTCCAAGTTCAGCGCTGGTCAGTTTGGCTGCAAATTGATACGGGTTCTCCCGATAACGTTCCAGACCGTCACGGATGCGCTGCAATGCTTCCTGATCCAGTTTGTCCAGGTCTCTCGCGGCCCGACGGGTATAAACCAGCTCATAGGTCATTCCTTCCTGAAGACCTCGTCGTGGGTCAGGACGCGGCCCTGGCGGTAATCCTCCCGGGCCTCGCGGATGCTTTCCAGGTAGTCAGGACTGGCCTGAGCCAGGAGGTCTTCGATGAGGTTTTCCCGTTCGTCGTCGCTCAGCTTCTTGACGGCTTCGATGATCTGCTGCCGGGTGATTTCGAGCTGGATGATGTCGTTTTGATTGTCGGTCATGCTTCCTTTCCCCTTACGGTTTGGCTTGGCCTACCAACGGGCACCCCGTATAGCCACCAATGCTGTTGCCGACGGAAGTTAGATGATTTTTCCAGAAATGGCTACCGTCATCGCTGAGCCAAGGCGCGAGGCGGTAAACCACCTCGCTGAGTCGAAAAAACCCCCGCCAACGGCGGGGCTGTGAATCCCTGACAGTCCCGACTTTTAGGTCGGGACTTTTTTCGATTAAGTGAACTCATTTACCTGTCCGGCATCCTGACGGATGGGTTCGCCGATGGATTCGCATTGATGGCTCCGCTTCTTTCATCATCCTCCCCCTCATGTCCTAGCTGCTCTATAAGGTAATTTAGACTAGCATCCCCGTTTGAGCAAGTGTTCCAGCGCCCTTACTACCTCTCCCCTGTCCCGCCCTGATGGTCGGGATTCCCCTCCCTCAGCGAGGGAGGGGACTTCACGCAGTGAATGGGGTGGGTGCTTCTTCGCGCACCCCGCGCACCAGGCGAACGATAGCCCCCTGCTGCTGGCTTATATTCGGGCGCTATGATAATGATGCCCCATATCGCTCCGTTGCCGCTACCGCTCCGCTGGATTTGGGGCGGAAATATTTTTCAACAGGGAGATTTACGCCTCTCGTCGGGGGGTACCCCTAAAAAACGGAATTTTGTACGGGTTTTGTCTAATTTTGTGCCGGTCATTGCTTCCCCTTTTGCTCCAGGCGGGGTTCCCTCTCTTTTCCCTTCTTCCTGCCAATTGCCAACTGCCACTGCCCCCCTACCCCCTGCCCCGGTACCACGCCCTCTCTCGGAGACCGTGGGGCGATCCAGGTACTATCGTGGTCTCCTCGGGCGGTCACCTGAGCCTGATCAGCCCGCAAGCCGGCAGTCGGCAGACTCAGGCTCGCCCGTTGGGCCTGCCCGGCCAGGGCTACGCCCAGAGGGGCAGGCCACCAATCCGTCTACGCCCCGCTACGCCGGACAAGTCACCAATCACCAGTAACCAATCACCAGTCACCACTCCTACGGCCCTTCCTCCTCGCCCATATACAGGCTGGCGGGCAGGGTGGTATCCCCCAGGGCCACAGCCCGGCGGAAGTAGGCCCGGGCCCGGTTGTGGACTTCCAGCCGGCGGTAGTGCCAGCCCAGCTCCCGGTAATGCCTGGGATTGCGCCGGTCCAGGCTGACGCGCAGCTCCAGCCGTTCCCGCTCACGGCGCCGGTAATGCCGTTCCCGGAACTGGTCCATGTACTGTTGGGCCGCTGTGGTGTCACCATCGGCGTAGGCCAACCGCCCCAGCCGGTAGAGCACCGCCTCGTTTCGCGGGTCCCGCTCGTGAAACCAGCGCAGCTCCGCCAGGGCCGCCCGCCACAGTTGCAACCGGACCAGGGCATCCACCAGCTTGGCCCGCGTCGCCGTGTCCTCCGGCTCCAGTCGCAGCACCATGCCGTAGTAGTAAACCGAGAAATCGTCCTCCCCCATAGCGGCGGCCACGTCACCCAGGAGGCCGTAAACAACTGTGGCTCCTACCTGACGTGACACGATAGTGTCTCCCGTGGCGGACAGGCTGTCCTCGCTGGTGAGGGCATTAAACAGCAGCAGTTCGGCCGCCTTATATTGTCCCTGTACGTATTGGGTGAGACCCTGCCGATGGTAGGTTTCCCACCTGTCGGGACTGAGATTCTCGGCCAGCACGTACTGTGCCATTGCCTGTGCATAACGGTCCCGTTTCAGGTCGATGTCTCCCCGGGCAATCCACGCTTCGTAGTAAGTCGAGTCTTTGCTCAGAAGGGTATCAAATACGGCGAATGCCAGCGAATCCCGGTCCAGGGCGCTCAAGGAACGGCCCAGGTACAGCCGGGCCTTCAACAGATCCGGCATATGCACGCTGACGGAGCACAACTGCGTCACGGCCTCCTCGTATTCGCCGATCTCATACAGGGCCAGGCCGTAATTATACCGGGCACCGATGTGGTCGACATACCGGTTCACGTATCCGCCCAGGATCTCTGCTGCTCGCTGAAAATTCCCTATCTCCAGGTGGCCCCTACCCAGCCAGTAGCGCGTAACCCTGGTCTCCGGTGCGTATGCCAGCCCCAGCTCCAGCACATCCACCGTCTCCGGCCAGCGGCCCTGGGTGATGAGGACGTTGGCGGCGAATTCATAGGCCAGGGAATATTTAGGGTACAGTCGATAGGTCGCCTGGAACTCCACCAGGGCAGAGTCGGGCCGGTCGGTCTTGAAAAAGACCATGCCCAGTTGAAAGTGATACTTGGCGGCCGTGCTGTCCAGGGCCAGGGCCTGGAAATAGCACACCCGGGCCTGTTCCAATACCTCCAGGTCGTACCAGACGTTGCCGAGGGCGAAGTGTGTCTCCCCACTGGCAGGGTTCAGTTGCAGGCTGTGTTCCAGGTCATCGACAGCCCGCAACAGGTCGCCGGACCGGTGCTCGGCAAAACCGAGTTTCCGGTAAAGGGTCGCGTTTTCTGGCTCAACTTCCAGCGCCTGACGGTACCAGACGGCGGCCAGGCTGTCTTCCCCCTGAGAAGTCGCAATACGAGCCAACAGGTCATAACACTCCATGCATTCCGGCTCACGTTCAAGGATATTCTGGAGTTTCGCCGTGGCTAGGTCATACCTGCCCAGCTCGAAATACCGCAGGGCATCAGCGTAGGGATCGCGGATCTGGCCGCCGGCCACAACCGCCAGCAGCAGCATACCGCCCGCCGTTAATACTACCTTACTCATGTTGCATTTTGCACTTTGAACTCGTAACCCGTGATTGGTGACTGGTGACTGGTGATTGGTGACTGGTGGCTGGTGGCTGATGGCTGACCGCTGATGACTGGTGACCTGCCCTGAGCGTTCGCCTGAGGCTTCGACGTGAGCTCAGCCGAACGTTCACGCCGAAGGCTTGACGAAGGGTTGGTGACGGGTAATTCGTAACCGTTCTACGGCTCCATTTCTATCCGGGTCAGGGTATAAGTGCGATTCACTAAGGTGGTACGGTAATGGTTCTTGAGGCCGTCCGGCCATTTTACCACTATGTCAACCCACCACACCCGCCGGGGTAAATAGAAGACAACCGGATTGGGATCGGTCACGAGGTGACGTCGGGAAAATCCATCGCCGGTTATGGTTAGCTGGGCACCTATAGCGGTGGTGCCAGCCCGGCCTGTTCCCGGCCACAGGCCTACGAATCGAGGCCCCTCCCTCAATTCCCGCTTCCAGACGCGGAACAATCCCGCCGGATAAGTGGCGATAATTTCCTCGACGCCGTCCCCGGTGAGGTCCACTGCCACATACCGCTCCGCCTCCTGGAAAATCCTGAGGGTGTCCAACTCTATATAACTGGGTAGCTCGGCCGTGGGGACGGTGGGGATGGGAGCAACAGCCGTATCTACCAGCGCAGTATCGGGACTCTCCGAGGAACTCGAAGGAGGCGCTGCTATCTCTCCGGGGCCAGGTGTCCCCAGAGCCGTGTCCGCCGGCGCCGGCTCTTCGGACTGGTCGAATGTAAACCAGTTATAGGCTTCCCCGACAGGCGCCAGGGGGAACATGAGCAGCCCCAGCGTATCCGCTTCCAGGAAATCCAACCTGGTGTCCCCTTCAGCCAATGGGGCCACCCGCGGTATTATCAGCGTCGTGTCCAGTATCATAAGTGGGGCCACCCCAGCAGGATAGAAGCGGTGCTCATCGTCGCTCAACAGGATTCGCCGGGGTTTATCCTGAGCCTTGCCGAAGGGCCAGTCCAGCTCCGGGTCGGATGGCTCATCCCGGGTTTCAACGTCCGGTTCGACAGCAGTGGCGGTAAAGGCGCTATCTTGAACGAAAAAGGAGCTATCTTGAGCGGATATGGCGGAGTCCACCTCTGTCGTGTCCACCGCCGGCAGGGCCCTGACATGCTCATAGCCTGTATCGGCGAGCAGGAGATCGATGGTGCCGCTGAAGTCCACGTCCAACGCCACGGCGGTAGTGGCCCGGTAGGGGAAGCGCGGTTGAAAGAGACCGGTCTGGTAGTGCCCTTCGAAGAATAGGCCATGGCCGTCGTTGAGCAGCAGCTGAGTCACCCCGTCACGGCGGGTGAACAGCAGGTCAGTATGACCGTCCTGATCGGCGTCCAGGGTTAGAACTTGACTCCATTCTGGTTCCGAGCCGTCCGGTGCCAGGGCCACGCCCGAGAAAAGCCCCGCTTCTACCAGGCCCGAATCGGCGCCGCCAAGGTACAGCAGGTTGGGTGAGCGGTGTGAGAGGACAAAAAGATCCAGGTGGCCGTCACTGTTGGCATCCAGCAATTTCACGGCCAGGGACCGGCTGGTGGTATCAGCCAGGCCCATAATTTCCGTTGCCTCGTGAAACCTGCCGGTGCTGTCGTTCAGAAACAAGCGGTTGGGCGCTGGCTCATACAGCGTGGGGTCGCAGGTGATCCGTTGCCGGGTCTTCGCATCGAGGCATACCGGAGCGTCTTCGCGGGGGTAGTCAAGATAGTTGGCCACGTACAGGTCCAGGTAGCCGTCCTGGTTGGCATCGAAAAAGACCGCATCCGTCGCCCAACTGTTATTCGCAATGCCCGCTGAGTCGGTGATATCGTGCCACCGCCGGCCGTTTTCGTTTCGGAGCAGCCGGTCGGTCCCGAACAGGCAAAGGTAGAGGTCCGGATAGCCGTCTCCATCCACGTCCCCCACGGCGGCGTTGCCCGCTGGAGGAAACCGGGCCAGGCCCGTCTCGGCGGTTACATCCACCCAGGCCGTGTCATCATGGCGGTAGAACCGGTTCAGGCCCGAATAGAGAGAATCGGCCACGTGCGGGCCGTAGGTCAGGAACAGGTCAAGATCCCCGTCCCGGTCAAAGTCAAAGGGCACCGCACGGCCCGTGAAGGTCTCCGTCAGCAGGTAATGTCCTGACGGGGGCAGGCGGTCAGGCGAAGCGATGCCCAGCTCATGGGTCACGTCCCGCCAACGCAGGTCGGTCTGCCCCAGCAGCTGGGCCGTGAAGATCCCCAGCCCCAACACCCAAACTATGCCCTGGATCACATTTCTTGTCTTAGTTTGCTGGTAATTTTCCACTACCGAACTCGGAGATTCAACTGTTACGCTCCCCATTTGATCCGGCATATCGGCTGATTTGCCGGTGCGGCCCGGTCGGTATCGCCAGGCTCCACCCCGTGGATATTAGCCCGCACCACTTCCAGCTGCGGCGTTGCCACAGCAGCAAACCGGTGTAACATATCAGATGATAAGCCGACTGACGTTCTCAAACTTACTCAATAAAGTACCGCGACACGGGAGGAAAGCGGTCCCCTGCCTGTACTTTGGCAAGAGCGCCGGTTGCGACGCAGCCAGGAATAAAGGCGTTTACAACAGCAGATAAATTTATTATTTTGCCAGATACCTATCTCGCAGGTAAACTTGATATTTCGATAGAGCATAGATTTTAATACACAGCAATTTTTAGAAAGCTGATCCAGTGAAAAATGGAACGCACAGACTTCGGTTTTGGGGTGTTCGGGGTTCTATTCCTACCGCGGATTCAGATAAGTACCGCATCGGCGGCGATACTGCGTGTGTCGAAGTCGCCCCATCCAATGGTGCCCATATCATCTTTGACGGTGGCACCGGCGTCCGCGGCGTTGGCAATTACATCGGCCGCCAGCACGAGTCACCCTACGATGTTCACCTGTTCTTGTCCCATACCCACTGGGACCACATTATCGGCCTGCCATATTTCGCCCCGATCCACCAGCCTTACGCCAATATCTTCATATACGGCCCTAAACGGTCCGGCAACTCTCTGGAGGAAACCATCCGGTGCCTGTTCATGCCCCCCTACTTCCCCATGAAACTTGAGGACATCGAGGCTCGGCTGACCTTCATCGAGCTAGAACCGGGCCGGCACAACTTCGGTGAGGGTATGACGATGCATTGCACTCGCCACCCCCATCCCAACGGCGCCATGAGCTACCGGCTGGAAGTGGGGGGGTTTACTGTCGCCTACGTCACCGACATCGAACACACCAAGGGCCGGCTGGTGCCAGCGGTCCTGGAACTATGCCGTGACGTCGATACCCTGATCCACGACAGCCATTTCCACCAGGATGATTTACCCCTCCACCGGTCCTGGGGGCACAGTTCGTGGGAAGAATGCACTTCGGTCGCAAAAAAAGCGGGCGTTAAGAACCTGTTCCTGTTCCACTTCAGCCCTAATTATTCCGATTTTGACGTTTTCGATATGGAGTTGCGGGCCCGCCGAGTCTTCCCACGCACGACCGCCGCCTACCAGGGCCTGACCGTAGAGTTCCCCGCATCCTGATGCCCCCAATCATTGAGGCTTGGGACTTGGGACTTGGGGCTTGGGACTTGGGATTTGGGGCTAGGGGCATTGTTGATTGATCCGTCAGCTGACGGATTGATGATTGTCGAATGGTGATTGAAGAGTGGACCAATGGGCTGGACAGTGCCTGGCATCAGCAATCAACGGACTACGGACAACTGACAACGGACTATGAACAAGCGCGTCATAGTGGCCCTGTCCGGCGGGGTGGACAGCTCCGTGGCCCTGCTGAAGGTGCTGGGGGCGGGCTACGAGGCCGTCGGCGTAACCATGAAGCTCTGGGAGTACCGGGACGTGGGTGGGCGCCTCATCGGTGAGAGCAGCTGCTGCCCCATTAAGGGCATCAACGACGCCCGGGACGTGTGCGTAAGTCTGGGCGTGCCCCACTACACCCTGGACTTCCAGGACGTTTTCCGCACGACGGTGGTGGACGATTTCGTTGATGAATACCTGACGGGCCGCACCCCCAACCCGTGCGTCCGGTGTAACAGCTACGTCAAGTGGGGCGCGCTGCTTGATCAGGCGGACCGGCTGGACGCAGAGAAGATCGCCACCGGCCACTACGCCCGCATCGAGACCGGCCCCGAGGGACAGCCGCGCCTGCTCAAGGGAGTGGACGCCCGCAAGGACCAGTCCTACGTCCTCTGGGGCATTCCCCGGCAGACCCTGGCGCGCACCCTGCTGCCCCTGGGCGGCATGACCAAGGACCAGGTGCGCCAGGCGGCCCGGGATCATGGCCTGGCCACCGCCGAAGCGCCCGAAAGCCAGGAGATCTGCTTCGTGACCGACAACGACTACCGCCGGTTCCTCAACGGGTACGCCAACGGCCGGCTAGCGGAGATAGGTGAAGGCGAGATCGTTGACGAGACCGGGCGGCTGGTGGGCCGGCACCCCGGCTACGTATACTTTACCATCGGCCAGCGCCGCGGGCTGGGTATCGCGCACCAGGAGCCCCTGTACGTGAAGTCGCTGGACCCGGCGGGCAATCGCATCACCGTGGCCCCTCGATCCGCCCTGCTAGGGTCCGTCTGTGCGGTTGGCAACCTGAACTGGCTGGTGGATCCCCCGGCAAATCCGCTGCATGTTCGTGCCCGGGTACGCTATAACTCCACCGGCGCCCCGGCCCGGTTGATACCTGCCGGAGGGACGCTGCGCCTGGAATTCGAGGAGCCCCAGCTGGCCATCACGCCCGGCCAGTCGGCGGTCTTCTACGATGGTGATGTACTCATGGGTGGGGGCGTTATTCGCGGGGAAATCGGCACATGAGGCCTTCCTGCAAGCTGGCCGCGGTTATTCTGGCCACCGGCAAAGGCAAACGCATGCGGTCGGACCTGCCCAAGGTCCTCCATGAGGTAGGTGGACGGCCCATGATCCATTGGGTCGTGGCGGCCGCCCGGGCTGGTGGCTGGTCATCAAAGATACCAGGGGACACCTGCTGCGGGTGGTTGAGGAAAAGGACGCTACCGACGAGGGCCGGCTGTCCGCGAGATCAACGGCGGGAACTACCACTTCGAGGCCCCGGCCCTGTTCGCCACGCTCCCCATGGTCAAGAATAATAACAAACAAAATGAGCATTATCTGCCTGATGTTTTGTATATTCCAGGGGAACAAAACCAGATCGTCGCTATTGAAAAAGTAAACGACTATAGAGAAATTCTGGGGGTCAATACAAAGGAAGAATGGAGGAGAGTCCATGCAAAGGTTTCTAACTAAACACCATCGCCTGCTCGTCCCGGCTCTGTTGATGCTGGCCTCAAGCCTTTTCGGTCAGCTCAAGTCCGACCTTACCCTGACCACTTCGTCTCCGCGATTGAAGTCTGTAGCCAGCCCTTCGTGGTTCGATCCCCAGCGCTTCAGCATGAGTCACGGTTTCTCTGTCTCGCTCCTGTCGGGTACCGGACTGACCTCGGGTGCCTCCAGCCTGAGCGTCTACACCAACCAGATGCGGTACATGTTCGCCAGCAATCTTATCCTGAACAGCCGGATTCATCTCGTACAGCCGGGGATCATGGGCGCCTCTCAGCTGGGCGGTAATAACCTCCAGGTCTATTACCAGGCGGACATGGATTGGCGACCGTTCAACAGCGTGACAATACATCTGGGAATTTCCAACCTGCCTCCCCTGCGGTATTATTCCCCGTGGTACCGGCCCATGAATACACAATTCCAGGGCTACCAGGCGCCGGATCACTCTGACAGTATGGATCCATAGGAGTTGGTCTCCACACACCGCAGGCGGCGAATCACCTCCAGCTCTCGTTCTCCTTTTATCCGCGCCCAACGGCCAGGGTACAAGCGCAAGTACAATTTCCAGCACTGGCTGTTCAACCTGACCCTGGCAGTTATGGGTCTGCTAGTGGTGGGGTTTATCATCTCCGCTCTCACATCCCGCTCAGGGGTCGAGATAATCATTACCGGCGAAGACCTGGCTGGCCGGACCCGCTTACTCACCGTTCCCCCCGGCACCACCAGCCGAGAGGACCGAGAAGCAGTCTTCGCCGATAACCGGATTGAAGTGGAAGTGCTTAACGGCTGCGGTATCCCTGGTTTAGCAGGCGAATTCACCAACTACCTTCGCCGCCATGGCTACGACGTGGTACGCTTCACCAATGCCCCGCGGCACGATTACCCCCGGACCCTGGTGTTCAATCGCGGGAAGGACTTTAATCGGGCCCTCCTTATAGCCCAGACCCTCGGTGTTGAACCAAACGCTGTGGAGAATATGGCCGACCTCTCACTACAACTGGATGTGACGCTGATCCTGGGACAAGACTATTCCACCTTAACTTCCTACCGGGAAATGATGTCATCCAGACGATAGCTGTTTCCTCCACGTTCAGTCCCTTCGCGATCTTCGGTCCAGATGCCGACTGAACACAGGCGTACCGGCAGCCGGGGATTCAACTCCCGGGACCTGGCCGCCCGGTCAGCCGATCTGATGCTGGATAAAAAGGCCAGGAAGGTAATCATAATGGACCTGAGGGGACTTACCTCCATAACCGACTTTTTTATATTGGGCACCGGGGAATCGGATGCGCAGGTCAAGGCCATCGTCGATCACTTGAACGAAAAACTCCGCTCAGAGAACACGAAGCCCTCCCATATTGAAGGCTACGATAAGCTCTCATGGGTTCTCATTGACTATGTTGACGTAGTGGCCCACGTTTTCCTTCCGGAATCTCGTGATTACTATCGTCTTGAGCGCCTGTGGGCCGATGCCAAAGTATCAGAAGTCTCCGAACCCGGTACATGATTGCCCAATTACGCGCCCACCTGGCTGACGCCCTCAAGGATATGGGGATTAAGCCGGCTTACATACAGCTGGACCGGCCCAAACAGGCCAGTTATGGCGATCTGGCTACCAACGTTCCCCTGGTATGCGCCAGGCAAGCAGGTAAACCGCCACTGGCCGTGGCCGAAGAGCTCAAGGCCCGCCTGTCACTGGACGATGAGGTCATCACCAGGGTCGAGGTAGCGCCCCCCGGTTTTTTGAACTTCTTCCTGGCGGATGATTATCTCCGGCGGCACCTCCTCACTATTCTGCAGCATGGAGATAACTATGGCAAATCCGCCATCGGCGCGGGCAAGCGGGCCCAGGTGGAATTTGTCAGCGCAAACCCCACCGGCCCCCTGACGGTAGGCCACGGACGGGGCGCCATCCTGGGTGATACCGTGAGCAACATTCTAGCCTGGAACGGCTACCAGGTTGACCGGGAATACTATTACAACGATGCCGGGCGGCAGATGCGCCTGCTGGGCGAATCGGTGCGGGCGCGATACCTGGAGCTCCTGAGCCTGAAGGCAGACTTTCCTGAAGACGGTTATCAGGGTCACTACATCCGTGACATCGCCCGGAGCCTGGTGGAAAGGGACGGCGATGCGCTGGCTGATGAGGCGGACACCTCCCCCTTCGCAGCGGCAGCCGAGGAGGCTATCTTCCAGGACATCAACGGTGTTCTGAGCCAACTGGGCGTGGTATTCGACAACTACTTCAACGAACACAGCCTCTACGAATCCGGCGTCCTGGACGACGTGGTCTCCACACTGGAAAAGAAAGGCCTGGTCTACCGGAAAGACGGCGCCACCTGGCTGAAAGCCACCGCCCTTGACCGCCCGGAAGACCGCGTCCTTATCAAGAGCGGCGGCGAGCCCACTTACCGCCTCCCCGACATCGCCTACCATGCCGATAAGCTGGAGCGGGGATATGATTTGGTGGTTGACATCTTCGGCGCCGATCATCAGGACACCTATCCCGACGTGCTGGCCGGGCTGCGCGGGCTGGGCTACGACACCGGCAGCATCCGCGTGCTCATCCACCAATTTGTCACCCTGACACGAGGCGGCCAGCAGGTGAAGATGTCCACCCGCAAGGCCACCTTCGTCACCCTGGAGGAGCTCCTTGCCGAGGTGGGCCGGGATGTGGTGCGCTATTTCTTCGTCATGCGCGGCATGGACTCGCACCTGCAATTTGACCTGGACCTGGCCCTTAAAACATCGGACGAAAACCCGGTCTTCTACCTGCAATACGCTCATGCCCGGATGGTGAACATCGGGAAGCGGGCCCAGGCCTTTGGCTACCAGCTGGAACCGGATAGCGCCCCGCTGCACCTGCTGGTCCTGCCCGAAGCCCGGACGCTGATGCACCTGCTCTGGTGGTTCCCGGAAGTGGTCCAACAAGTGCACCGCTCCCTGGAACCGCAGACAGTAGCCAACTTCCTCCAGGAGCTGGCCACGGCCTACCACCGGTACTATACCGTTGCGCGGGTGGTCACCGATGACCGGGAACTCAGCGCCGCCCGCCTGGTGATCACGCAAGCCTGCCGCCAGACCCTGGCCAACGGCCTGGCTATCCTGGGCATCACCGCCCCGGAGAGAATGTAGGTAGTTGTCAGTCGTCAGTTGTCCGTAGTCAGTGGTCCGTTGGAAGAAGTAGAAGCGTAATTCCGGGTTCCAAGTTTCGATTAAAGATTACCGCCAAGACGCCAAGTACGCAAAGAACTGCAGAGACGTATTGATTTCTCTGCGTTCTCTGCGCTCTCTGCGGTAAATAAAAACCCACGCTTCTGGGTAACAATTGAGGAACTGGATCATCGTATATTACGTGTGGTGACCCTGGAAGACATGACAACCGTCCACAATGCTTTTCCGGACAGGAGATTCAAACAATGAGACTCAGCTACTATTCTGACACAGACTCTCTTTACATCGACCTATCCAGCCGAACCAGCGTTGTCAGCCGCGAAATATCAGAAGGGGTGATCCTGGACTATGATGATGAGGACAACCTGGTAGGCATTGATATCGATAACGCGAGCCGGAAGCTTGATCTTAGCGAACTGATTACGACGGCCCTGCCCGTAACCAGCCAGGAACCTGCCGCCTGACTTTCCCCTGCTTATCATAACAGCAATGCGAAGTTGTCCGTAGTCAGTAGTCCGTTGTGAACCGCCAAGGACGCCAAGAATATCAGAGATATATGTTGATTTCTCTGCAGTCTCAGCGCTCTCAGCGGTTAAATGAAAGCCCCTTTAGCGGGGCTTTACATTGGTGGAGGCGGGGGGAGTCGAACCCCCGTCCGAAAAGGGGACCCAGGCGGTATCTACGCGCGTAGACCGTTGGCATATCTCACCGCTTCATTGTCAACGGACAATCGCCGAAGCGGCCAACCTGAGAGGTCTCATCCCGACCCATCAGGCGGGGATCGGGACCAGTCTGCAAAATGACGCCGGCACCTGGGAGGGCAGACACCTCTCAGGGCGACGGGCTATTGCCTTTTAAGCAAAAGCCATGCCGTAGTTATCGGCATTTATGGGTCTGACCGGATAGTTAACGAGGTAACCGGACGTCCTCGGCACGCAACTACCTGCACCCTCCAATCCGTCGAAACCGTTTCGCCCCCATGTCAAAAAGCGGCGGCAACCTCACCAACAGGGGTGATTTTTGCCTGCCGGTAATATAACTTGGCTCCGCGTGAATCCCAAGATTTACCTGCACCTCCTATATCGGATCTGCAAGCGAAAACATAAGGACCCAATTATGATCAAGATCACCTCTGAAACGCTGCCACAGTTCCAGGAGTTCCTTGCCCGGCACGACCTGGATGCCTGGCTGCTGTACGATTTTCACGAGCTCAATCCCCTCGCCCGCCAGTTCCTGCCCCTGGAGAAGGGCATATTAACCCGCCGCTGGTTTTACCTCCTGCCGGCCAAGGGTACGCCCAAGGCCCTGGTCCACCGGATCGAGGAGAACTACTTCCAGGGTCTGCCCGGCGACATCATTCCCTACAGCGGCTGGCAGGAGCTGGAGGAGGCCCTGGCCGGGCTGCTTGCCGGTCATAAGCGGGTAGCCATGGAATACTCGCCCGGCTGCGCCCTGCCGTACGTGAGCAAAGTAGACGCCGGAACGATGGAGCTGGTCCGCCGGTCGGGAGTGGAGGTGGTCTCGTCCGGCGACATCATCCAGTATTTCCACTCCCGCTGGACTCCCCGGGGATACGCCAGCCACAAGGCCGTCGTGCCGGTGATGCACCGGATCCGCGAGCGGGCCTTCGAGGCCATCACCAGGGCCGTCAAGGACGGGCGGCGCGCCGTCAGCGAGTACACCATCCAGCAGCAGATAATGGCCGACTTCAGCGACGCCGGACTTATCTCCGACGATCCCCCCATCGTGGCTGTTGACGCCCATGCCGCCCTGCCGCACTATGCCCCCACCGAGAGCAATCACGCGCCTATCAAGGAAGGCAACCTGGTCCTCATCGATATGTGGGCCAAAAAGGCCGACGACCCGGAAGCCACCTACGTGGACATCACCTGGACCGGCTACGTAGGCCAGAGGGTGGCGGAGAAGATCGACCGGGTGTTCCAAGTTGTGAAGGCAGCCAGGGACGCAACAGTCGCCTTTATCGCGGCGCGTCTTGCGTCGGGCGAGCCGGTAACCGGCATGGAAGCGGACCAGACCTGCCGCCGCATCATCGTTGACGCGGGCTATGGCCCCTGCTTTACCCACCGCACCGGCCACAGCATCGACACCGAGGTACACGGTGCGGGTGTCAATATCGACGCTCTGGAGGTGCGCGACGACCGGCGGCTCATCCCCGGCGCGGGCTTCAGTATCGAGCCTGGCATCTACCTGCCCGGTGAGTTCGGTATCCGCAGCGAAATCGACGCCTACATCGGCGAGTCCGGCCTGGAAGTGACCACGGCACCCTCACAAGAAGAGGTGCTGGCGCTACTGGGGTAAGCTGGTGATTGGTGACTGGTGATTGGTGACTGGTGATTGGTGACTGGTGATTAGTGACTGGTGGCTGGGGCAAGATTCTCACCACAGAGCACACTGAGAGCGCAGAGGGAAAAATTTATAAGTATAGATTTCATGGATAAAGAACTCCTGCGTACTCTGCGCATTCGGCGGTTAACGGTTGCCGACGGATTGATGATTATCCGTAGTCCGTGGTCCGTGGCTGACTGCCTGCTGCCTACTGTCAATTGCCTACTACCACTGCCACCCGGCTACACTCGCGTTACGCCGGGCAAGCTGCCACTGCCACTTCTTCTCAGCACATCCTGTCAATCCTGTTATCCCGTCAAATTCTTCCTTGGCGTCCCTTCCCTTCGGCAAGCTCAGGGTAAACTCGGCTCAGGGCAGGCCCTTCGGCGTGCTCAGGGCAAGCCTTGGCGGTTATTAACGGTCAATCGCTAACCTGTCCGTAGCCCATTAGGCGAGGACGGCTAATGGCAGGTGATGGAAATTCCGTATAAATTATCGAACATAAACAAGATAATAATACCCACTTATATAAACTATCTTGAAAGTGCTTTCCCATCTCTGTAATTTCAATACAAGAAAAAGCGGATGTTCCATCAGTATACCTGAATTGACCGACGCGTGCATGGTGTTCATAATCATATGCTGATGGCAGCTTTCCCTCACAAAAGCCTGGCGAATCCCAGGCTCATGCGCTGCGATTCACTCCTAACTCAAGTCGTCTATTAAAGAGGCCTTAGTCATGCAACATTGGCCTGTTGAACGCAAAATCCGCTACGAGAAGGCTTCTACATGACCCTCGAGGAGATTGTCACCATACTGGATGGTGGATTCCTGACCCGGCAGAATCACCGGCAGAGGGATGTGAAGTCCGGCTGTGGGTGCGATCTGATGAGCGACGTCCTGGCCTTCATCAAGCGGGATGCCCTGCTGTTGACGGGCCTGACCAACGCTCAGGTGATCCGCACTGCCGAGATGGCCGATATCCAGGCCGTCTGCTTTGTGCGGGGGAAAAAGCCAAGCAAGGAGGTTATCGCCCTCGCCGAGGAAAAAGATATCACCCTGCTGGCCACCTCTCTCCCCTTGTTCGAGGCCTGCGGGCGTTTGTACCGTGAGGGTCTCCCAGGTTGCTCCGAGTATGAAGGTTAACGATATCGACCATGGCCCGTGAGAAGGAAATTACCAAGGTTCAGGAATTAATCTATGAGATGAAGGTCGGACAGGTCATGATTAGAGATGTCATCACCATTGGTATCGGCAGCCGTATGAGCGATCTTCGAAATTTGCTCCGGGAGAAGCGGATTTCCGGCGTGCCGGTGGTGGATGACGATCAACTAGGGCGTGTTAACACTATCTGAGTGCCTCGGCAATAAGTGCGAAGTGTATG
>CAZULW010000055.1:0-16347 GCA_964621455.1 uncultured bacterium
CGCCCGATGGAAGTATTAAGATATACAGGTGCGTCTAATTAATTGGTTGATGGCCTTCAGGGGTTTACTCTGTCCGGTGATTTAAGAGATAAATTATCGGGGGAAAAGCCCTATAGATTTTTTATTGTGTAACCCGCATGACCTCGCTTAAGTTAGAGCGCTATGGTTCTACAGCACATCCACCATTATCATGGTCTCGGTCCCAAAGGGGAATTCGAGGGGTTCGTGTTGTAGCTAAATTGCAGTTGACAAAAGTTTGAACCAAAACCCTCGGAGACCCCGAGGGTTTTTATTTTAACAGGAGGAAACGATCACGATGACGAATGTTCTTAAGTTGGGATTGCCCAAGGGCTCGCTGCAGGAAAGCACCCTGTCCATTTTCAAAAAGGCCGGGTGGAATTTTATCCTTTCCAGCCGCACCTACACCCCCTATTGCGACGACCCCGAGCTGGAGGCCCTGTTCATCCGCGCCCAGGAAATAGCCCGGTACGTGGAGCAGGGTATCTTTGATGCCGGCATCACCGGCAAGGATTGGATCCTGGAAAATGGCGCCGACGTAGCGGAAGTGTGCGAACTGGTATATGCCAAGGCTTCTTTGAGGCCGGTGCGGTGGGTGCTGGCCGTGCCCGAAGAATCACCGGTGCAGTCGGTGAAGGATCTGGAAGGGAAGCACATCAGCACGGAGGTGGTGAACATCACGCGCGAGTACCTGGCCAAGCACGGGGTAAAGGCCGAGGTGGAGTTCTCCTGGGGGGCCACGGAAGCCAAGCCCCGGCTGCTTTCCGACGCCATCGTGGAGATGACCGAGACCGGCTCCTCCCTGCGGGCCAATAAGCTGCGCATCGTGGATACCATTATGAACTCAACCACCCGCTTTATCGCCAACAGGGAAGCCTACCAGGACCCGTGGAAGTGTCAGAAAATTGACAACATGGCCCGCCTCCTGCAAAGCGGCATCATGGCGACGGGTCACGTGGGGCTCAAAATGAATGTCTCTAATGAGAAACTGGACCAGGTCATGGCCGTGCTGCCGGCGATGAAAACACCGACGGTAAGCCAGCTCTATAACGGTTCCGGAGCGGCGGTGGAAGTGATAGTAGAAGAGAAAACGGTGCGGGAAATCATTCCCGGCCTCATCCAGGCCGGCGCTACCGACATCATCGAGTACCCGCTTAACAAGGTGATTCCCTAGATGGCCATATTACCCATTATCACCAGCGAGTCCCGGTTGAATGAGCGGCTGGAGCGCCGGCGGGAGACCCTGGCCGGCAGCTTGCCATCGGTCTCGGACATCCTCGCCCAGGTAAAGGATGAGGGAGACCGGGCCCTCCATCAACTGACGGAAAAGCTCGACGGCGTGAAGGTTGACGATCTGCTTGTCCCACCCCAAATGCTGGCAGCATGTGAGACCTCTCTCCCTGAGCGGCTCAAGGTGGCCATCCTCGCCGCCGCCGACAATATCCGCCGGTTCCATGAGCGGCAGCTGCCATCCGGCTTTGAATTCACCCAGGAGGACGGCATGGAAGTGGCCTGGCGCTGGCGGCCAATCCAGCGGGCAGGGCTATACATCCCGGGCGGCCGGTATCCCCTCCTCTCCTCCATCCTGATGACGGTCATTCCCGCCCAGGCGGCAGGCGTGAATGAGATCGTGGTCTGCACACCCCCGGGCCCGTCAGGCTATCCCGCTGATGCCGTCCTTGGCACCTGCGCCCTTCTGGGCGTCCGGGAAGTCTACCGGGTAGGCGGCGCCCAGGCCATTGCGGCCCTGGCGTACGGCACCGAATCCATCCGGGCCGTGGACAAAATTACCGGCCCGGGGAGTACCTACGTAACTGGGGCGAAGGAGGCGGTATCCAGCCAGGTGGGTATCGACATGGTGGCGGGCCCCAGCGAGGTGGTGGTACTGGCCGACGGCTCGGCCAATCCCAGGTGGGTCGCCGGCGACCTGATCTCCCAGGCCGAGCATGACCCCCTGGCCTGGTCAGTACTGGTTACCGACGACCCCGATCTTGCCCGGGAAGTGAATCGTCACCTGGCCGAACTGCTGCAGGACCTGCCTACCCGGCCCATCGCCGAAACGTCGCTGAAGGGGAACGGCTTCATCTTTCTGGGGGAGGACATGACTGCCTGCGTAGCGGCGGTTAACCGGATTGCGCCGGAGCATCTGTGCCTCCAGACGGCCCGGCCGGAACAGCTGCTGGAGCACGTCCGGGCGGGAGCGGTCTTTATTGGTGGCGAGACCCCCGTAGCCTGGGGCGATTACTGGGCCGGTCCCAACCACACCCTTCCAACGGCGGGACAGGCGCGCTTCCGGGGGCCCCTGTCGGTATATGACTTCCTGGTTCCCTACTCGGTGATCAAGGCCGGTACGCACACCAGCCGCACCAGCGGCGACAAAGTGAAAGCCCTGGCCGAACAGGAGGGCCTTGCCGGACACGCCCTGTCCATTGCTCTGCGGGAGGATAGCGATGACTGACCTGCCCCTGGATCGGTGGATCAAGCCCGAGGTTCTGGCCCAGCCGGCTTATGAGGTCAAGACCACCGACTGCCGGATCAAACTGAACCAGAACGAAAGCCCCGGCGACTGGCCCCGGGAGCTTAAAGCAGAGGTGCTGAAGCGCCTGGAAGAAGCGGCGTGGAACCGTTATCCTCGGCTTATCCCTCAAAGGCTGAAGGAAAAGCTGGCCAACGGCCTGTCGGTGTTGCCGGAGCAGGTGGTGGTGGGTAAGGGGTCCAACGAGGTCTTGCAGGCCCTGGCCCATGTTACGCTCCGTCCCGCGGATACCCTGTGCACCCTCTCCCCTACCTTCGCCGTCTACCGGCTGGTGGGGGAGCAGCAGCAGGCGCTGGTATCCACATCCCCGCTCACCGCCGATTTCCAGGTGAACGGGGAGGATCTCCTGGCCAGGAGCAAGGGGGCCCGCCTCACCATCCTGTGCAATCCCAATTCGCCCACCGGAAGCCTGGTGCCGATGGAGCTCATCGACCGGGTGGCCCGTCAGGCACCGGGACTGGTGGTCGTAGATGAGGCCTACGTGGACTTCTCCGGGGTGAGCGCTTTGCCCTTGCTGGAGCAGTATCCCAATCTGATCATCAGCCGGACCTTTTCAAAGGCTTTCGCCCTGGCCGGCTTCCGGTTGGGCTACACCATCATGCATCCCCAACTGGCCCAACAGGTTCAGAAGGGGCTGCTGCCTTTCAATATCGACACACCCTCGACACTGGCGGCGGAAGTGCTGCTCGATCATCCGGAAGTAGTCCGTGAACGGGCATCGCTTATCATCCGCGAACGCGACCGGCTGATTGCCCGCCTCGGGGATTTGCCGGGTGTAACCGTATGGCCGTCGCGGGCCAACTTCTTTCTCCTGGCCACACCTCTGGGGGCCCGGAAGACGTTCACCTACCTCGCCCAGGAGTCAATCCTGGTGCGGGACCTATCGAACTACCGCGGCTGCGAGAAGGTAGTGCGGGTCACGGTGGGTACGCCGGAAGAAAATGAGGCCCTGTACCAGGCCGTGAGGGCCTCCCTGTGACCTACGACGCCGTCATTTTCGACGTGGACGGGGTGCTCGTGGATGTGCGCCGTTCATTTACCGCCGCTGCCGTAGACGCCGTTACAGAAGCCACCGGCTCGCGCCGCTTCACAGAGGAGGAAGTCAGGCAGTTGAAGTTTATCCGGGGTTTCAACAACGACTGGCACGTGGCCGTTGCCGGCGCCGCCTGGGTTCGCTTTCATGGGCACCTGTCTTTTCCCGAATTCGCCCAGGGGGTGGATCGGCACGGCGGCGGCCTCGAGGGGCTCAGACGCGTAGTAGGGAGTGACCTTACGGCTGAGTTCGAGGCCCAGCTGACCCGTCTGGCGCAGGAGGCCTACGGCGGCACTACGGCCTGCTGGCGGCTGTACGGCTTTGAGCCGGATACCATCCGCCAGCCGGGGCGGTGGCAAGAGGAAGTGCCGCTGCTGTCTGCCGAAGACGCCCGACGCATAGCGCCCAGGGCGGGCATCGTGACAGGACGCAGCGCCGCGGAAATGGTGCTGGCCTTTCAACTGCTGGGCTGGCGGCTGCCGGCTGAACAGGTCGCGGTCTCTGATGACCCTGACCGCGACAAGCCCGATCCGGCTAAGCTGATGGCTATCCTACAGCACCTTGGCAGCAGAAAGGCCCTGCTGGCGGGCGACGGCCGCGATGACCTGGAGCTGGTCAGAAATGCCCGCAAGAGCACCGGAAAGGAAGTAGATTTCTGCTTCATTGGTAACCTGCCGGTACCATGGCCGCCGGTTGAGTACGACTTCCCATCAGTCCATGAAATGCTAAACCATATTGAGGTAGTCTATGACAAGTCGCCAACCAATTGAGATTAAGCGCAAAACCAATGAGACGGACATCCGCCTGAAACTCCTGCTCGGCGGAGAGCGGAAAGTGCAGGTGGAGACCGGCATCGGCTTTTTCGATCACATGCTTCAGACTTTGGCTTTCTGGGCCGGATGGGACCTGGAGCTGTCCTGCACGGGTGACCTGCACGTGGACACCCACCACACTGTTGAGGACGTGGCTGTTGCTCTGGGCCAGGCTTTCGCCCGGGCCAGGGAAGATGCCGGGGACATCGAACGCTTTGGGACGGCGTGGGTGCCTATGGACGAGGCCCTGTCCCAGGTTGTCGTGGACCTGAGCGGGAGGCCTTGCTGCGTCTTCAAGGCGGACATCGGTATTGAGCGGGTCGGCACCTTTGAGACCGTAATGACGGGCCATTTCTTTCGCTCCTTTGCCGCCGAAGCCCGGATAACACTCCACGTCCGTGCGCTTTATGGGGAGAATCCTCACCACATCATTGAGAGCATGTTCAAAGGTCTGGGGCTGGCCCTGCGGCAGGCCCTCACTCCCGGTGGCGGCGGCGTGGCCTCTACCAAGGGAATGATATGACCTGTCCGGCCGCGCCAGCCGGGCGGATCGGCATGGTCGATTACGGCGTGGGGAACGTGGGCAGCCTGGGCAACGCCCTGCGCTTTCTGGAGCTGCCCTTTGTCCTGTCCGCCGATCCCGGTGAGCTCGACCGCTGCGATAGGCTCATCCTGCCGGGCGTGGGGGCCTTCGGTCCAGCGATGGAGCGACTGCGCGGCTGCCGCCTGGATGGGTTCCTGCTGGAGTGGGCCGCGTCAGGCAGGCGCCTGTTGGGCATCTGCCTGGGGATGCAGCTGCTCCTGACTGACAGCAGCGAGCGGGGCCAGTATACCGGCCTGGGGCTGATCCCCGGCCAGGTAAGGAAAATCGAGGGAGCGCCCAGGGAAGTCCATATGGGATGGAACAAGGTAATTCCCCGGCATGACAACCACCTCGTTCCCCAGCCGGGGTACGCCTATTTCGTCCATTCCTACCATTGCGTTCCCGATGACCCTGCCGTGGTGGTCGCCGACACCAGCTACGGCGGTTCTCTGGCGGCGCTGATCCGGAATGACAACGTTCTGGGCGTTCAGTTTCACCCGGAGAAATCCCAGGAATTCGGTCTGGATATCCTGCGGAGGTTCGCCGATGGGACGTTTTAAGGTAATCCCGGCCATAGACCTGATGGACGGCCGCTGCGTGCGCCTGGTCCAGGGCGATTACAGCCGCAGCACCACCTACCCCCAGGAGCCGGTGGAACTGGCCCGGCTTTTAAAGAGCGTGGGGTTGGACTGGCTTCACGTGGTGGACCTCGATGGAGCCAGGTTAGGCCGGCCGGTAAACCTGGACACCGTGAAGGCCCTGGCGGCCACGGACATCGGCATCGAGCTGGGCGGCGGTATCCGTACGGCTGAACATATCCAGCAGGCCCTGGACAGCGGCGCGGGACACGTAATCCTGGGCTCCAGCCTCGTGAGCAATTGGGATGATCTCCCCCGGTGGCTGGATCGCTTCCCGGAGCGGCTGGTAGCCGGGGTGGACGCCCGCAACGGTCAGGTTGCGGTACACGGCTGGCAGGAGACCACCGCCCTCCCGGCCCTGGAGCTTATCGCCCGGCTGGAAGGCCTGGGCTTTGGCCGAGTCATCTGCACCGATATCGCCACCGACGGCACCTTGGCGGGGCCGAACCTCGATCAGCTGCGGGACGTGGCCCGAAGTACGCGGATTGAGGTCACCGCTTCCGGCGGCATCGGTTCCGTGGCGGACATCCAGGCAGTGGCAGCCCTGGCGGAGCTGGGGGTGGCGGGAGTGATCGTGGGCAAGGCCTTTTACGACGGCAGAATTTCCCTGGAGGAGTTGGCGGCATGCCTGACCGGCAGTCAGACGAGTTAATCCGGCGGCTTGTCCGGCATCCTGACGGGCCAGACGGACTGACCCGCCGCATTATCCCCTGCCTGGACGTTCACGACGGCCAGGTAGTGAAAGGGGTTAAGTTTATCAACCTGGTGCGTGAAGGAGATCCGGTAGAGCTTGGCGCCCGCTATAGCGACATGGGGGCCGACGAGCTGGTGTTTCTGGACATCACTGCCAGCGTTCAGGCCCGCCAGCACGTTTTAGACCTGACCAGGCGGGTCGCCCGGGAGGTCTTCATCCCCTTCACCATCGGCGGCGGCATCCGGGCCCTGGAGGACATCGAAGCGCTGCTGGCCGCCGGGGCCGACAAGATCGCCCTCAATACCGCCGCCCTGGTCGATCCCCAGCTCGTCACCAGAGGGGCCGACCGCTTCGGCTCCCAGTGCATGGTGGTGGCGGTGGATATCAGGCGCACCGCACCCGGCAGGTGGGAGGTATTTTCCCATAGCGGCGGCACGCCCACCGGAAGGGAGGCCGTAGCCTGGACACGGGAGATAGCCGAGCGCGGGGCCGGCGAGATCCTGCTCACCAGCATCGACGCCGACGGCACCCAGGCGGGGGTGGACCTGGAGATCACCCGGCAAGTGAGTGAGACAGTGCCCGTGCCGGTGATCGCTTCAGGAGGCATCGGGCAGCTGAGCCACTTCCGGGACGCCGTTGAGAAAGGCAAGGCCGACGCGGTACTGGCGGCGTCGGTTTTTCACCGGGGCATCTTCACGATTAACGAAGTGAAAACCTACCTGCAGCAGGCCGGAATTCCCGTACGATTCACAGGAGAAGCAGAATGACGACCAAAGTGGAAAGCGTTAAGGATTTGAAGTACACCCCGGACGGTCTGATCCCCGCCATCATTCAGGATGCGGAGAACGGCGAGGTGCTTATGCTGGCGTATATGAACGCCGAGAGCCTGAAGATTTCCCTTGGGGAAGGACGTACCTGCTTCTTGTCGCGGAGCCGCCAACAACTCTGGCGCAAAGGCGAGACCAGCGGCCATATCCAGACGATCCGATCCATCACCACCGACTGTGACCGGGATACATTGCTGATCAGGGTGGAACAGGTCGGCCCCGCCTGCCACAACGGCACCCGCAGCTGCTTCACGGAAGCGGTTGAATAACCGCCGAGGGCGCAAAGAAAATTAGTGATTGGTGACTTGTCCGGCGTAGCGCAGCGTAGACGGATTGGTGACTGGTAATCGAAGAAGAGAGCCACCTAGTACTGCCAGGCTCGCCGTGGTGGCTAGACCGAGGCCGCCACTACTACTACCCTTTGTTAGGATGTCTGCTCTTGCTCGGTGCGGGCGGCTAGCGGTCAGTACTGACCAACGCTTCTCCTGGCATGGCGTTGAGCAGGTCAACAAGCCCTAATTTCACTTGAAATCGGGCATTTTATCCGATAATATAGACAGGAATTAGAATTCTAAAGGTTCCCCCCCGGTGAAGAGGCCTTGCGTGCCGTGCGAAAGCTAGCCGGGGGGGTCACTTTTTAAATAGATACCATTCATTCTCTATAGCCTCATCGATGAGGTGATAACTCCGTATATCCTCCAACTCATATTTTCGATAGATCGCCCAGCAAAAATAATCGGCGAGCTGTAAAAACGGATGAGCATGGCTGGTGGCGTGAAAAATGATACCACGGAATTGCGCTCCGGTTTCTGCCTCCGCCCTCCTGATGCCCCCGACAGTGGCCTGCCGAAGTCGCTTGTCCTGAGTATGATCTATCAGAAACCGTACGCCTTCTATACCCTCAAACCATTTGCTTCGAGTCAAGATCGTCCGAACCAGATAATAATATACCTTTTCATAGAGCCATTCTTCACTTCTTGATTCTTTAAAGACATCATTTTTATCAAGTACCAAAGCCTGCACCCGCAACAGATGTAAGTGTTTGCAGATCAGATCGAAGACCTTGTTCCTAATCTCTTGAGGATCATCGGAAGCGTGAAATCTCCTATTTTGATACTTTCCCCGAATGCCAGTGTCTTCCGGAGGCTGGATATACAGATCATGTCGAAGCTGCCAATATTTTTCCATTATTCTTTTTGATGAATTAGTGATATTCATCGCCACTATTACAACGTGCGTAGAGGTCCTCGGGGAAAAATTCATGTGACCCGATTCATCGAAGAAAATAAATTGATGGTCTTGAAACATCTTTGTTGAGGATACTGTCTCCTTTTACCCCTTATTCTCGACGATACTTATCTCCATCTCTGTCAATCCATACAGTTCATACATCAGCCGACCAATATTTCCCCAAGCCCTCCCAATCTTTTTCTAGGCTTGGCGTCTTCGCGGTTCAGTTTCTTTTTATTCGTGCCAATTCGTGTTAATTCGTGGCTAAAATGTCTTTGCGGCCTTTGCGTCCCATCCCCCGCCATCGGCGGGGTTCGGCCCGGCTCAGGGCGGGCTTTGCGGTTCAATTCTCTTTCTTACGTCCCCGGCTGTTACAGCTTCCCCGCCGCCGCCTCGGTAACCTCCAGGCTGGTGTTGCTGCCGCCCATGTCGTAGGTGCGTATCTTACCCTCGGCGATGACCTTCGCCACAGCCCCCTCAAGGCGGGCGCCCATCTCGGACTCCCCCAGCCAGTCCAGCATCATCCTGGTGGACAGCAGCATGGCCATGGGATTGACCTTATACTGCCCGGCGTACTTGGGGGCGCTGCCGTGGGTCGGCTCAAAGACGGCGTAGCTGTCACCTATGTTGGCCGAGCAGGCAAACCCCAGCCCCCCTACCAGCTGGGCCGCCAGGTCGGACAGGATATCGCCGAACATGTTCTCCGCCACCAGCACCTCATAGTCCTGGGGGTTCTTCACCAGCCACATGCACTGGGCGTCGATGTTGGTCTCCCACAGCTCGATGCCGGGGTACTTTCTGGCCACTTCGCGGGCGGTGCGGATCATCAGCCCCCCCGTCTCCCGCAGCACGTTGGGCTTGTCCACCACCGTCACCGACCTACGGCCGTACTTTTTAGCGTACTCGAAAGCACGGGTGACGATGTTCGCACACCCCTGGCGGGTCATGATGCGCGTGGACAGGGCGATATTCTCCAGGCCGAACCGCTCAAACTTGGCCATCTTGGGGTGATTGGCGTTCAGGGCGTCAAAGACCTCCCGGGGCAGGGGATGGAACTCCACTCCGCCATACATCCCCTCGGTGTTCTCCCGGAAGATGACAATGTCGATGTCCTCGCGGTAGTTCAGGGAATTGCCCGGGTAGGCCTTACAGGGGCGCAGGTTGGTGTGCAGGTTGAACTCCTGCCGCAGTCGCACGATGGGCGAGAAGTAGACGAAGCCCTTGCCCTTCAGGGCCGGGTCCAACTCCTTCTGGGCCTCCTCCTTGGGCTTGGAGGTGATGGCCCCGAAGAGGGCGCAGTCGGTCTGCTTCATCATCTCGATGGTACGCTGGGGCAGGGCGTCCCCCTCGGACTTCCAGAACTCCCAGCCGATGTCGCCGGGGATGTACTCGGCGTCCAGGGCAAACTGGTCCAGCACCAGGCGGGCGCAATCCATGACGTCGTTCCCGACACCATCACCCGGCAGCCATGCGATGCGGTATTTGGGCATGTGCGTTATCTCCTGTATTGAGCGGTCCGTCTACGTCCGCCTGTCGGCGGTCTACGCCGGACAAATCAGCGATCAGCCGTCAGCATCCGGCAATCTTCAATAGACAATATTCCTCGTAAGGGTCCCTTCGGGATAATCTTCAATACTCAACTTTTAATCCTTCCCTTCACCCATCCTTCCAAACCACCGGCGAGGATGATCTCCTGGGCGGCAACACCTACTGGACTGATGGTATAGTCCTTGCCTTCAACAGATACCACCGCCTGGCGAAAATCCACCTTGGCCGCCAGCCCGGTGCGCACAGTGAGCTGCCCGGTGCCGCAGTGCTGCTTGAGATCGTCCACCAGCCCCGGCGCCTCCAGCACCAGGAAGCCGTTGTTGATGGCGTTACGCTTGTAGGTCTCGCTGAACGACCCGGCCAGCACCAGCCGGATGCCGCGGTGCTTGAGAGCAGTTGCCGCCTGTTCGCGGGAGCTGCCGGTGCCGAAGTTGAAACCTCCCACCAGGATATCCCCCTCTTGAACCAACTGACGGAACTCCGGGTCGTAGTTCTCCATCACCACCTGGGCCTGCTGCTCCGGCGTAAAGTCGTCAATGTAGGTGTACTTGCCGGGGAAGATGCCGTCGGTATTCAGGTTGTCCTGGTGGCAGAAGATGAGTTCCCCCTCAATGGTTTCAGGGAAACCAGGCAGGATTGTAACCGCAGCCTCGCCCTTCTCCTGCTTCGGGTTGACCTTCACCGTACCCTGTGGTTTGGTGCTGGCAGTACCCTCAGGCGGCGGCACGATCTTCCCGGCGATAGCTGAGGCTGCCACCACCGCCGGCGAGGCCAGGTAGGCCTGGGCCTCCCGCGAGCCCATGCGCCCCTTGAAGTTGCGGTTAGTGGCCGAAATGCCTACCTCGCCGTCCTTCAACAGGCCCGCGCCCAGACCGATGCACGGCCCGCAGCCCGGCGGCAGGGGGATGGCCCCGGCCTCCACCAGGGCCCGCCAGTCGCCGCGCTTCTCGCTCTCGGCCTGCACTTCGCTGGAAGCGGCGGTGACGTAGAACTCCACGCCGGGCGCCACCTTTTTGCCACGGACTACTCGGGCCGCCTCCGCCAGGTCCTCTACCCGGCTGTTGACGCATGATACCAAATAGGCCTTGTGAATTCTGATATTCCTTTTTGCCAGCTCCGCTGCGCTGGTCATGGTTTTCACGTGGTCGGGACCTGATATATAAGGAGTAACGGTAGACAGGTCCAGTGTGATTTCCCTGGCGTAGTAGGCATCTGCGTCGGCCTGGGGGGAATCACTCTCCAGCCGGGCGATACGGGCCTCGTTCAGACGTGGATGGATACCATCAACCGCATCGTCGTCGGAAGGCACGCCGGCCGGGCCCCGCCGCTGAACAAAAGCCGCCCGCTCCCGCAGCCACTGGAGGGTTGCCTTATCCACCGGGAAGACCCCCGCCAGGGCCCCCCACTCGGTGGTCATGTTGGCGATGGTCAGCCGCTCGTCGATGGACAGGTGGGCCGCGCCGTCGCCGGCAAACTCTAGGGCGTGGTTCAGCACCTCATCCTGGCTGAACAGGCCGCAGAGGGTGATAATTACATCCTTCCCCGTACTGCCCGGGGGCAGCTGGCCTTGCAGCACCACCCTGGCCACCGGCGGTACCTGCCACCACGTGCGCCCCGTGGCCCAGATGGCGGCGGCGTCAGTGCGCACCACCGGCGTGCCCAGGCAGCCCAGCCCGCCGTACATGTTGCTGTGGCTGTCCGAGGCCACCATGAAGCTGCCGGGCCAGGCGTAGCCCTCCTCACACATGATCTGGTGGCCGATGCCCCGCCCCGCCGGGTAGAAATCCACCCCCATCTCCCAGGCGAAGGCCTCAAGGGCGGCGTACTTGGCCAGGTTGGTCTCGCCGGTGTCCTGCACATTGTGATCCAGGGCGAAGACCGGCTGGCGGGGGATGGCCATCTTGGTTGCGCCGATGGCCGTGAATTTCTTCATTACCGCGCCGGTGTTGTCGTGAGTCATCACGTAGGCGGGCCGGATGGAGATGAAGTCGCCGCTGTGGACGGTCTGGCCCGGCTCCAGATCCATAGCGAATCGCTGGGCGATTTTTTCAATAAGGGTCTGGGACATTATCTTTGCTAAATGTTTTGTCTTTTTTTATAGTCATAATGTTATCGTCCCGATTAATTCTCCTTCAATATTACTTAAGTCCATCATTAGTTTTGGATTTCTAGGACTACCATCCGCATTCCTTCCCTGTAAAAACCTGCCATGTTTGGATAGACTATTCTTTGTTATCTCTATAATCAGTATCTTGTCCACATTAAATGATATTTTTCTCCTTCGTGGTTTAGCACCTCTTGCAACTCTTTCTTTTTCGTATTTTGTTATTTTCCCCTTGATACTATCGTGCCACTGCTTAAAACTACCATTAACGTCGTTATAATTTGTATTCCCCTCAACAATAATTGTACCTACTGAACCGTACTCTTGTATAGCATTTTTGATCGTTATAACATCATTTATAATTGTCTTATTACCAGGTTCCAGAACATGTGCCTTAAAATCCCATGATATATCCATAAACCCATCAAATCTAACGTTCCCATATTTTGGTCCTGGCATCTTGAATATTTCATTTAAAAAACGATTGCATAAATATTCAAAATAAAAACCGACCTATTCCATTTGACGCCATTGGCGATACCCATTATCCCTCATTTCAAGGATGGCCTCTTTTCTATCCCACATGACTGGAATGTTAATAAGTGTGGTTTTGATTTTCTCTAGACTTTCTTGTTTTATCATTCGTTAGTCCCCGTTGAATAATTCAAGTAATCCATCATGATTTTTACTATCACTTGCCTTTATTCGATATTGGTTCTTTTCTAATCTTTCTTTTGCGAAATTGTAATATTCTGGCACTATCTCAAATCCTATATATTGCCTTTCGAGTATTTTACTAACAACTGCAACTTGTCCTGATCCAATAAATGGATCAAGAATTATATCCCCTTTTTCGCTTGAATATTGTAATATCTTCCTTATTACCTCAGATGGTAATTTAGTAGGTGTTTTTTGATCGCCTGTCCAATATTCACGTTTAATATACCAAACATCTTCCTTATCTTGGTAATGCAAACTGCCACCGTTCTTATCCTTCTCATCCTTTCGAAATCTTGCATACGGTAAATATTTTCTTTTTTTATCATTAATACATGCATACAAACAATGATAATGGGAAGTAACAAATCTTCTTTTTGTTACAACGCCAAATTGGTACTTCCAAATGAGATGGTTAACAACAATGAAACCTATCTTATCAAGCGCGATCAATATATCTTTTAGATTATTCCAACCGGAGAATACGTAAATCGATCCGGAATCCTTTAAAACGCGAAAGACTTCCGACAACCAAGATGCTGTAAATTCATAATAATCATTTGTCTGTATTTCGTTATAGCCCTCGATTACCCTTCCGTACGTACGATTATAATTGCTTCTTTTTGCTTTGAAATCAATTGCAAAAGGAGGATCTGTTATCACCAAGTCGATAGCGTCATCTGGTATCCTCTTCATCCCTTCAAGGCAATCAATATTATATACATGATTTATGTCAAGACGTTTTACCATTACTACTCCTTTCTAACGTAAAAAGGGTTCAAATGAGACGAAATCCGCATGGTGGACGATGATGGACTCCACCGTGCGCCGGCCCAGGTCGCCCTCCCTGGAATGGGTGGCGATGATGTGCTGCACCTCCGGCGGCAGGCCGAACCGGTCAGCGATGGCCACCCCGCTGAAGGGATGGCGGACAAGCTTGCCCGCATCGCTGGTGGTGAGCTGGCCGTCCACGATCTGGTACTCCACCAGCTTGCCCACGTCGATCAGGATGGCCCCGGCGATGAGGGTGTCCATATCTATGCTGATCTCATCACCGAAGTTCTTCTGCATGCGCCGGGCGATATCCACCGCCAGCTGCACGCAGGTGCGCTTATGGTTCATGAATGACACCCGGCAGTCCTTGATCAGCAGGGAGAAAGGGATCTTTTCCAGGTCCTCAGGTGTCAGGGCACTATTCTCAATGGCATAGGCCCAGGCGTCGGCTACCTTATTCTGCAGTTCATCATCCTTGATCCAATTGATTTCGGGCCAGAGGGCCATTACTTTGTCACGCATGGTTCCATCCTTTGTAGCACGTCAATGATGAATGTTGAATGATGAATGATGAATACAATTGAAGAGCTAGGTTTTTCCTTGGGCTGTTTTCCTGGAAGTCGTGAATATGGCTGTTAGTTCGTCGGCTTCTTTGAGTAATGGTTCAACTTGTTCTTTTTTCATTATGTTCTCATCAATGAGAAACTCGATCCAGAAATATGACTCATCAACCTCTTCAATAACTATGCTCAATTTGGAAATAAAACTGGCCTTTGACTGAGCCATACAAGCGGCACGGTAATTGGAAGCGACAGACGTTGCGCACCGAATCAACTGTCCTTTAATGTGGCGTCCGAGAGTTGAATTGGGCAAGGTATTAGCCAGTTTTACACATCGATGCGCAAACCCTTTTGTCCTTTCTTTCGGCTCATCACCCCTCATGCGCCTAGACCAATCCCCTTACCGGACTTGCTTTTCCATTTCCATTTAACATTCATCATTCATCATTCATCATTCCCCTATCCCCCTTCACCCTAAAAATGCTATCCAGCACTGTCCCATCTACCCACTTGACGATCCCGATGACCTGATCGGTCAGCTCCGGCTTGGCGGGAGTGCCGCCGCACAGGTCCTCCACCTCGCTCTTGATCTCTTCGATGGGCCAGATAGGCAGGCCGCTGCCTCTGGTCGCTTCGATAAGATCTTTGCGGGCGGGATTGATGGCGATGCCCCGTTCGGTAACAATTACGTCAATTAGCTCGCCGGGCCCGCACAGGGTAGTAACCCGGTCCACGATGATAGGGATGCGGTCCCGGAAGGAGGGGATGGGCAGGATGGTGCACCTCGCGAACAGGCAGTTCTGCCAGCCGCCGATGCCGTGGAGCAGGATGCCGTCGGAGTGGGTCACCACGTTGGCGTTGAAGTTCACGTCCACCTCCGTGGCTCCCAGCACCACCACGTCCACCATGCTGGCGAAGTTGCCCTTGCCGTGCCAGTTGTAGGAGGTGAAGGGCGAGGTGTCGATGTGCCGGGGATTTTCGCGCATGGAGCGCACCCCATCCAGGTCGAAGGTCTGGCCGTCCAGGATATAGTCGGTGAGGTCCTCCTCAAGCATCTCCACCAGGTACTTGGTGGAACCGCCCCGAATGAAGCGGGCTCGCACGCCGGCCTCCTTCATCATCTGCTTAAGGTAGATAGCAAAGGCCAGGGAGGTGCCGCCCGCCCCGGCCTGAAAACTGAAGCCGTCCTTCAGAATACCCGCGGCCCGGACAAACCTGGCGGTCAGCTCGGCGATGTACTGGCGGTCGGGAGAGCGGGTGAGTTCGGTGGTGCCGGAAACGATATTTTCCGGATCACCTATTTTGTCCACCTCCACCACATAGTCGATGTTCTGGCCCATGATCTGCCAGGGTATGCAGGGGAAGGGCACCAGGTTATCGGTGATCACGATGGACCTGTCGGCATACAGGGAGTCCACCAGGCCGAAGCCCAGCAGCCCGCAGGCCGAGGGCCCCCGGTCGCCGGTGGCGTTGCCGAAGGGGTCGGCTGTCGGGGCGGCGATGACCGCAATATCGATGTGCACCTCGCCGTCCTGGACCGCCTGCCAGCGACCGCCGTGACTGCGCAGTACCGCCACACCCTTCATCTTCCCCGCGGATGCGTATTCTCCCAGGGGACCGTTCATCGAGCCCTCGATCCAGCCGATGACGCCGCTCTCAAGGTGCTTGATAATCGGCTCGTGGCACGGGAAGGAGGCCGAGGGGAACCACCGCAGGTTCTTCACCCCCAGCTCGGCCACGGCGTCAAACACCTGCACCATGAGCAGGTCGCCGTCGCGGAAATGGTGATGTGAGGAGATGGTCATACCGTCCCGCAGCCCGGCCTTCTGGAGCGCTTCCTTGATGGAGCCTACCCGCTTGTCGCCGTTGGGGGGGTAATCGGCGCAGGTGCGCAGGGGCGGGGCGGCCTTGTTGCCGATAGGCCGATACTTCCCCACGCCCTGGAAGGGGATCTGGGGCGTGCTATTGACTTCGGTGGGGACCAAGCGACCGGCGGCGTTTTTGACAAGTTCAAAGTTCAAAGTTTAAAGTTCCGAGCTAAGAGTTACGAGTTACTGGTTGCGAGTTTCTGGTTTGGAATTCACTCCAGCGCCCAATCCTCAGAAATTTCAGTACGACAGGATGAAGTCGTCCGGAGGTTCTCGAAGAGAGCCATCATTATAAACAAGCCAAGTCATCCTTCGACAAGCTCAGGACGACTTGGCACTTCGCCCCTCGCTCCTCGCTCTTCGCTTCTTCCTGTTCCTGCTACTGCCACTGCCTACTGCTACTGC
>CAZULW010000056.1:0-15546 GCA_964621455.1 uncultured bacterium
GATGTTGAGTGGCAAACTGTACACCACCCCAACAGTGCTCTCGTCGGGGGAAGGCTTGAAAAAAACGAATTCTGTATGGGTTTTGTCTAATTTTGCGCCGCTACCCGCTGGACAGGTCCAGGGCGCGGCGTCCGCCGGACGGGATTACTTTACGGTTCATGATGGTGCTCCTTTGCAGTGATAGGTTACAGAAAAGTTAAGGAGAGGCCGGTCCGAGGGCTGCGCCGATACCGGCCCCCTACTCGTGCTCGTACTTCACCACCCAGGGATCGTTTGTCTTCTCCCGCCACGCCTTCAGGTCCGCCTGCAGTTTTTTGAGCACTCCGGCGTGCTTGCGGCTGTCGGCCAGGTTCACCACCTCGTCCGGGTCTTTCTGAAGGTCGTACAGCTCGTGCTCGGGCCGGTTAAGGTAGTCCTGGACCTTGCGCTTGCCGATCTTATTGTCCCCTCGCTTGAGCACCCCCTGCCAGGTAGGTGACTCGTAAAGGTCTGAGGCATGTGGGAAGGCCAGCCCGTGGGCCAGGTTCAGCAGGTACTTGTACCGCTCTGTCCGGACCATCCGCACGGGATAGTACATGGTGACTTCATGGAAGGTATGGGAGGCGTAGACCTTATCCCAGCCCTTGGGGTCGGGCTGCTCCAGGATGGGCAGGACCGACCGGCCGTGAAGCTCGTAATCCTCGGGCCCCTTGGCGCTGGTCCACTCCAGGATAGTGGGCACGATGTCGGCAAAGGAGACCAGCGCGTTACACACCCCGCCCCTGTTTTTCTTCAGGCCGGGCATATGCACGACGAAGGGCAGCCGGAGGCCGGGATCGTACATGTTGGTCTTGGCGCCGGGGAAGGGCGGCCCGTTATCGCTGATGTAGATGAACAGGGTATCCTCCCAGTGCCCGGTCTCCTTGAGCACCTCCATCAGCCGCCCGATGCCCTGGTCCAGGCGCGAGATGGACTCATAATACTCGGCCAGTTCCTGGCGCACCTCCGGCTTGTCCGGCAGCCAGGGTGGTACGGGAATCTCAGCCGGATCGTATTTCACCGGCGTCACCCCCGGATAGTCCCGCTCGTTGGCAAAGCCCTGCCCGGCGCGGTGGGGATCGCTGGTACAGAAGTAGAGGAAGAACGGGCGGTCGTCGTCCTCTTCGATGAACCCCTTAGCTTTTTCGGCCATGGCTACCGGGCTGCGGCTGCCGCCGGGGATACCCTCGTTGCGATAGGTTTCGAAATGGTAATTCTCCTCAGGCTGCACGTGGTACTTGCCGATGGAACAGGTGCGATAACTAGCCTCATTCAACAGGACGGGCAGCCCCTTGACCCACTTATGGGTGTGGAAATTGTGGAAGCTGTGCTGGTGGCCGAACTGCCCGTTAGTGTGATTGTGCAGCCCGGTGAGGATCACCGACCGGCTGGCGCTGCAGCTGGGCGTCGAGGCGAACGCCGTGGCGAAGCGGACGCCCCCGGCCGCCAGGGCATCGAGGCTGGGCGTTTTAGCGACCGGATCGCCGTAGCAGCCGGCCTGAAAGCCCTGGTCATCTGAGACCATCAATACCACATTCCTGGGCTCGCCGCCCGGTGCGGGCGCCGCAGACTTTACGGCCGCGCTGGTCCCTTTTACACCGGCTAAGGGCATCAGCGACAGGCCCGCCATCCCGGCCAGCGACCGGCCCAGGAATTGCCGCCGGGAAAGCCCCGACGAATCGACCTTTCTGCCCCGGTCTTGACCTGCATAACGTTTCATGATAGCATTCCTTCTCTTGGGTGATTATAGCGACAGTACTGAATCTACCCGGTCCTCAGCCCCGCTGCTGGCGGGACAAGCAAGCGGGCGATTTAGATACCGATAGGGACACTCATGGCCGCCGGCTTAGTCTATACAAATCGTTTCAGTGAAGCCTAACGAAGAACTCAGCCGCTCCAATCGCGCCGTCTCGCGACGGGTATCGGAGTTGGCTGAAGTGCCTGGTTCTCCGGCAAGTAACTAGACTGCGACGGGAGTGAGGCTAAAGACGCGGGCGAGTTGCGCCGCACTCCTGACATCTCCACGACGCAAGGCTTCACGGACATCGTCCAGCTTGTATGCATCCTCGAGGGACAAATAAGGCGACCAACCCTCATCCGTGTCAATCAATTCGACATCGACTTCGGCAACGTACTGTCCCTCGTGTACGAGCTTTGTATGGGGTCTTTTCCTCATGTTTTTCTCCTTATAAAATCCTCCGACCACCGATCAGGATCAGACCTGAAGGCTGTGACCATGGTCGGATATCTTCACGTCACGACCTTGGATAAGCTTCAAAATTTGTTCAAATGTCCTGCTCACGACTAAATACTACTGCGTTTACCCACTGTACGGCAACTAAAATCATGAGTTCTGGGGCAAGGGGGCTTCATGCCGGAAAACGCTGGGAGTCAGCCGCCGGCGAGGCCCTCCGGCTGGCCGAGGAGGCGAGCCTGGCAGTGGCAGGAAAAGAGAAAAAGAGACAAACCGCAAAGACGCAAAGGGCGTAAAGGAAAATTGAAGATTGATCCGCCAGCTTCACAGGAGTCCCTTTGGGGCTGGCGGACTTAGGGCGACCGTATTCTAACTCACCCCCCTTCGGCTTCGCTCAGGGCAAGCTCTTCAATTCGTGATGCCCCCTTTCCCCGCTTTCTGCGGGATAAGCTTTCAAAGAGAGGGGTTGCCGAAGGTCCTGCCCTAAGGTCCGGTAATCATGCCGGCCGAAGGGACGCAAAGGACGAGAAGACAGAGCAAGAAGCGGCTTTTACCCGTTGAATTCTTCTAATAAGGACTTATATTCAATCGAGTGATGGCAATTGAATGATTTCAAAAAGAGGGCAATGTGAAATATAGAGTAAAAATTGAACAGACCGACGAGGGCTATGCGGTGTGGTGTCCGGGGCTACCGGGCTGCTGGTCTCAGGGCCGCACGGAAGAAGAGGCCCTGGAAAATATCAAGGACGCCATCGAAACCTACTTGGCAACGGTCGAGGAGTTAACCAAGGATAAGGAAACCCGCCAGGTCGAGGTTCCGGTTTAAGGTTGCCCAAACTCCCCGGCATCTCACATCGCCGCGCCGTTAGAGCGTTTGAAAAGGCCGGGTTTCGGATTGTGCGCCAGGGGAAGCACATCTCTATGACAGACGGTGAGCGTATTATCATCATTCCCCGGGCAAACCCGGTCAATGCCTATACCATGGGCGGCATCATCAAAGACGCCGGCCTGACGGTGGAGGCTTTCAAGCAGCTGCTCTGAAGTAACTACCCACCGCCGCCGCAGCTAGTAGCACGGCCGCTACGGCACGTCAGCAACATGCGCTTGTTGGGTGGCGGCGCAGGGCTATTCTGTCCACAAGTCCAGGTTACTTCAACCTGACCAGGTGATACGTGATTTCCCCGCCCCTTGCCCACCCTCCGCTGAACGTGAGCAAAAGGGAGTCCCCCTTGAGCGTGTATCGATAAGGCCCTCCGGCGCCTCCATTCATAAAGTTAGGTACCTTGGCGATAATGTCGTGCATCGTCAGCACGGAATCCGTGAACTCATATGTTCCGGCGTCAGCTACAAAGTTGTCATAGGCGGCGAGCCGCTCCTCAGCAGATGGATCCTCAGGAAACAGCGCCCTAGGCTCTGAACTTGGAATCAGCATGAGGCTGAAGTGTCGATCAGTGAACACGTAGAGTCCCGGCTGTGGATTATCGTTCGTCCACGTGGAGTCAGGTGTCGTCGTGGTCGTCTCCGTGATAAGCCACGCGCCGACTAATGCGTCCGGGCCACCCGCTTCGTCCTGTACTCTCGCGTCGCAGCCCATCGTAGCTACGAGTGCGGCCATGGCAGAGAGAAGGATCTTCCGTTTGATTTGCATTAGCTCCTCATTGTCCCAGAATCTCCCGTTCTCCTCATCTCCCTATCCCCCCATCTTTTCACCCTCCGGCCCTAAATCAAGGCCGCAGCGTTTTTCTGTATTTTCACCATTGCCTCGGCGATATCGTCCATATCCCTTTTTGTGCCGAGGAATACCTGCTGGCCAAGGGTCAAACTTGTTTCTTCATTAATGATATCGTTCGCGGGACAGTGGTTCTCTTTCCTGTACTTCGCGAGCCTTTCCTTTGAAAATAGATTTTGGAATGGACGCGAATTCAGGTATACCTCCACGAATTTATCCCTGTTCAGCGTATCACACCCTCCGCGTATGGGGATTCCTTCAGCACGCATAGCCTGGATAAATTTCTTCCTGGGAAGACCGTTGAACTGTTTCCTGTCATAGATCATGCCATACACGTAATATGCACGGCGCGTTTGACCGGGATACTTTTTGCACTGGGCAATCCCCGGGACATCTTTAAAGAGTTCTTCCAGGTACGCGGCATTCTTCTCGCGGTGACTGGTTTGCTCTTCCAAGCGCCTCAGCTGCCCCGTGACCACGGCAACCTGGAACGGGGTCATCCGGTAATTCGAGCCGGCGTATACTCCCTTTTTCTTGGGGTCTCTCCCATTGTTCTTATAGGCAATGCACCTATCCATCAGCGCTTCGTCATCTCCTATAATCGCGCCGCCTTCACCACTGGTGAGACTTTTATGGGCCTGAAAGCTGAAACAACCCAGATGGCCAATAGACCCCAGCTTCTTGTTCCGCCATTCGCCCATGTGTGCCTGGCAGGCATCTTCCAGAACCGGAATATCATATTTCTTTGAAATGGCCATGATCTGATCCATATCCGCCGCACCGCCGCCGATATGCACGGGCAAAATGGCTCTTGTACGTTCGTTGATGCGCTCTTCAATTAAATCGGCATCTATCATGAACGTGTCAGGGTCCGAGTCAACAAATACGGCTAAGGCGAACAGATTAAACGCAACTTGCGCGGTGGCCACAAAGGTGTTTGTCGGCACTATGACCTCATCACCAGGACCGACATCCAGGGCGCACAGCGAGGCAGAGAGGGCCGTAGTACCGGCATTTGTCGAAGCGCAGAATTTTGTGCCCATCAATTCCGCATACTTTCTTTCGAATTTGACGGCACTCTCCGTTTCAAGATAACGGTATTCCGACCATGTCTTGCTGCGAAATGCATCGAGATATAGCTCCACGTCTTTGTCGTCATAGATTGGCCAGGAAGGAAACGGCTTTGTGCGCACCGGTGTACCGCCAAGGATTGCCGGCGTATCCGCTTTTTTTGCCAGATTTGCATATAGGGACTTCGCCCCGCCTAAAGACAAAGCAATCCCTGCTGTACTGAATGAGGTCCTCTCCAGGAACTTCCGGCGTGAGATTGATCTTTTCATAAGAGCCTCCTTATGGAGATGGTATTTATTTTGTGGCCAACGATGAATTATTCACGACCCTGAATCACTTGAGACCATTTTTCTAGATGCCACTTCCCCGGTCATATCATCCATATTAACTAAGGTACCGGCCAGCAGGCACTGATTGGCTATGCTACACTGCACGCTTCGGTCAACACCCGCGCCTGGATCAGCGAGCAACCGGATTACTTCAATAATTGAAAGGTAGAGCTGCCAGGCCTATTCCACAAGACCTTCACTTCCTCTCGGGAAGATAAAGCATTCTTATTAAACATACCGAATCAGAACCGCTGCATCAGGATCGAGTACCAGCGACGGGGGTATTAGAATGGGGATAACCGCAGAGCACGCAGAGAGAGGATTGATGGATTGAATATTGAAGAATTTGACAGGATAACAGGATCGACGGGATATATTGAGAAGCAGTGGCAGGGGCAGCAGGCAGGGGAAAAAAAGCGAGACGAACCACCAAGACTGGCCTCTCCCGGAGGGATCTCCCGGAGGGATCCCTTTCCGGGACATTCGGATAAGGCTGTTGAACACCATCTTATTTTAGGGTAAAATCTGTCTAGGAATTGGCGGAAGCTCAAGGTCTTTTCCGGTTCTCTTACTACATTCCGCCTGTATTATAAGCGTATGAGGAGCCCCCATAATGACTGAACAAGCCAGATACGAAAGGGCCCGTAAAAGGGTGGGCGTGATCAAGGACAGGGAGAAGGAGCGGAAGATCAGACCGATCATGGAAAAGGAGGGTGGCCGGTAGCAGGATGCGCTCCCTGCCCACAGTAGTTCGCCTGGTGCTGCTGGCCCTGGCTGCATTGCTGCTCAGCGGCTGTCTGACTTACCGGCTGACCGAATTCACCGAAGAGACCCGCCAGACCTTCCAACTCTCCGCTGACGAGCTGAAACGGGTGCAGTTCTACGTCAGCCACACACTAGTCCTCACCGCCGTGAATGAAGTCCGGGAAAGTCCCCCTCCCGGGCGGCGCGGGAAGTCGGAATTGTACACCCGGTATGTTGACCAGGTAGTGATCCGCCGGCACACACCGGCGGTCGTGGTTGCCGCTGGTGACCGATGGGTGGATGTGAGCTTCGAGGAGGGCGCATGGCTGCGTTTCACCCGGAAGCCCAGCGGTCGCTATCTGTTGGACGCCAATACGGTGATTTATGGCAATCAGCAGTACCGGGCGGAGTGCGTTTCCCGGCGCTTCAGGAAGTGCCCGGTTTCCCTCCTTATCCGTAAAAGCCTGAAGCCCAAAACCAAAGTGCTGCGACTGAAGGTGAAAGGCCGCCAGCCACTGCAAGGCTGACGAAGCCTCCTGCGCGTTTGGGAGGGGAAATGAGGGCCGTTTGCCCTGTCGGATGTTATCAGCGAGGCGTGGGTTTTCAAGCGGGTACAAAAAAGCGGGCCGGCAGGTTTCCCTTTGCTGAAACCGGAGAGGGGCCTATATTCGCCATTAAGGATCGAGTAATTCCAGAAAGGAGAACGAGCTATGGCAACCTACTTCATGTTCGGCATCTACTCAACCGACGCCCTGGAAAGTATCAGCGCAGGGCGGACCAACGAGGCCGAGAGGCTGATCACCAAATTCGGCGGCAAGGTGAATTCCGCGTACGCCCTCATGGGTGAGCAGGACCTGGTATTGATCGTCGAGTTCCCCGATGTACAGCATGCCATACAGGCGTCAGCAGCGTTGAGCAGGCTCACCGGCATCTCATTCTCCACCTTACCGGCGGTAGAGGTAGCGGAGTTCGACCAGCTGATGGCGGAGGTGTAGGCGGGAGAAAGCCTTCTGACATAGCTCAGATATGGCCGCCTGTATTGAGCCGGGCGCCAAGGCAGGTGTGCATCCACAACCCTCCCGTGGTAGCCGCCTCTGAAGGGATGAAACCTAAACCGCCCCGCCAGGCGAAAAAGCATAACGCCATACGCATCAAATGATACAGGAAGAGAGCATCCGGCGGCAGGTGTCCAAGCCAGGCATCGCCTGCGGCACCGCCCTGGCTAGTGCCATTTCGTGGTCGGCCAATGAATTGATCCTGGGGACCATCGTCCAGGGCCTCTTTTCGCGGCTGTACGTCATCTACTACACCGTTCGGTATTAGGGCCGCCATACACACGGCCATGAAGGGAAAAGTCTGCCTGGTCACCGGCGCCAACCGCGGCATCGGTAAAGCAACTGCCCTGGGACTGGCCCGCATGGGCGCTGCCGTTGTCATGGTGTGCCGTGATCGTGAGCTGGGTGAGACCGCCCGGGACGAAATCGTCTATGAAACCGGCAACCGGGCCGTGAATCTCATGGTAGCCGATCTGGCCTCCCAGCGGGCCGTTCGGCAGCTGGTGGAAGCCTTCATAGAGACCCAGCAGCCACTGCAGGTGCTGATCAACAACGCGGGGGTGACTAAACGCCGCCGCACACTAACGGAAGACGGCCTCGAAACAACCTTCGCAGTGAACCACCTGGCCCCCTTCCTGCTCACCAACCTGCTGCTGGATACTATAAAAGGCTGCGCCCCGGCCCGGATCGTGAACGTGGCCTCCATGGTGCACCGGTGGGGGAAGATCGACTTCGATAACCTCCAGGGGGCAGAGCGGTACAACATGGGAAAAGCCTATAGCCAGTCCAAGCTGGCCAATATGCTGTTCACCTACGAACTGACCCGCCGTCTGGAAGGGACCGGAGTTGCTGCCAGCTGTATGCACCCGGGTATGGTGGCTTCTGACTTCAGTCGGGAGTATACCGGCTTTGTGGGACTGATGGCGAATAAGCTCTGGCGGCCCTTCATGCGCAGCCCGGAGAAAGGGGCGGAGACGGTGATTTATCTGGCGTCATCGGCCGATGTGGAAGGAGTAACCGGGAAGTACTTTGCCAACCGGCGGGCGGTGAGATCATCCAGAGCCTCCAATAACCCGGCCCTCGCCAGGCAACTGTGGGAAGTGAGCGAAAGGCTGACGGGCCTGTCCCCGACCAACCGTCGGGGCCAGACGGGCCTGGGGCATTGAGCATGGTCAAAGGCATCATTTTCGGCGTGGTGGGTGTATTGATAATCTGGTACTCCTGGCCCTCCCTGCGCCGGCCCCGGTCCCATGGTTTCCCCCGCTTCTTCGCCTTTTCAGCCATCCTGGGCCTGTTCGTACTCAACATGGATAGCTGGTTCGCCGATCCCTTTACGTCCCTTCAAATGGTCTCGTGGGCACTGCTGACGGCCTCCCTCATCCTGGCCGTTCACGGCTTCTACCTGCTGCGCGTCGTTGGCCAGCCCAAGGACAATATCGAGAACACCACCATGCTGGTACGGGAGGGGGCCTACCGCTATATCCGCCATCCGCTCTACGGCTCCCTGCTCTGGTTGGCCTGGGGCATTTGCCTGAAGGACCTGTATCCCCTCTGAGCATCGGCCTTGCGCTGGCGGCCACCGCGGCCCTTTTTGCCACGGCCAGGATCGAGGAAGCGGAGAACCTCCAGCGCTTCGGCGACGATTATGCCGCGTATATGAAAACGACGAGGATGTTTATCCCGTACCTGTTGTGATGGCAGGCGGAAGGTGCTCTGCGGCTTCCAGGTCCAGAACCGCGCCCAGACCTGGGGCACTTTTAAACTGCTCTTTAATGCCCTATACGTGGAGTAGTCTGAAGTGCCGCGAGAGGTTCACCCTCACCTGGCGAGAGGGACAGGGTAAGGGTTAATGAGCTCCGAGAAGGTTGAGTATGTGCGTTTTGACGGCTTCTAGATTCGGAATCACTGTTCTACGAATATCATCTGCAGAGAAGCAATAGCCATAGTACCGGGCATTTATGCTATCATCCTTTAGTCGCCGGTAATCCTTGCCAATCTCCGGCATGTGGCGCTTGACATGACTATCTCTGGCTCTATGATCCTCAGGTTGTTCACCGAGTAGAGCAAGATAAGCTTCCACATAATGCAGGGCAGCGTAAAACATGCCTGTGACTACCCAGTCTGTGTATACTGTTGAATCAAGGTCAAAAGAACCTACAAACTTTTCATTATGTTCTGCGAAAGCTATGTGATCTTCGGTAATTGGCATAGCACCTAAACATCGCTTGGTTTCTCAAGAGCAAGTGTACTATCAACTAACAAATCAGGATCCCGCCCTAAGGCATAAACGGTATAAAAATCGAACTCGAACTCAGGGAACCACTCAATCAGCTCATCTTCGATGTCATAAACTAGCCTTTGTGCTTCAAGGTCTCTCTCGTCTGTGACCACCCAGGTATAGAAGACATCATGCTCGAACTTGCTATAAACTTTTAGAACCTGGGGTACTTGATACAGGCGTTTCGCTAGAAAATCTCGCATACCTAAAAAACTAATGATGAAGGCAGATAAATCAGACCTAAGAGATTGAAATATAAGTTCATTACTGCATTCCGACAGCGCGGCAGGCTGGTCTTTCTTAGGACGATTCTTCTTCCGTCGATCAATGAACACCTTACTTACTGGATACACTCCTGAGAAGGTTTCATGGAAGCAAAAAAATGCTCCCGTGTGATCTCTGATAGTCTCTCTATTGTAATTGCTCAGAGCTGGCATATTAATTCACGTCCTTTTTCGATGGCTTCATTTTTAGTCCAGGAGGTATATCCGGAGCAAGTATGTTCGTTGACACAACCTGATAGACTGGATCACCATCGGCATTGTACGTTCCTTCGAGTCTGAGAATCTTTGAAACAACTGTCTTTAGTCTCATTCTTGTACCGTCCTCTAATTCGTATTCGTTCCATTCCTCGCTAACAGTCTTAAAGTCCAAATCGCTCGTTGCCACCTTTCGTCCTTTAAATTCCGTTTCAGTTTTTCTTGCCATTTATTTTCCCCCAATACCGTAGATGATGTACAGGATCACAGTTTACCCTTCTCCTTTGGCCCATTTATAGGATCATGGTACATTCTTTAATACCGTAACCTACTCAGTAAGACCCCTTCAACGCAACCCCCGAAAGACTCTATGCCTGTTTGTTTTGATTGTCTTTTTACTTTGCCTGTATCCTTCCCTAAAGTACTACAATGTGCCATGGATACTCCCTGCCAGACTCGATTTAGACTAGTAATTAAGAGCGGAATATCCTAAGAAGCGACGATTAGAACAAAAGTAACTCATCGACCATTCAGCCTACAAACCTCCCCCGCTAGTGTCTGGACGAGCATCATTCTGAGGGACGGCTCGCATCGTATCCAGCAGCTCCTCCAGATCCACCCCCAGGCCCCAGCCGGCTCTTTTATGTGGGTCGGTCTTGATGCGCACGTGGCTAACCACCTGCCCTTCCCGCCCCCGCTCGATCACCTCCTGCTCGCCGGTGTCCCGGTGGAAGATGTACCGGAACTCCCGCACCCGCTTCAGCTCCTCCCCACCGGATGGACCCCTTTGGGACTGGAACCAGGTCTCGTTGGTGAGGAAGCCCAGGGTGTCGTAATCCAGGAACACGGCCCCGATCAGCTGCCCCTGGATGCTCATGATCTTGTAGGACACGACCCGGTAGGTGGAATCCACCCTCACCTCGGTGAACCGGTTGCGGAAGTCGGGTACGAATTCCACCCCGTATACATGCTCGATGAACTCCCGCGACCGGGGCTCATCGCCGAACAGGACCTCGCGGATGATGAGGCTGTCGGGTGTCAGCTCCAGCAGGCGCTTGACGGACCCGTCGTCCTCCCAGTACTCATAGGAGCGGGTCATGATCAGCGAATCCTCCCGGGTGTGCCAGCTCATGAGCCGCACGAAATCCTGATCATCATAGACCACTTTCAGGTAATCAGCTTCATGGATTTCGAAGGGGAACAGCTTAATGCCCTGCCGGAAGGTCTCTTCGCTGCGGTAGTACTCCGTGCGGGGGGCGGCCTGCCGGGCGGGGAGTGAGACAGCCAGCAGCAACAGCCCTGCTGCGATTGATGGGAAGAAGCATCGCAGGTTCGTAAGCGCAGGAGACAAGGGATATCCTCTCATGTTACCCCCCGCAAATCTAAGCAGCGGACGTGAAGAATGCTCCTAAAGAAAACAGCCCCGGGATTGTGGGGCTGCATCCCGATACTTCGGGACCACCTCCAGATAACTGGATTAATTGAACTGACGGCACCTGCAGATACTGAGGGACCTAAAAGGTAAGGCTGTCTTCTTCAGCTTCGATCCCGGCAAGCTGGGAAAAAATCGCTTGAGTGGGGCTGAAAGGAAGGCCGAGCGGTTGCAGGGCATATCTCTTTTCGCTTGGCGCTTATCCATTACCCGGATCATACCATATCCATATAGCATTTGCTATGCGCCGGTAAAGTTTGTACTTTACGCTACTTAAGAATATTGTGTTGTATGAATACTTTGAATCACGATACTTAAGAATGCCTGGAGAGTGCCGATAAAGAGGTGAGGAGTTCAATATCAATCTGATATGGAGGAGAAGTGTTAGTCATGGAATATGTGCGTCATGGTCCACAAACGAGAAAAGAACCTACAGTTAAAGACCGGTTTTCAGGCAAGGAAAGCCAGAAAAGAGAGTTTGACACAGGAACAGCGATGAGACTGCTCGATCCTAAGGAATCAGGGATCCCGCTGGTACCATTATCTGATGTCGAACAGCACCAATCCACCCTGTTCTGGGCCGCAATATTTTTCGGCTTCTTTACAGCGATTCTCGGGTCACTGGTTTCCCTGGTAACCACGGCTTACAGTAATAGTCCCGTTATATTTCTTTTGGGACTATCCCTGATTTCTTACTTCATCTTTTTTGCGGTTTTTGCTGTGCGAGGAGCTGTTAGATGGAGGAAATTAAAGGTAAAGTCATTTGGTGCTGTTTCTTGGAGCAAACAGCCTCTGACGGAACGTATTGGCGTCCTTGAACGCCGGATTCAGTTATATAAGGTTCATCGTGACATTGGAACCCACGTCTTTAATGGGGTAAATATCCTGCCCTATGATGATTTTAATAGAATCGTTGACGGGATTCTGCCTTTTGACCCTGATGATCCCCGGCGGAAGAAGTTCAACCAGAAACTCCTGGCCGAAGGCATCATTACGGTTGACAAGAGCGATACGGATAACTGGACCGTTTCGTACGAAACTGACTTTGAGGTAACCGCTTAGTCTCTGTCGGAGTGATCTTACTCTGTCCAGCGGTCAGCATTATTCAGAAAGGCCCATCCCAGACTCTCGGGATGGGCCTTTCCATTGGATAGCCTCAATCCACCAGCGGTAATCTCACTTGCTCAAAATCCTGACAGGCCCGCCCGAGCTGCGCAGGTAAAGCTCCGGTCCGCCGCCGTTGATCTTACCCTTCACTTCATTCTTGCCCAGCAGGCCGCTGACGGACCCGTCGTCCTCCCAGTACTCATAGGAGCGGGTCATGATCAGCGAATCCTCCCGGGTGTGCCAGCTCATGAGCCGCACGAAATCCTGATCATCATAGACCACTTTCAGGTAATCAGCTTCATGGATTTCGAAGGGGAACAGCTTAATGCCCTGCCGGAAGGTCTCTTCGCTGCGGTAGTACTCCGTGCGGGGGGCGGCCTGCCGGGCGGGGAGTGAGACAGCCAGCAGCAACAGCCCTGCTGCGATTGATGGGAAGAAGCATCGCAGGTTCGTAAGCGCAGGAGACAAGGGATATCCTCTCATGTTACCCCCCGCAAATCTAAGCAGCGGACGTGAAGAATGCTCCTAAAGAAAACAGCCTGACTTGGGTTACCTTTTAATATGAGGCAACGGGTGTTGGTTTGCAGGCTTGTGCCCACGGGTAGGCTCTTGCCAGCAATTACAATAGTAATGGCTTCCTTCTTGCGGCGTGAGCCAAAGCTCCGGCAGATAACATAGCTCACGGCCACCACAATCGGCATTCGGTGTGGGCATTTCCGGGGTGAGAGCTACGTCAAAAGTGCGCAACCAGGACCGTGGCTTCCTGATGCCAGGTCGAAGATGTGTTGCCAGCATGTCGTAAATAATTGGCGCTTAGTGTTTTCCCTGCCCAGTAAAGTGCACCAGTCCCGGCCTTAGTCTGCTTAAATTTTGGCCTTACGAACAGGTCTGGCATGATGCCACGCCGTGGTTAGCCGGGATGTCTGTCTGCATGATTTTAATAGGGGGCTACCACTATTAATCAAAAACTGATTAGGTTATTGCTGATTACGGCCGGAACCATTTGCGTCGGACTTGGCGCTCTGGGAATCTTTCTCCCCCTGCTGCCCACCACGCCCTTTCTCCTGCTTGCGGCTGCATGTTACATCCGGAGCTCGGAGAAATTCTACCGTTGGCTGATAACCAACAGGTGGTTTGGGAGCTACATCAGGAATTATCGGGAAGGGAGGGGGGTTCCCCTCTCAACAAAGGTTATTGCGATCAGTCTATTATGGATAACCATAGGCTATTCAGCCCTGTTTGTGGTCGGCAGCCTGTTTTTTAGGGCTATATTGATCCTGATTGCCGTCGGGGTGACCACCTATCTCGTCTTGCTGAAGACCTACAGACGGCAGGATTAATAAAATGGCTGGGTTTCAACCAGGCTCAGTATAAGGTAGGACACCATGAAGACCGCAGTCCTGCTGGTGGTGGTCATCGTTTTATTAGCCCTGGATTGGGCCGCCCTGCACGACATCCTTAAAGGCGAACCCAACGTGGTCCTGGAATACGGCCTATTGGGTTTCAGCGTGGTGGTGATCGGGTCCCTGGTCTACTACGGCCTGAGAAATAGAAGGCGAGCATAGCAAAACGATGCCTGGTAGGGGTAACCGGCGGACCCGCCTCGTTTCCGCCTTACTTCATATCTCGAATCCGCACTTCAATCCCTTCTTCTCCCTTCAATAGTTCCACTATCCTGGCGGTGTCGGTGCTGCCATAATGATATGGGTAGAGGATTTTGGGTCTGAAGGCCTTGGCTGCATCCGCCACCATCTCGGGTGTCATCGTATAGGGCACATTCATCGGCAGGAAGGCGACGTCGATCCCCTCGAGTACTTTCATCTCCGGCGTATTCTCGGTATCACCGGCCACATAGACCCGCTTGTCGCCAAAGGTGATCACATAACCGTTTCCTTCGCCCCGGGGATGATAGGGCTGTCCGTTATCGCGCTTATGAACGATGTTGTACGCCGGAACAGCCTCAATTGTTAAGTCCATAATTGACTTGACATCGCCATTCTTCATCACGATGCCGCCCTGCACCGCCTCGGCACATTTCCCGCTCAGTACAATACTCGTGTTCTCATTGCGAAGAATTTCAATTACTTCCGGGTCAAGGTGGTCTCCATGACTGTGTGTTACCAGGATCAAGTCGGCTTGAGGCATTTTGGTATAGTCGGCCTCTCGAGATACCGGGTCCACATGGAGGGTCTTGCCGTTGAAGGTGAACATCAACGTACCGTGGCCGATGAAGGTGATCTTCAGGTCACCGGCGGACGTTGGGATGACATCCTCTTCAAATCCCGCTTCCGCGGATCCGGTTAACGTCAGGCCACAGACAAGGGCGATTGCAAATATCAGAACATTGCTCATTTTCCGCTCCTCCTTTATGTACGTCCTTCAGAACCAGTAGAGCACATAGAATTTAACAATAAAAGATACATCGCGCGGTTCCAAGTAGTGAATAAGGGATTCAGACCACATGTATCGCACCCGGGTCTCTCAGATCAGAGAACACTTAGGTGAGACACAGACTGTGTTCGCTCAGCGGTTCAAGCTGCCCCGCCACGATATAGCCAATCATGAGCGTGGGTTGTGGGACATTCCTGCCAAGGTATTGGCTGAGCAGGACCAGCAGGGGTTTTGTGTGGGTTGGGTTTTAATTATCGAGGACGAATGCTTGTCCAAGACGCGGATGGATTAACAATATATCAGGGATTAGTCTAGCCAGCCCGCTGGTGCTTGAGATGCTCCCAAGCAACGTGAATATGTGCAGACTTAAACATCATTCTTTTGCGATTATTACACACCAAAACTGCGTCTATGGCTGATTCGGAATCAATGGCTGGTGGCGTTTTGTGCTTAGCTACCCAATGAACGGAGGAAAGTAACTCCATGCCGTAAGGGGTCTCAAACCCTTCAATAAGATTGCCTACTTTGTTCAACCTTCCGATTGACCCCTGTTTGCCCGCCAAGAATGTTTCTGCAGTTACCACTGCACCTGGCATGAGATGGATATCAACATCTGGTCTCTGGTTGTCGCCATAACCCCGGAGAAAATGTCCCTCCATAATCTCTAGTGTCGTGTCAACTATCATGTGTCGGATATAGCCGAGATAGCTTTATCCGGG
>CAZULW010000057.1:0-15536 GCA_964621455.1 uncultured bacterium
GGCATCCCGACCATGCGTCGGACCCACTGCCCTCAGCCGTGGATGTAGGGGCGTAGCCTCGGCATAGCCTAGCCTCGACGTAGCCGTCTACGGCGAGTCCGGCGAGCCTGGCCATACGCCCTTCCCGTTCTCCCCCTCCCCGAGCCACCCCTCGAAGGCCCTCATTATCCAATGATTTCTGAGGGCCTTTTCTATCGTCTGCAACATCTCCGCGATTGGCGGAATTGGGCAGGCTCACCTCGGGGCTGGTTGTCTCCGCTGGTTTGTGTGGCTGCTTCCGCGGCCTCGTGACGCTGGCCTTGAGGGTCTCCGACCCTGGAAGGGCGGCCTTCCGTTCACCTGGGACTGTGGGCTACGCTCCTCGTTGAAACCATCGATGACCTCGATAAGAATCTTTTGGCTTAGCGCCTCCTCAATATCGCTGAGCAGTTTGCCCTCATCACTGCACACCAGGGTAACGGCAACACCGTTTGACCCGGCCCGGCCTGTACGGCCAATGCGATGGACATAGTCCCCAGGCACCGGGGGAATATCGTAGTTCACCACAAGCGGCAGCTGGTTGATGTCGAGACCACGGGCGGCGATATCGGTTGCGATCAGCAGCCTCACCGCCCCATTCTTGAAGTCCGCCAGGGCCCGCGTACGAGCCGACTGGCTTTTGTTCCCGTGAATTGATGTGGCATTGATGCCTTCCCTGATCAGCTGCTTCACCAACCTCTCGGCGCCGTGTTTGGTCCGGGTGAAAACCAGGGCCTGCTGCCAGTTCTCCTTCTTGATGAGGTGCAGAAGCAGGGACCGCTTACGTGACCGTGCCACGAGGTGGACCCTATGGGTGACCAGGTCGGTTGCCACATTCTCCGGCGTCACCTGGACGCGCTCAGGTTCGTTAAGCAGCGATTTGGCCAGCTGCTGAACCTCGGCTGCGTAAGTCGCCGAGAACATCATGTTCTGGCGCTGCTGCGGCAGGAGCTTCAATATCCTCCGGATGTCCTTGATGAAGCCCATGTCGAGCATCCGGTCAGCCTCGTCCAGCACCAGAATTTCCACATGGCTCAGATCAACGGTTTTTCGCCCTACATGGTCAAGTAGACGGCCAACGGTCGCCACCAGGATGTCGACACCACGACGCAGCTTCACAATCTGGGGCTGAATCCCCACGCCCCCAAACACGACAGCCGAGCGCAGATTGAGAAACTTCCCGTAGGTGCATATACTGTCATGGACCTGCGCGGCCAGCTCACGGGTCGGTGTGATCACCAACGCCCGTGGACCGTGGTTCCTGCCCGAGCCTTCACTCAGATTTTGGAGCATTGGTAGAACGAAAGCGGCAGTCTTGCCCGTGCCGGTTTGGGCCCCGGCAAGGACATCTTTCCCCGCCAGAATCGCCGGTATGGCCTCAGACTGGATGGGGGTCGGGATGGTATAGCACTGATCGGATACCGCCCGAATTAGTTCGGCTTTAAGACCGAGATTATTAAATGACATAAGTCCTTTTCTCTGTTATATGCCTTTCCCTTTTGTAAGGGACCGGTCCAGGCAAAAATATGTTAAGATGCTGATTACGGAAGTTGAAAACTATGGTGGGAGAACAACGACGCGCAACGCGCACCGACCGACGGTGCTTATGTTAACGAAAGTTAGGCCACCCTTTCAGGGAGTGCTACAACTTTCTCAGGTACGCCCCTGTATATAAAAACCGTCACCCATGCCGCCGGGCGAAGTCCCCGGCCCAGCGCACCTCCTGTCATCGCGATCCCGGCATCCCGACCATGCGTCGGGATCGAAGGGTCTCAGTCTCAGCCTCAGCCCATGACTTTTAGTCGTGGGTTGAGAGACCAAAGGACACCATGGTGAACCGTTTCAACGGTTTTGCACTATCCCACTGCTATCAGCCGTTGATGTTAGGAGTGAAAGGCCGTTCGCCCACAGTATGTAGGGGCACGGCGATGCCGTGCCCTATTGGCTTTTCCTCATAGCCCGTGTCACCCCTGAGCTTGCCCCGCGGAGCGGGCGGGGTGGGTTTGTCTTCTCGACTATCGGTGGAGCCTGTCCCGCGCCCTTGTCCCGCCGCCGCAGCCCCGGTCGCCTACAGCGAGAGGTTAGCTGGTCGATCTGCGTAATTGCTCCGGCTTCTGTACACTTTTCATCAAACGCCTGAGTTTATATAGACTAATCGGCCGCTGCCCGTTCTTTTGCAGCTTCCCGGCAGCAGCCAATACTTCCCCGATGCTCCCAACAAGATGACCGTCCGGGGTAAAGCGACGCCCTGGAAAGAGTTCTTCTAATCTATCTACAATTGAATAAAGCTCTTGAACAATTGAAGGAATTGAAAGGACCGATTTATTGCTCATAGTTCGAATCTATCGTCCAGCTAACGTACCTGCGCCTTAGCAACGGATTTCCGATGCATCCGCACTTTTCCAATATTTCGTTCACCGATTAACTTGATTTCTGGCACTGCTCGTTATTCCTGTCTACTCCAGGCGCTTGTTAGCAGGTAATATGTCCTTTAATAATATCCCACGAAATATCTTCTGCACCAGCGGTTACAATTTTCATTCGATTAGACTTTAGCCAAGAATCCCATTTATTTGATATCGCACCACGGGCATTTTGCATACAGCTATCTGGTCTGGGGTGTATAAGAACAACCAAGTTTTCATCATTACTGTATAGCCAGTTGATGATGCGTGAATTGATACCCTTATCCCGCCAGCCATAACCACATACCACTAATCGAGATATATTTTTTAATGAAGCGTGAAAGTAGTAATGCATATCAGCGTATAATCCACTCGTGTAGTGCAATATTTTATTGAATACACCAACAAGGAACATTGGACGCCCGTCTACCGGTAACTGCATAACTCCATTTGGATTACGAGTATGCCAATAGTCCGCTTCTAATGGAATGCCGATATCATCATAGGCCAATGTTGAAGATCTAGAAGTAAAGCGAAACCAATTGATTGAGCCGTGAAGCTTGAACAGGCGAATGCTATTCACAGGATTGTCAAATAGTCTAAGATCTAGATATCTGACATTATTTACTGGTTCAGAAAAGCCATCAATAATGCGCAGGCCCATGCTCGATAAGTACTGTTCGAGTATCGTATCATGGTTTAAAGTAAAGATGTCGAAATTCTGTATGTCGGGGTCCTTGGCACAGGTAAACAAAAACTCAAGGTAGCCAAGATCTTCGATAGAAGTATCTAGTAGATTCCATACTACATCTTCAATGTAATTACAAGTCTCACGAGTCAACTCGCCGATTGAAAATCTCCTTGCACCGGGTCTAGTTGGATTCAGGTATGGTTCCAATCCCGGAAGAAGTTTATCAATGAAAGGCTGAACAATAGGGTTCTCGTACTCACCATATTCACTATCTCGAATCTGTGAAAATAAGTAATACAGATCCTCATAGTTACGTGAGTATTCCCGGAAACCCCGATAGAAAGCGGCAATCTCATTTCCGACCAGTGAAATGTACTCTAAGATCGCCGGCAGATAATCTCGAGTAGGATCAGCGGGGGTATTGAAAGGGGGGCTGAGGTAATAGTTACCGTTAGCATGTCTACAAATACCTGTGCCGGAAAACACTCTTTCAGTGATCGCAGACATCGAAGGAAGGCCGGCAGGTACGGAGAGCCCTGAACCAAAAAGAAACAGGTGAGGATACACTATCATAGTTATCTCGCTAACGACAAAACTCACCGGCGGCTATGAAGCGAAGCGGAATAGCGGTCAGGTGCAGCGGGGGCTAGAAAGCCAAATTCTAGAAATGCCATCCCAAATCAAGAGATATTATTGGGACTCCTTCATCAAAATATACAGTTCTACTTCCGACTTGCGTTTCGGTGTCACCCACAATTAATGCATAAAGACCGCCCCAAGCGTTAATGTAAATATTATTTATCAATTTGTAAGAATATCCCATATTAAAGCCCAATCGAACATATTCGTATGAACCTAATTCGATTTCGTCTTCATGTCCAATAGTACCATTCCAAGTGCCTATACCGGAGCCAAACCATAATCCATTGTAGTTTTTCTTTAAAAAATATTCGATATTAAAAACAGTCAATTTCCAACTATCATTTTCAAAACCATCTCGTAAATAAACACCCGGTGTTTTTAGATTTGCAATTCCTCCCCGTATCCTAAAATGATTTTTCCCAAACCAAAGTGTCCCTCCAGAGCCGCCCGAAAAATATGGCAAACCAAATGTTTCAATACCAATATTAAATTCTTTTTGTGGCTTGTATATATTTTGATTTATTGAAGTACTTCTATTTGCATATTTTATTGCCAGACCACGGATCACGGGGACCTTACCGCCAGGTAGTGTTTGATAGCCTCCTAACCAAGGATTATACATTAGACCTTGTTGTTGCTGCTCGCTAACATCCTCCGTAGGAATGATTGCATCAGCTCCGATTGATTTTGCCTCATCACGCATACTTTCTAATATTTGAGGTAAAGAAGTACCAACAGCACCACGTGTTTCAAGTTGGGCAATAACCACATATGGTTCTGAAGGAGATGAATTCAGAATTTCAACATATTGAGTAGGAGGGTACTGTTTTGACTCATCAAGAATTAATACACTAGTTGTAGCACAACCAGTTAATAGAAAAATTGAAAGGAGAAATGGAAAAAGGAAAATATTTCTCATTTGTTACTCCCTTTTGAAGTTTGGCTTTCTAACTATCATTTATGAAGAAAACCTACCCATACTGAGAATATCATATTCTGCTTAGTACCAAGTCGATATTACCTATCAATGCCCGAGGTGTCAATCATAATGCGGCCTATTTTCAGTGGATCTAAAGGTTCATCCTGTTCCACAACAAGACCCCTGAACCTGCATTTTTCTTATCTTCCTCTCCTTGGGCCTCGGCGTAGCCTATGGCGAGCCGGAAAGGATCGGGCCTGTCCTGCGTAGTGCAACTTAGCAGGAGTGAGGGGGAAAAGAGCCTCCGTCCTTTGCGCCCTTTGCGTCCCATCCCCCTCCATCGGCGGGGTACGGCCCGTCATTGATCCCGCCCCAGCATCATATCTGGAATTCAGCCCTGCATCCCCGGTCGCTCTCCATCGAGATGTTAGACCCCATGATTGAAATTCCGTTAGAAAATGCAACTCCTCGATGTTAATCCGCCTTGGTCCATTTCCTGATCAGGCTTTCCGCACGACGGGAAACACCAAAGGATTCCCTAATTTGACTGTTCGACTCGACAGCTTTTCTAATTCGCTCTTCAAATTGGGATTCCCAGTAGTCTATTTCCTCTAGCAGACTCATGTTGCCCTTGGCATCTGCAAAGCTGTAGGAATCCTCAAATCTACTCAATAAAGCATGGGCCATCCTTCTTCTTGTCTGTTTATTCTTCAAAAAGGCTTGAAATATCTCACGTGCAAGCTCTTTCTCAGTCTTACCTTCTCCCTGAAACGCTTGAAGCCTCGAGATGAAACCATATGGCTCTTCTCCCAATCTAATTGCGACGGCTAAAACACCACGACCCATGACGAATCCTACTTCTTGATCGGTCCAGAAGCTAACATGGAAGCCTGGATTTAGTAAAGCAACAAGAGCATCGGCAGTATTTAGGGCGAGCTCGATCTCCTCCTGCCATTTTCGGGTGGGAGTAATATCTTTGTGAGCTACGAATGTAGAAATGTGAAAACTATTTAATTCTAATTGTAACCTTGTTGCGTAATCTTTCTTCTCTGCTAGGTGACATGCAAAAAGCCTAAAATGCCCAACCTCCCAAAAATCGGGTTCAACTACCGATCGCTCATATGCAATATCATATCCTATGTGGGCGGCGAGCTGTGCGAGGGTTTCGCCAGGTGCATCAGATACCATCTCGATAATGTAGCTCTTTTTGTCTTCGTTCCATACTTCTGACCATGGGAGAGAGAATTGTTTGAGAATGAGGTCAATAAGAGGCCAATCCTCCTTTGACAGGCGCGAGGCGATTTCTTGGATAGCATTTATTCTTTCAGGCGGGGTTAACATTAACTTACTCTCTTGGTCTAACGCCGAGTTCAGGGGCGCGATTAGCGTCCCCTGGAACGACTAGTTAGAGCTTTTTCTTAAATATTTTTGCTAGATTTATCGATAATCCCATTATTGGATGAGAGAACTCCAAAGCCCCCAGAATGTCTTTTGCAATTTCGCTTTGGGACAATTGTTTTACTTTGAGATTCTCCTGTCTTGCTGTCAATGAGAGTCCAATGCTGGGCGTGTGCAAGACAGTCAGACCAACCGTAAATGATTCGCCGATATTCAGTAATCCGCAATGTATGGTTATATAGTCAGGATCTTCAATTTCGGTTTCGAATATTTCTCCTGGAGGAGCTGAAACCTCAGAACCAAAAATATACCCATCAGATGCACATTCAATTCTTACCGGAAAGTCTTTTAATGGCCTATTTCCTATATTTGATAAAGTGATGGAATGCGAATGCAGATACTTTGTTTCTGTATTTTTGTATTTAATCGTCAGTTCCTCCAGCTTTTCTTTTGTAATGGTCCTGCTGGAAACCGAGTAACCGAGAATTTTTCTTTCTCTCCGAATCCACTGGACAAACAAGCTAAGTATATATGCCGCAGCACTTCCAGTGAATATTCCAAGGAGGAATTGGTTTTCTTTAAGAAATTCTATCATTTTATTTCTCCCACTACTATTTATGAAGAAACATTCCCGGCCGTTGAAGCCTGATATTTTTCTACACCCATGCCTGAATGTAGTTGTCACTTATGACTAATGCAATAAATAGCAGTGATGTAACATCACTCGGATCGATAGTGCCTGCTCGTTAAAAATATCAATAACATGGAAGGGAAAAATTCTGAATATCATACCAGGCCCAAATTGCTTGAACAGGTCAGGCGGGCCATGCGTACCCGGAATTACAGTCCCCGGACGATCACGACCTATGTTCAGTGGATCAAAAGGTTTATCCTGTTCCACGACAAGACCCCTGAACCTGCATTTTTCTTATCTTCCTCTCCTTGGGCCTCGGCCCTGGCCGTTCCGTCCCCGGGGAGGCCGTAGCCCTCTGGCCGTAGCCAACGGGCGAGGCCGCCTATGGCGAGCCGGAGAGGATCGGGCCTGTCCTGCGTAGTGCAACTTAGCAGGAGTGAGGGGGAAAAGAGCCTCCGTCCTTTGCGCCCTTTGCGTCCCATCCCCCGCCATCGGCGGGGCTGTAGGCTTCCAGGCCCCTTTAGGGGTCTTTTTTCGATTTAGCGAATTCATTTATGGATTCGCTCTCTGTGTGCTATCCCCTCAGTGGATCACCTGCTCCGCTACCCGCTGGACAGGCCGCGCTACACCCGGAGGACAAGCATTCAATCACCAATCACCAGTCACCAGTCACCAATTCCTTTGCGCCTTTGCGGTTCAGTTTCTTTTTATTCGTGCTAGTTCGTGTCAATTCGTGGCTAGAATCTCTTTGCGCCCTTGGCGTCTTGGCGGTTCACTCTTCTTTGCGCCTTTGCGGTTTTCTCCCAACTCACCCCCGTCCGCCAGCTGGCGGACGGCCCCTCTCTTAAAATAGAGGGGAAAGAGTTACGGATTGTTTGGTAAATTGTGATTGTGGTAACAGATAACGATCCCAATAAGCCCGCCGGTGAGTTCAAGCATCATTACCGTATCAAGCCATTGAAGGCAACCGCCCGTAGACTGCGCAAACACTGCAGACCAAGTCTGAAAAACTGCTCTGGCAGGCACTGAGCAACCGCAAATTGGATGGCCTGAAGTTTCTGAGGCAGCACCTCATTGGTCACAGCATTGTGGATTTCTACTGCCACGAAAACCGGTTGGTGATTGAGATCGACGGCAGCATACATCTAAATACGGATGTCAAAGATCGGGATAAGATCAGACAGAAAATGATCGAAGATTATGGCATAAGATTCTTCCGGTGTACCGCAAATGAAGTGGAATCGAACCTTGAAGGAGTGCTTGCTGGAATAATGAAAATTGTTGCCCCAACCGCCCCGATCCCCTCTATTTTAAGAGAGGGGAAGTCGTGAAACGACAGGGGTGAGTTGGATTTGCGCTCACCGCTGATCGCTGACCGCTGACGGCTCCTTGGCGCTTTGGCGGTTCATCTTCTCTTTTCTTCCCTGTTCTCTTATCTCCGCGCCCTCTGCAGTTTCCCTCTTCCCATCCATTTTCCACATTCTTCTTCATTCAACATTCAACATTCATCAATCACCACTCATTCCCGCGCACCCCGCGCACCACACGAAAGCGTCGTCCTTCCCTTTTCCTTAGCTTCCCGGCATGACTAAAGCGCGGACCAGAACAGCTCGCTTCCCCCAGCACATCCGGGAGGATGCCTTCGCCTACTACTGCGCCGGGCATACCCGGGCGGAGGTGGTCCATCGTCTGCGCCGGCAATATGGCGACCGGGCGCCCTCCCCGGCCACCGTCAAGCGCTGGATGGAGCGGGGCCGCTGGACGGCCCGCCGCCGGCGTATCGAGGAGCTGGTGGCCCGCCGGTCCGATGAGCTGCGCGGCAAACAGATTGCCGAGGCCGTCACCAGCAATCAGATCGTGGAAGGCGCCATCAAATCGGCCCGCAACGCGCTGTCAGACAAGGAGCAACTGGCGAATATCATGATACATGCTATCCGCAAGGGCAGCCGGATCGCCAGCGTCGAAAGGCAGGCTGAGGAGGAGGCGGAACAGGAAGCGTCTCAGGAGGCCGCGGAATGATTTCTGACCGCAACGCACTTTTTTTTCGTGCCCGCGGTATTGGTTCATCGCTCCCCTCGGCAGGAGCTGGCCATTTGCTGGCCATTGCGTGGGTATCCGGTGGGCTTTGCCGGGGTTGCTGGTGGGTAGTGAAGGGGTTCCTCCGGGGCGTTGGCGGGGTCGTGCTTGGCCCCGGGCGTCGCTTTTCAGCTGCAAATCACCCCGTTGCTGCTATCAGCCAAGGCCAGTCACCAGTCACCAGTCACCAGTCACCAATCACCAATCACTTCAGCAGCATCAGGTCGCCCCAGGATCAGTGTACGGAACACGAGATGCAGGGATCATAGGCCCGCACCAGCATTGAACACAGGAGTTCAAGCTTCTCATTATTCATTCCCTGGACGGCAAACTGCTCGACCAGGTCGTGCATATCGTGGTGGATGTTGGCGTTGTTTTGTGTAGTGGGAATCACGCAGTTAGCCTTTGTGATGCGACCCTTTTCGTCGTACTTGTAGTGATGGTAAAGGATACCGCGCGGGGCTTCGACCGCTCCCACCCCTTCGCCTGCCTGCGGTGTAACCGGCACCATAGTTGGCCCGGGGTCGGACTCCAGCAATTTGTCGATCAGCCGGACGGAGTCGTGGACGACATGGACGCATTCGACCAGCTGAGCGATGTTGTTCATGAATGGGTTGTGGCACACCGGGGTAAGGCCCAGCGAAGAGGCTATTTCAAGGGCCCGGGGATGGAGCAGGCTGTGGTTATTGTTGAAGCGGGCCAGGGCTCCGACGGCGAAGGACTCCCGGGAAAGCTTGCACCATTTGGAGGTGTTGTTCTTATCCACGTATTCGTTGGTCATCGGCAGGTACTCATGCTCGGCATGCTCGACTCCATCGGATGAGATCAGTCGTCCGCCAATAAATGGATATTCGTCCTCTCCTTTAAGGGACACGAATTCGGTCTCGCGGACGAAGTCGGGGATCTCAAAGGTGTGAAACAGCTCCGCCGCAACAGCCAGGTCATCGAGCGAGCGTTCGAGTTCATCCCGCAGGCCGCCGAGTCCCTCCGGCATCGCGGTAACGCCGCCGACCTGAAGCGAGACGGGGTGGGTGGCCCGCCCGCCGACGGCCTCGCTGAGGTGGTTAGCCAGACCCTTTAGTCGAAGAGCAAGGGCCACAACCTCCGGATGGCTCTCAAGCAGCGGGATGACACTGGTAACGCTGAGAAAGTCCGGCGCGGCCAGGAAGAAGAGGTGCAGACAGTGGCTCTGCAGCGTTTCACCATGTTTGGCTAACAGGCGAAGCCAGGCTGCTTTCTCAGGGATTGATATACCAAAGGCATTTTCGGTGGCCCGCAGGCTGGCCAGGCAGTGCCCGAAGGAGCATATACCGCAAATCCGGGCAGTTAGGAGACCAGCACTGGTATAATGCTTGCCCTTGAGCATAGCCTCGAAGTAGCGCGGGGTCTCGACCACGTCCCAGCGGGCTTCCTGAAGCTTCCCGTCCTTGACCCGTACAACGATATTTCCATGCCCCTCAACCCGGGTCAGATGATGGACATCCACATTGAGATTGAGTTTCATCGTACCCCCTCGAAGCCGCCGAAGAAATTGAGGTGTTCATCAAGTTCCTTCTTTTTATAACCTCTTTCCCTGGCAATTGTAAAGAACTCGTCGTAATTGGGATCCGCAGCCAGCCCGCGGCAACCATAGCAGCCAAGGCCTCCCGCCGGGCAGGGAGCGTTACAGCCGCCCCGCGTTATAGGACCCAGACAGAGCTGCCCCAGCTCGAATATGCAGGTTGTATAACGCTGTTTGCACTCGAAGCAAACCGGATAGACGGGAAACTGGAACGGAATGTCCCATATCAGGTGCTGGACGATTCGCTCTACCTCGTCTTTATTGACGGGACACCCCGGTATTTCCAGATCAACCGGCACGATTTCCTTAATCGACCGCGCTGGAAGCGTTTCCTTGGGATCTTTCCCATAGACCTCTCGATTTACCCTATTCAGGTCAAGGACGTTCTTGAGTCTGTTTACGCCCCCAAAGCAGGCGCAGCTTCCTAATGCCACGAGTAACTTTGCCTGTTTGCGAATCTGTATCAGGCGCGTAATCTCATCCCCCCGGGTAACAGCCCCATCAATAAATGCAATATCGTAGTCGTTGCCGCCCGCCGATGAAATCTCCCGGAAATTGACAACGTCAAGGGCCTTCAGGAAATCCGCAGCGGTTTCCTCCTTGTTTGCCAATTGCAGTTCGCATCCTTCACAGCCGGTGAAATCAAAAACGGCGATTTTTAATCTTACAGGCTCGATACCCAGGTATTTCATATCATCATCCCTCAGATAGCTTCTTTGAGGTTTATGACGCTCCAGTAGTCAAAGACCGGCCCGGAAAGGCAGGTATAAGTTGATCCGATGTTGCACCGGCAACACTTGCCCATCCCGCAGTGCATCCGGCGTTCCAATGATACGAACATCCGGTTCATCGGTATCCCCTCCTGCGTGAGGTGGTTGCAGACAAACTTGAACATCACCGGCGGGCCGCAGATGATGGCATAGGTCTCCCGGGGGGCAATGTCAACTTCGTCGAGCAGATCGGTAATCATCCCTACCGGACCCCTCCAGGATTCGTCACCCTGCTCCACTATGACTTTCAGGTCGATATCAGCGATCCGGTCCCATTCCTCATACTGGTAATTGAAAAGCAGCATACTTGGTTGTTTGGTTCCATAGAGGATATGCACATTCTTGAAGTTCGACCGGTTTTCGATTACCTGGAAGATCGGTGCCCGGAGCGGGGCCAGACCCAGTCCCCCCGCAATCAGGAGGATGTTGCATCCGCGCATTTTTTCTATCGGGAAATGGGTGCCGAAAGGGCCGCGGATTCCGATGGGGACACCCCGCCGGGACTTGTGTAGAATGGTGGTGACCAGTCCCACCTTGCGGATACACAGCTCGATGAAACCCTTGTGGGAAGGTGAACTGGATATGGATATGGGTATCTCGCCATAGCCGGGGACTTCCACCATAACGAACTGGCCGGGGCGGAAGGTGAAACGCTCCCTGGCGGCATCATCGAGAATCCTTACCTGAAAGAGCTTTTCCATTTCGGTCAGGCGGATAATGTTGATGATCTCGCTCTTGAAGGTCTGATCAACGTGCTTGAGGCGGCTCCTGCGGTTGAAATCCAGGGGCTGCATGATATCAGCCTCCTGCGTGACCTCATACGGATGGAGAAGTTCGGTCATACTTGATCCTCGGTTTGCAGGTCCCGGATTATGCCGGGCGGGTTGATCCCGGCCAGGCATACGCGGCCGCAGCGGTTGCACCCCACGCATAAGGGTTCCTCGTAGGTCTCCACGAATCCCCGGTGCTGGTGATAATAGCGGTATTTCAATCGGGTTTCCCGGTCAGCCCGGAAGTTGTGTCCCCCGGCCACCGTGGCAAAATCGAGCAGATTACAGGAATAGAGTTGTTTGACTTTTACGCCCTCCTTCCCGTCCATGGAAACCTGCTCGTCCACTCCGTAGCAGTAGCAGGTTGGGCAGACCATGGCGCAGCTCCCGCAGCTCAGGCACTGCCAGCCCCATTTCTTCCAGACCTCCGACTCAAACTCAATGTCCATCAGATTGGGCAGGTTGTGCATATTCAGGGGCTCGAATTTGCTGGCGATCCGTTGGCGCGCTTCCAGGTAGTCCTTGTTATCCTGCCCGGTAGTATCCTTAGCATCGACCTGCATAAGGATATTATAGCCGTGATCGGAATTGATGGCTATGAAGTATCGGTCGCCGAGATCTGTGAGATAGAGATCGAAACCGTGGGTTACCACGTCCGCTCCCACCGATCGGCAGAAGCCCTCCTCGCAGGGGTTATGATCAATCCCTATGATGAATGTATTCCTGCGCCGCGAGATGAAATAAGGGCTGGGGAAGCGGTCACCGGCAAGGACCTTGTCCAGCTTGAGCAAGGCGTTGATGTCGCAGGAATGCAGACCCATGAGTACCCTGGGCTGGAGCCGGTAGTGGATTTCCTGGGTCCAGTCGTCCTCCTCGAAGTGACAGGAAGATAGATTTTCACGAAAGGGGAGGAAGTAAGACTTGGCTGAGTATTCGGTTATCTCGTAATCAAGATCAATCTCCTCGAACTTCTGGACCGGCAGATAATGGTGAATGGGTTTGCCCTTCTCGTTCACTCCGATCTGCTTGGGTGCTATGACCTCGGTGTCTGCGAGGAGCAGCTCGACCAAATTCCTGAATTCCTTTTTGCTCAGAGTCTTGAACAGCATCTTTCGCCCTTTCCAATGGCGTACTCAAGTGCAATATGATTCCCAGCACAAAGCCCGCTGAACCGTATGAGGGAGCATTCTATTCCGCTAAGGTAGCGCACTGGGTGCCGTTTTACTTACAATATTATCGTGTCACACCAGCTTAATCATCCTGATCAAAAATTTAACGTACCAGGCGACAAATCTCAATAGAAGGCTGAACAGGTTCTGGAATGTTGGACTTCGGTTGACCGGTTTCTAAGCTGGGGCAATTCAACTGGAGGAAAGGGTTACGCCCTCAGGCATAATCTGTTCGTCAGCTTGGGCCGTATCCATAGCGCGCCCGCAGCCTACTACGGAGGCCCCGCAGCCGGCGCACCTACGGCGTCACCGGCGACCGCATTCAGATGGACTTCCGGCTCAACGGCCATGTCATGGGGCAGGAGCTGGCCAATATCCCCGATGAAGATGGGCTGATCGGCTTCTGGCATCCTCCCTGTTATGGAGACCTCACGTACAAAAGCAGCTACTTAGGAAAATGTAGCCAGTGGCTGGAGTCCTGTCCCAGCAATTTGTTTACGAAAACTGGTTGAATCAGAGCGACAGGCAGCTTACTCCAGCCCGGCTGTTTACCGGCCCAGTCGTCCTTGGCTGGCCACGGCTAAATGTTTAAGGAATTAATAGGACAGAACACTAGCAGTTTTCGGTCACTTCCACCTGATAATTAATGTACAGCTTCCAGTCCGGGTCCACTCAAATTGATGACATGAAGAAAGCCCCTCCAGAGGGCCTGGAGGGGCTTTCTTTTTTCTTTGAAGAAACGCTATTACCTAAAAGCAACCCTTTTTGGAGCAGCAGGTGCAGCTTCTAGGGCCACTTTTGTGTTTGTTAATAGTGCGCTGGCATAAGCGAAGTTATGCGCACCTCCGCTTCTATCTTTCAAAACCAGAAGGTAGTTGACCACGGCACCAGCGTTGAGCGCGGTTAGCGTACCCGGGACAACGTGGTCGGTATCATCCAGGGCATCGGCGGTTATTAAGAGCGCCTTTACATCAGCAAGCAAAGCGTCAATTGCCGCTTTTCTATCTGCGATTTTTGTTTCAAGCGCATCTTCGCCTTCTGGATGGCACGCTGCTAGACATCCTGCTTGATTGACTACAGTGCCATAGTAATCATACGATACATTCATCGTATGCCCGCCAGCTTTAATACCATATGCATCCGCCATGTGGCAGGTAACACACCCGTCAGTTATCGCGGCGGTATGGGAGCTATTTGTATAAGGGGAGCCCGTAACTTCATAACCGCCAACTCCCGCGAGAATGGCGCCTTGGGCACCGTAGTGGGGTCCCCAATATTTGGAACCTATGACAACATCACTGCCACCAACTGTCGGCATGGGATCAGGCAACCTCGGTTGATGACACCTGGCACAAAGGTTTCCTTTTCCAATGTCAATGGATGCTGTAAGATCAATCCTGGGGGTAAATGCAGTCGTATCTGTCAAGGCAAAATCGGCCCACGTGTACGTACTATGAATTTGGTGACACGTGCGGCAATTCTGCGGGGCTGGATTTGAAATGTCTGCTACGGTTGTGTCTGCTCCCGTTGCCACGACTTCCAGAAAGCCCTGGCTGGTATGGCAAGGGGCACAATCGGTATCATTCCGTTCAAAATTACCGCCTGTAGCATGAGTAGAGGCCGCCCATTGTAACTGTCGTACCTTAATCGGCTCGTCCCCATCACTATGACAGACTTTGCAGGTTTCATTGGCGTCAGCCCCCGGCAGGCCTTGCAGACCCTCAGAGCCCGCGGGACCTTCAGGGCCTTCACAGCCGAAAAACATGACTGTCATCCCGACAATGAGGGCTGGAATGAAATATAGTTTGGGATTCCTGGTGAAATTAATCACTTTTCCACCTCCTGCACTTTATAAAAACTTACGAAAAAGATCATACAAACTTCATTAACACCTACGAGTTTATTATCAAGACATAAAAGAGACAAGCATATATTTTTATAATCAACTCTACCGAAATCGGCTAAGATATACTGTTAAAATTGTGTAATTAGTCATTTTACGGACTGAGTCTTGAATTGGTTTTGTTATACAGGAAATAGTTCAAGCCGGCATAATGCCGTCCCGCTCGGCATCCCGTCCGGAGATGCGACATTATAATACCGGGCGAGCAACCGGAACGTCGGGCGCCTGAGGCACCAGGTCCAGGGTGTGCCGGACGAGGAGCCAGCCGCCAGCCCGCGGTCGGCATAGCCGGCCTCATAAACGGGCATAAATTAAATTTGAGTTCGTTGTCCTGATATAGCTAACTTTTCAGCCTTCATGGAGTCGTTTTCACCACATACAATCCGTTCATTCGCCCTACGCTCCATCCCGGCGTTCCTGGTCTGGCTGCTCCTGGCAGGTTCAATCGTCCAGGCCGCCCGACCAGCACTGGTACTATTAATAGGTTCCAGCGCACTGGCTCAGGTTAATGAGTCTTTTGCGATCTTAGACCTTAAAGGACGAGGTATTTCTGCTTTAGAAGCTGCCAGTCTAACCGACC
>CAZULW010000058.1:0-15528 GCA_964621455.1 uncultured bacterium
TCACGTCCATCAGAGACGGCTGAAAGTATCGTGCGAACCCTTATCACTCCCCTGCACTGATACCTTCTGCCGACACCCAGAGTGTATTCCCGATAAGGCGCTATGACTGACCCGGCCGGACAAAATATACCAAACGGTGGATCACCGCCGTTAATTTTCGTGGCATTTAAGTCATTCAGCCAAGCATTCCAGGGCGAACGGGCGAAAGGGTTTTTTTGCGCATGGACTATGTGACCTACAGGGAAATCCTGTCCCGGACGGCCGCTTGGGCCAAGGTAGTGGAGGGCGCTCCGAGCCGGTGGGCCGAGCTGCAGGTACTGTTTTCGAGCAGCGGCCCGTCCAGCGCCGTCTTTATCGGCTGCGTCAATGGTCGGTCATGGACTATTAGGGAGAAAGGTCAATGAATTACGTTGACTATGCGATTGTGGGCCTTTTTTTAGGCATAATCTTTTTCGTTGGAGCGTACTTTTATTTGTGGGTTAAAAGCGGTGATGATTTTTATGTAGCCGGACGGCAGATCACCCCCTTCATTCTGGCTTCGGTGATCGTCGTCACCAACGTGAATCTGTTCAGTTTTGTGGGCCAATCGGGCATAGCCTACAAGCAGGGGATATCGATTATCTGGCAGCCGTGGACGGGCAATATGGCGCTGGTTTTTGCGGGGCTGTTTATCGTCCCCATCTATCGTCGCCTACGGATCAGGACCATTCCGGAGCTGCTCGAAAGGCGGTATGGCAAGGGGATCAGAACCATGGTTGCGGTACTGTGGATCTTCCGCCTCTCGTTCTGGCTGGGAATTGTACTATATACCGGCGTCGTCGCTGCTCAGGCCATAACGGGAAATCCATCTTTCACGTTCTGGGCGCTGGTCATCGGAGGCATTGCTATCGCCTATACAGCGCTCGGCGGGATGTTTGCCGTTGCCTTTACCGACGTGATCCAATTCATATTAATGCTTCTTGGTGCCCTGATTGTTCTCCCAATGGCCATGAGCCTGGTTGACTGGTGGCCCGGATTAATGGCCAGTCTGCCCTCAGATTTTATGGTCCTGGTAAGAAATACAGGTGAGTTCGACTGGAAATTTATCCTGGCCATATTTTTCCTGGGCCTGGAATGGGCCACCGTTGATCAGGGACTGCTGCAGCGGGCCTTCAGTTCCAACAGCACGAAAACCGCCGTCAGGGGGCTGGTCCTGGCAGGAATCATCACGACACCATTTGCTCTGTTGTGGATAATTCCGGGCATGGCCGCGTCCATCCTCCATCCCGGATTGGCCAACCCGGACTCGGCGGTGCCTACATTGCTTAGGAGTCTACTACCGCACGGTATTCTTGGATTAGTAATTTGCGGCCTGCTTTCGGCGCAACTTTCAACTATAGCAGGCAACCTCAACGGCGTTGCGACCATGATCACCAGCGACATTTATGAGAGCATCTTCAATCAGAAAGCGGATAACAAAATCATACTTCTCGTGGCGCGTTTCATGACTTTTGCGGTCGGAATTGGCATGATCCTCTTCGCCTACTGGGTGCCCAAGATGGGCGGGGCGGTGAATGCCTACCTGACTATGATTGCCATTATGGATATGCCGCTCTTCATCATCGCTGTCGTATATGGACTATTCTGGAAACGCTGCAACTGGCAGGGTGCCATTGCCGGCTATATCGCCGGTGCTGTCGCAGGTGTCATCGGGGAGTTCTTCCTGCAATATAGTTTCAATCAGAATACTTTCCTTACCGCCGCCGTTGCACTCGTCGTAACGCCTATCGTGAGCAGCCTTACCCGGCGTCCCGATGAACTCAAGATCGCAGAAGTATGGCAGGCAAAGCAGGTAACTGAAGAGGAAGTGAAGGCTGGGCAGGTATATAACATTATCCCGGTTACAACATTCGGGAAGGCAAGTCTGGTAGTTTTATTCGTAGGCTTGCTAACATTTGTGATAGGTCTCGTGATGGGCAATTACAATACATCGGCGGCTTCCTGGTTAGCCGTGACGGGGATGATCGTGTATTTCGTTGGAGGATTGTCCAGAACCATGGCCGATTGATCAGGCTGAATAGGTAACCATGGCAAGGCTGGATCGTTTGACCATATCGGCCCCCGGCAGAATCTGTCTGTTTGGCGAACACCAGGATTACCTGGACCTCGCCGTTATACCGGCGGCCATTTCGCTGCGGATCCGGCTGGAGGGTGCAAGAAGGAAGGACCGGGATATTCATATCGAGTTACCGGACATAGACGACTATATCGGGTTTTCGTTGGATGATGCCTCCTACAAGCTGGAACGCGACTACTTCCGCAGCGGGGTGAATGTATTAGAGCGCGAAGGCTTTACCTTTTCATCAGGGTTTGACTGTTCCGTACAGGGCGAGATCCCGCTCAACTCGGGGACCTCCAGCTCCACCGCACTGGTTATGGCATGGGTGAAGTTCCTGGCTTTGATGAGCGATCAACGTGTCGATTTAGCCCCGGGAGAAAATGCCGAGTTGGCTCACCTGGCGGAAGTCGTGGAATTCCAGGAGCCCGGCGGGAAGATGGATCATTACTCGATCGCCTATGGCAACGTGATTCATCTGGATTTCCAACCGGAGCTCTCTGTAGAGCGCCTCGGGAGCAGGCTTGGAACCTTCGTCCTGGGTGATTCCGGTGAGCCGAAGGATACCAAAAGTATCCTGGCCAGGGTCAAGCAGCAAATACTTGCAGTTGTGCAAAAAATAAAAGAAAAAGATCCCGCCTTCTCACTCCTGGATGCCAATATTGATGAGCTGGAAAAATACCGGTCAGATATGAACGCCGGGCAGTATGAGCTGTTGCGAGGCACCATAATGAACCGCTATATCACCCGCCAGGCCAGGGAGGCGCTGAAAGCCGGTACGCTGGATGAGGGCTCGCTCGGTGAACTGCTGAACCGGCACCAGAGCGTATTGCGCGACGTGCTGCGGATCTCCACGCCCAAGATAGATCGGATGCTGGCGGCTGCAATGGAGGCTGGCGCCGTGGGCGGCAAGATTAATGGATCGGGTGGCGGCGGTTGTATGTTTGTGTATGCCCCGAAGCAGACGGACCGGGTCGCTGAGGCCATTGAATCGGTCGGCGGAAAAGCATATATTGTCAGGATCGACGAGGCCGTCAAAATCGTGAGGACAGTAGAATAGCCATGCAGGGAAAACTGGTCATTCTCGCTGGCGGCATTGGCTCCAGGATGAAAAAGCCTCTCGAAAAGGCGGTGATCGACGATCAGGGACTTATAAAGGATGCTGACGAAAAACCGAAGGCAATGATTGGAATGGGAGCGATCCGCCGTCCCTTCCTTGATTATTTGTTGTATAATGTGCAGGAGGCGGGGTATCGAGACGTCGTTATTGTTATCGGTGAGCAGGATGACTGCATCCGACCCTACTATGGTGGAAAGGACCGGAATAATGACTTTCATGGCCTGAGCATTTCTTATGCCTTGCAAGCTATCCCCGGGGGGAGGGAAAAGCCGCTCGGGACCGCCGATGCCCTGTTGCAGGCACTAATCGTGCGAGAAGATTGGGCAGGGGAGAAATTCACGGTATGCAACAGCGACAACCTCTATTCCACGCACGCACTAAGGCTCCTGTTGGAAACACCCCATGACAATGCCATGATCGCCTATGACCGCTCAGGGTTGGAGTTCGAGGAAGAACGGATAGAAAAATTCGCAGTCATCCAGAAAGATGATGCCGGATATCTGCAAAGCATCATTGAAAAGCCTTCCAGAGAAGAAATAGCTCAGGCCCGGGACTCGATGGGGAAGATCAGTATAAGCATGAATATCTTTTCGTTGTCGTACTCTCAAATCCTGCCTGTGCTTCAGGCAGTGCCGTTGCATCCCGTGAGAAATGAGAAAGATCTGCCTGTTGCCGTCAATATGCTGGTTACCAAATATCAAAGGGAGGTAATGACTTATCCACTGTCGGAGCACGTGCCGGACTTAACCTCCAAAGATGATATTGTCCGGGTCAGGAAGGAGATAGACCGGATATATATGAACCTCAGGTTCTGAAGAAAGGCTGTAATTTATGCAATCAGAGGTCCGCGGATTATTATCTGGAAGGAGCAAGGAACCCATATGAAATTCGATTTCATAACGTGGGGAATCTGGCTCCTGGGACTTATCATACTGGTTATGTGGACGTACCTCAGCCTGAAGGAATTCAGGAGGATCTTAAGGGGCCGGAAAAGCGAATAAGGCTGTTCACTCGAGCTAAAGAATGTGATTGGAGCTCATCTGGTTCGGCGATTTGCCCTGTGGCCGAGTATTGCCGCTGATGATGGACAAGACAACCCAAACCCGTATACACCCTCGCGTATACAGTTTTATCGGTCATTTATTCTTTACCATTGTTTGCAGACCTGGCGGGATTTCCAGCAAGGCGGAGCAGAAACGAAAATTACCGTCGGGGAAGAGCCTTCCCGTCGGCAAATCGAGTGGTTGGGGCGGCGAGATTTACGGTCCCGGATTAGAATTCGCGATACTTGTCCTTGGGCACGCCGCAGATGGGGCACTTGTCCGGGGCTTCGCCGATGACCGTGTGGCCGCAAACGGGACAGACAAAAACGGGCGCAGACTTGATGTCTTCGCCTGCTACCACTGACTCCCTGGCCCCGGTGTACATGGCTTCGTGGATCTTCTCCGCCTCCAGGGCATAGTGAATGCTGCGGATGGCGCCCTTTTCTTCCTGAAGCCTGGCCACGGCATCGAAAGCAGGGTACATCTCAGTGTTCTCATAATTCTCGCCATTAAAGGCTGCCTCCAGGTTAGCGACGGTATCCCCGATGCCGCCCAGTTCCCGCAGGTGATTGGTGGCGTGAACTCGCTCGGCATAAGAGATGGCCCGGAACAGGCGCGCCACCCCGGGGTAGCCCTCCTTCTCGGCCTTGTCGGCGGAAATGGCGTATTTCATGTGCGCCTGGCTTTCGCCGGCGAAAGCCGCCTCCAGGTTGGCTTTGGTCATTGCACGCATTGGTTTACCTCCTTTGATGTGATCTTGGATGTCAATTCACAGGCTGGGATTGTGAGAATTATGCCCTTGCGTAATACAAGTTCAGTCTATGTCGATCTCCTTGCTGCTCTCCCACAGTCCATGGATGTTGCAAAGGGCCAGGGCGTGCAGCGTTCCGGGCTTGTCAATCTTCAGCGAGGTCGTAACCTGGTGGTGGGTGTAGACGGGGCCCTCGTTCGGCCCCGCGGTTGACTCACCGTGAGCTGAGAATTCAAAGTGACCCACCTGGTGGGAAAAGGGCTTCCCCTCCGGGTGGAAGTACAGCGTGATCCAGCTGATGTGGTGCTCGGTGGTGTTGGGATGGGCAATTTCCTTGCCCAGGCCGACTGTTACTTCGAAGATCTCGCCCGCTTTTACCCTGTCCGGGCACTCGATGACCGGCGCGTGCTTCTCTTTCTTCCAGTCGGCTGCCTGGATGTATTCGCTTAGACTCGCCATGGTTATTACCTCCTTCGTTTGAGAATTCGATCAGGCTCACAATTCCGCAGGGGGTGCCTGTTCTCCGGCTTGGGCCGGCGGCTGTCTCTGGCCCAGTTCCCTGTCCAGCATGATGAGTGCGTGGTAGCTGTCGCCGATTTTCTTGAGCATGTCCACGATGTCGCCGGCATTTTTCTCTTCTTCGACCTGCTCCTCCACAAACCATTGCAGAAGATTCTGGCTTGCGATGTCCTTTTCCTCAGTGGCCAACGCGTAAAGATCATTGATATGACCCGTGATTTTTTCTTCATGAGCGAGGGCCTTTTCAAAGGCATCGAGAGGCGACTGAAACTTGACCGGTGGCTGGCCGATGGCCTGAAGTAATACCTGGCCGCCACGATCATTGACAAAGTCGTAGAACTTGAACGCATGGGCCTGTTCTTCCTGGAACTGCACCTTCATCCAATGGGCAAAGCCCGGTAGATTTACCGAATCAAAATAGGCTGCCATCGCGAGATAAATATAGGCCGACTCAAGCTCTCGCTGGATCTGATCGTTCATTGCATCCTGTACTTTTCTGCTGAACATGATAACTATTCTCCTTTCTGGTTCTTCCTTAAAGCTGATTCGAGTCTTCCTGGCACCGGAGACAGATGCCATAGAAATCGAACCGGTGGCTTACGATCAGGTAGCTGGTTTTGCGGGCTACCTGCCGGGGCAATTCACCAAGGACGTCAACGTCAACGTCGATTATCTTTTTGCAGCTGGTGCAGATCAGGTGAGGGTGGGGGATAGGGTTGCCGTCGTAATGGGTACTGTCATCATGGAAGCCGAGTTCCAACACCTCCCCCATTTCCTTCAGCACGTTCACCGTTTTGTAGATAGTGGCCAGGCTGGTCATGGGAAAGTCCACCTTCACGCGCTCATATATCTGCTCGGCGCTGGGATGCTTCCGACTGCCGGTCAGGACTTTAAGTACTGCCATCCGCTGGGGTGTCAGGCGGTGGCCCCTGTCTCTCAACTTGGTAACTACTTTCGCTAGTCGAACCTGAGGATGAATCATGAGCTAGTCAGGGTGGCCAATATTCCTTATCACTGGTGGTTATTATCTGAACCGGTAAAATTACGATTACTAATAGATAATTATTATCTACTAGGAATATTAATACAAGAATTCTCGTTTGTCCAGCGTTTTACAATCCAAAGGACATCTCCCGAAAATTCATTTCTTTCGTTCTTAACCCGTTAATCCGTATAGAAATACGGGGGTTGATAAGTGGAGAAGGTTGTTTTCTGGAAATGTAATTAGTAACGAAAGGCCATCCAGAATAGTAGAAACCGTTGAAACGGTTTTTCATTATCCCACTATATGGCCAGCCCATGACTTAAGTCATGGGCTAATATGATGTTACGATGCATTAATAACCGCTTCAGCGGTTTTTAAGACTGAAGTCGGCGTGCCGCCCTACTGGCCCGGGCTTTACCAGTGCTTGCCGGGCACCTTTCATCGGTCTCTACTCAGACGAAAACCCCCGGTCAGTCCAGGAGCCTCTTTTCGCCGGTGAGTTTCTGGATCTCCCCAATTCGCTGAGTAACCTCCAGAACGCCCAGGTAGGTACCTTCCTCGTTGCGTACCGGGAAATAGCGAATCAGCACCTTATCTCCGGCAAAGTCGATCCAGAAATCGGCCTTGTCCAGCGAACCGTCCTTGAAGCCGTCCACTATCTGCAGTACCCGGTGCACACTCTTTTCAGGATGACACTTCTGGACTTTCCGGCCCACCACCGACCGGGTCCGGACGAAGATTTTCTCCTTGTCAAGACGATTGAAGTAGGCGACCGTGTCATCGGCGTCGATGAAGGTTACCTCAACCGGCAGAGTCTCCATAATCGCATCTATCTGTTCCAGGGAGAGGTTGTGAATGAGACTCTTGCTGGCCTTGCTCCCCTGCTCGACTTCTTCCAGCATTTGCGAATAGTGCTGCACCGCAGTTTCTCCATAGGTGGATGTGTCGATACGGTCAAAACCCTCCACCAGGGAGCGGTTGTCTTCCTCGGTGAGAACCTGCCGCCCCATCTGGTATAGGACGTCGTTTTCTTTCCAGATGTGGTTTGCCCGAATTCCTAGATACTCGAGCCCTTTTTGCTTAAACCCGGTCTTGTCTGCTTCGGAAGCCCTTTCCAGGTCTGGGGCCTCAGTAATCATCTGCTGCAGGATTTTCCTCTCGGACTCATGCTCAAGCAACATTACCCGAATCGGTCCCTCTTCCGGTATGCCACGCTTAACCATAAGGGGAAAGAGTACCTTCTCCTCCTTGGTATTATGAATTCGGTCGCCGAACTCGAGCAGAAAATCAATCGCCCGCTGCATAGCAAAGGTGCTGTAAGCCGCATCGGGAAGTTTCTCCAGTTCTTTTCGCAGAACGTCCATGGCACGCTCTATCATTTCGTGTTCGCCAACCAGCAGAGTATCCCATTTCCTGGTCTGAATTGTGCTTCTCCTTTATATTTTGGATAGTTTTACTACAAATCCGCGATATTCGGCCTACTTATTTAATCTCCCAGGTATGGCCGGCGTGCAGGATGGCTTCCATGTCTCCGGGACCGTCTTTCTCGATGGCGCGATCGATCTGTTGGTGGGTCAGGTCCTCGTAGGTATTTTTCTCCACCTCGTAGATAACGCCGAGGGGGACGGGAAACTCCGGCCGGTAGGTCATTTCGCTGAGGATCAGGGCTTTCATCCGGTCGGTTTTGTCATGGATGAGCACGTCATCAATGGAATACTTGCCGCCGGACAGATCAATCGCCACCGGCCAGGCGCCGTCCATGGCGATGCCCCTGGTCCGGTCCCTGCCGAAGAGCATGGGCTTGCCGTGTTCCAGCAGCAGCTGATGATCGGCCTTGGTCTCCTTTTCCATGAGAGCGGCGAAGGCGTTATTGTTGAAAATAATACAATTCTGGTAGATCTCCAGGAAAGAGGTGCCATGATGCCGGTAGGCCGCCTTGATCATCTCCTGGAGATGCTTGCCTTCCACGTCGATGCTGCGGGCGACGAAGGTGGCGGCGGCGCCCAAGGCCAGGGCCGGGGGGTTGAAGGGCCAGTCGATGGAGCCCAGTGGGGTGCTCTTGGTCACCTTGCCGAATTCGGAGGTAGGCGAGTACTGCCCCTTGGTAAGGCCGTAAATGCGGTTGTTGAACAGCAGGAGGTTGATATCCGGGTTCCGGCGCAGCAGGTGGATGAAGTGGTTCCCCCCGATGCTCAGGCAGTCCCCGTCACCCGTCACAACCCAGACGCTCAGGGCTGGGTTGGCCAGCTTCAGTCCGGTGGCGATGGGAGCGGCTCGGCCGTGGATGGTATGGAACCCGTAGGTATTCATATAATATGGAAAGCGGCTGGAGCAGCCGATACCCGACACGAAAACGAAATCCTCTTTTTTTCGGCCCAGCTCGGGGAAAGTCTTCTGAATCTGGGCTAGAATGGAGTAGTCGCCGCAGCCGGGGCACCACCGGACCGTCTGGTCGGTGGTAAAGTCCTTCCGGGTCAGTGCTCGCGGCTTCGAAGCAATCGCACCATCAGGCATCTTTCGTCTCCTTCAGTACTTCCAACACTTTCTCTTCAATCTCACCCGTGGTAAACGGCTTACCCTGCACCTTGCTGTAAGAAATCGTGTCGATCAAATACTCCGAACGGATGATCCGCGCCAGCTGGCCCAGGTTGATCTCCGGCACCAGCACTTTCTGGAACCTGACCAGTACCTCACCCAGGTTTTTCGGGAATGGGTTAAGGTGGCGCAGGTGGAGGTGCGCTACGGGATGGTCCTTTTTCCGCACCCGCTCGACAGCGACCCGAATAGCGCCATAGGTGGAACCCCATCCGAGCACCAGCAGGTCGCCATGTTCGTCTCCGAAGGGAGAGACCGGTGGGATAAAGTCGGCCACCGCATCCACCTTCCTCTGGCGGCGGCGAACCATGTGCTCGTGATTTTCGGCGTCGTAGCTCACTTCGCCGGTCAGTGCGTCCTTTTCCAGGCCGCCGACACGATGCTCCAGTCCGGGTGTGCCGGGCACGGCCCAGCCGCGGGCCATGGTTTCGGGGTCAACAATTTCAAAGGGATGGAAACCGCCCTTATTCTCGGTGATTTTATGATTCTCGATGGGCACCAGTTCTTCCAGCTTAGGCAGCCGCCAGGGCTCGGAGGCGTTCGCCAGATAGCTGTCGGAGAGGAGGATCACCGGGATCATATGCCGGAGGGCGATGCGGCAGGCCTCGTAGGCCATGTGGAAGCAGTCGGCCGGCGTGGCCGCTGCCAGCACCACTACCGGAGTCTCGCTATTGCGGCCATACATGGCCTGAAACAGGTCGGCCTGCTCCGTCTTGGTGGGCATGCCGGTGCTGGGTCCGGCCCTCTGGACATTAACCAGAACCAGCGGCAGCTCGGCGGATACCGCCAGGCCGATGGCCTCCATCTTTAGAGCCATGCCGGGGCCGCTGGTGCCCGTTACGGCCAGCGCACCGGCAAAGGACGCGCCGATGGCCGAGGTGACGGCGGCAATCTCATCCTCAGCCTGGAAGGTGATAATCCCAAAGTTGCTGTAATTGGAAACCATGTGCAGAATATCACTGGCCGGGGTGATGGGATAGCTGGTGTAGAGCAGGCGCAGCCCGCTTTTTTGACTTGCAGCCACCAGTCCCAGCGCGATGGCCTGGTTGCCCATGATATTGCGATAGATGCCCGGCGGCAGGGCAGCTTTGGAAACTGTATAGCTGGTGGAGATCAGTCTGGTAGTATTGCCGTAATTGTAGCCCGCGTACAGCGCTCGCTTATTGGCCTCCACGATCTCGGGGTGTGATTTGAATTTGGTTTCAATAAACTTGATGGTGTTTTCTACCGGGCGGTCATACACCCAGTAGAGCAGCCCCAGCGCGAACATGTTGGTGGAGCGGGCCACTACCTTGCTGCTGAGTCCCAGGTCCTCCGAGGCCTTTCTCACCATGAGTATCATGTCAATACTGACGACGGTATACTCGGCCAGGGTATCATCTTCCAAGGGGTTGGCCTCCCACCCGGCCAGCTCCAGGTTGCGCTTATCGAAGGTGGCATTGTTGGTGATAATAGTGCCGTGCGGGCGCAGCTCGGGCAGGTTGACCTTCAGGGCGGCGGGATTCATCACTACCAGCACGTCGGGCCGGTCACCCGGCGTCTGGATATCTCCGCCGCCGAACTGGATCTGGAAAGAACTTACGCCGGCCAGGGAGCCAGCCGGTGCGCGGATTTCAGCGGGGTAGTCCGGAAGGGTGGCCAGATCGTTCCCCACGATACCCGTCGTTTCGGTAAACTGGCTGCCGGTCAGCTGCATCCCGTCGCCGGAATCCCCGGCAAACCGGATGGTGACCTGCTCGACTTCCCTGACCGATTTCCCGGGCCCTTTCTTGAACTCGCTCATGGGTTACTCTTCAAAGCACTCCCGTTTTTCATTGTTCCATATTTTCCCGCATTTATACCCTGGACCCTGCTTGTGGCACAGATGGAATCCCACATCAATTGGCGGATTCAACCCACGCCCCTTCCGCTTCCCCTTCGACTACGCTCAGGGCATGGCTCAGGCTCGCCCGGCCTCCCCGCGCCGGGTAGCCTCGGCGTAGCCGGAACGGCGAGTCCGGCCAGGGTTGGGCTACGCCCAGAGGGGCAGGCTCTTCACTTCGTGATGCCGGCTCTCGCGGTGGCGGCTACGGCCTCCCCGTGGACGGTTACGGTCAGGGCCGAGGGACACCCGCGACCAGCAGGACTGCAGACGAGACGATGTAATAATGTAAATCGCGATCAGCCCGGTGAGCGGCAGAACGATACGGTCAAAGACATTCATGCTATTCCCCCCTTTTTTTCTACAGTCCTGATTGTAGCAAACATCTTTGGAAATTAAACCATTTCGTCCGTATTTCGATCCCGCAACTAAGCCCCTATAGAATCAAAATCAGCATCGCGCCGGCCATGTAAAGAGAAACATATTTAAACAATGCGAAGTTAGTTTTTTCCGACGGGCGCAGGATATTTCGCAACGAAAAGCCCAATAGAAATAAGCTGCCCAGCAGCAGCACAACAATCCCCGAGACAGAGACATTCAGCCAGAGAAAGACAGCGAGCATAACCCCCGCAGCAGCCAGATTGGATACGGCCATGAAGTGGCGGGCATTTTCAAAACCGAATACGTTCGGAAAGGTGGGCACACCGGCCAGCTTATAATCCCTGGAATGGTCCATTGACAGCGTCAGGATATGTGAAGGTATCCACAACAGGATGGTCAACGCCAGCAGAATCCCGATCCAGTCTATATAGCCCAACGCCAGCGTCCGCCCGGCAAGGATCGGCATCCCGCCAGCCATACCACCAAAGACGATGGACCAGGGTGAGCGCCGCTTCAACCACAGCGTATAGACCGCCAGATTAAAGAAAACACCGGCCAGAACCACATTCGCATAAAGGAGTGAAACCCAATAGTTACCAGACATACCGACGAGGATCAGAACCGATCCGAAAATGAAAGCGTCCTTCGGAGAAATCACCCCCGTGGGAATCGGGCGGTTCCTGGTTCTTTCCATAACGACGTCAATATCCCGGTCAAAAACCATGTTCAGTGCGGTGGTGCCGCTGATAGCAAACAGCAGTCCCAGCATCGCGATCATGATTTCCAGCAGTCCCAGGTTCCCACCGGCGCTGCGGTAGCCCGCCATAGCCGTAAACAGGAGCAGTGCGGCCTGCGGTGTTTTAATCAACCGGATGTAAAATCGAGCCATCCCGATCATGATATTCTCCTGTAGGATATCCGCCGATATCGCATCAGAATCCTTGCTTCCCGGCGGCCGGCTGAGGTGCGCCCTTTTCTTCGGGTCAAGCGGCCCCGGACGACAAGCCTGCCAGGATCAGTTGCGAGTCGTAAGCCGCTGCTGGTAAAGGGCGTACTTATGAGCGGCTTCAACGGGACCAATAAAACGGCTGTAAATCGCCACACCCTCGATCTGACCGGCCCAGCTCCGTTCGCCGCTGTATTCATCGCCAAACAGCAGGTAGCAGTCCTCCCAGTTGCTGAAATCGCCTTGGACATCAGTGCTCGAATAGACAGTCTTGCCGTTCAGGTAGCAATACACATTGCTCGGGTAATAGCTGACGATCACGTGCAGCGGCTCACCGGCCTTGACGCCGCACAGGCTGATCTGGGGGTTCAGGGCGTTGACGCCCGTCTTCGGCGTGCGCAGACGCAGGATCAGGTTTTCATTTTCCTGACCGAGCGTAAAGTTACGCGAACCGGTGTCTTTGGAGAAGGTGATGATGCGGGCCGGGCCGCGCTGGTCAAGGTTGTCCGGCGTGATCACGCCTTCAATAGTAAGTTGGTTGCTGGCTTTGCACGTACTCAGGAGATCGTCGTTGACGCCCCGGGCCAGAAAGGCACCACCGGCAAGCTCCATTTCGGACCGCTGCCCGATTTTCGCCTTGCCGCGCGCTTCGACCTGGCAGGTCCGGACAGTCTTTCCGTCGCTGTCGATAATCCGGTTGCTGTGCCTGTCGTTGCCCCACAAGAAGACCAGACCCGAATGGGAACCCGGCCAGGTTTTGTATCGGCTAAGGTTCTTCGGGACGGGCGGCAGCACGTTTATCATCAGCGCGGTGCCAGCAGACAGGTCTTCGTCGTCGATCACAGTCAGTGTGGTAATATATTGACCGGACCTCATGTAAGTGTGGGTGGGATTAGCAGCGGTGGATGAAGTGCCATCGCCGAAATCCCAGCGACACTTCAGCTTGCCGGCCGTAGAGAATTTCACCTCAAGCGGGGCCGCGCCTGATATGACGCTGGCTGCCGCTTTGGCTTCGGGCCGGATCTTCTCACCCGGCCTGTAGGGTGTAAAGCGGTAGACATAGTCTGAACGGGGTGAGGAGAAAGTATAGCGGCCGGGGCTGGCGGTGCCAACCGGCTCCAGCTTCATTTCCCAGGGGTCAATGCCGTCGATACGGTAGGGCCGTTCGCCGGCCAGATCCAGGGTGATCGTTTGGGGATTGACGAAATAGACCAGGTAATACTCGCCGGGCTTGGCCAGAATATACGAGCCCTTTTCGTCGCCGATGGGCTCCAGCTGCTCAAACGGCGGAGCGGATGCCATGAATTCCTTCAGGTGGGCGATTCGGGCCGGGCTTTCACCGCGGAGCACGCCGCCCTTTGCCCACCACAGCAGGTCTTCCGGATGCAGGTAGGTTTCGCCGTGGCCGACGTAGCAGCCCGACAGGGTGCCGATCCAGAACCGGCGCACCATCTGCATGGCTGTGATATTTCCCCAGCCCTGCGGGATGTCGCCTTCATACCTGCACTCGTCGTATACAATCGGTTTCTTATATTTATGCCGCCATTCTCGCCCGCTTGCCAGGTCCGAGGACTGGATGCTGGCGTGGGTCACCCACGATTTGGTATGGTCGTACCACTGGCGGCCGTTGTGAATCCCCCGAAGGTGATTGTAGGGGTCATTGTCCTTCACGATGTTGAAGAATCGGTCCCAATCCGACTCCTTTTTAGCTGGCATGAAATCGTATTCATTTGCGAATGACCACCACACGTTGCGAAAGGCGGCCAGACGGGCCACCTCGTAACGCAAGTAACGGTCGTCGTTTTCGGCGCCCATGTCTTCAAAGCCCCAGCGGTCGTAGGGATGGAAAAGGATGATATCCGCTTCGATGCCCAATCTCTGCAGATCGAGGACCCGCTGCTCGAAATGGCGCCAGAAGGCGGGATCGAACCTGGTAAAATCCCAGTCCTTGAGGGGGGTGCCTTCGAACGGATAGTATTGGGGTTCGTTTTTGTTATAGACGTAGTCCTTCGGAAAGACGCACATCCGCAGCTTATTAAAGGGCGCCTCCGCAAGCGTCCTGAGGGTCTGCTCTTCAATTTCGCTGCCCTGATGAACCCAGGCATAGCAGGTAGTGCCAACCTGATAATATGGCGAGCCGTCGGCATAGGCGAAGTAGTAGGTGTTTCTTATGCGCACCGGCCCATGATTGCCCGGCGAGGCCTTGACACAGGTGAATTTACCCTGCCTGCCGTCGAGTTCGGGACGGTTGCTCTCAGTCACGTAGCTCCACACGCCCGAAGTACCGGGCATAAACCGGACGCGATACACACCATCCCCATCGTAGAAGCCCTCGGCCTCGACGACATGGTCCTGGTGCCTGAACCGGGCGCTCAACTCTACATCGAGAAAAGGATTGCCGCCTTCCGGTCCCCGCAGCGTCAGCTCAAAAATCCCCCAACGCTCGACCGCCGCGGTTTTTTCTGCCGGTCCACGGATAGGCGCAGAGCAGCCTGCCAGGAAACATAAAACAAGGAAACTTCTCATGATTATCGCCGATCTTTTCAGCATGTTTTAGGACCCTTTTTTTTCGAAATACCTCTACTGGTCAGTCGTGTCCCTGCTTTTCCGCGAGAACTAAAAAGGGTCTCCCGGTGTTCCGTCGGCGAAATTAACGCCGAAATTGCCCATGAGGCGGCCGCATTTACAGCTCCGAGGGGCGGTTGATATTGCGCAGCACCTCCGGGTTGGGCACCTCCAGTGTGACAAACTGCGGATCGGAGACGATATGGCGCGGGTTATACCGCCATTCCTCGTACGCCGTTTCCAGCAGCGACAAGCTGGCCCGGTGATAAAGGGCGGCCAGGGGATGGAAGCACTCTTGGGTAACGGGAATCACGCCCAGCCCCTTGCGGGCGTCCCACAGGCGGATGAACGTCTTGGACAGGCAGGGCAGGGCCAGAATAATGTGCAGGTGGCCGATGACCGCCAGCTCCAGCGGAGCGTGATGTACATGGTGGACCCCCTCTTCCGCCAGGAAGGTCTCGAAACCCCTGCCCCAGTAGGCACCGGCTACGGCACCTATACTGCGCTGGCCCCAGACCTCGTGGTTGAATGCGATAATAATGTCACTGGCTTACCTCCAGAGCCCAGGTATGTTCATCCTCTCAAGAAATTACACCTTCCATTAACCATTACCGGGAACCTAATGACCCAGGTACTTTGCATATAGACTTTTGGCCACGGCCTCATC
>CAZULW010000059.1:0-15509 GCA_964621455.1 uncultured bacterium
AGCGCTGCCGCGCCCAAGCCCACGTCTTTCAGAAAATCACGGCGTTTCATGGTGGTCCTCCTCTATTGGCTTTAGCGGGAGGCTTTCCCGGCTCCCCTAACTGTATTAAAATCTCTAATCCACAATGGCCTGGTAAATAAGCGTCGCAAACTGCCGTCTTATCGGATAATATCGAGGTGGCCTAAATTGAGCCATAACCAGTCCAATAAGGTCCTCTTCGGGATCAACCAGAAAAAAGGTTTCAGCCGCACCTCCCCATCCAAACTCACCCATTGATCCCAACAACTCAGATTGGGGGATATCAGTACGCACTCGAAAACCGAGACCAAAGCCGTACCCTTTCAGGCTCTGACCATAACTCCCACGACCAATGGGAATTAATTCATTGCCCAATTGATTCATAGTCATCATCTCAACTGTCTTCCGGCTCAACAGGCGGGTATCATCCAGTTCACCGCCATTTAGCAGCATTTGGGCAAACCGCATGTAATCGGAAACTGTTGAAACCAATCCGCCGCCGCCCGAAAAAAATGTCGCCGATTTCACAAACTGACTTGTTGCTGGCGCATCGATGAGCGTAAGGTTACCTGTATCTGAAAGGCCGTACATCGCTGCAAATCGGCCGATTTTTTCCCTCGGCACATGAAAGCCAGTGTCCTTCATGCCCAGTGGCTGAAATATCCTCTGTTCCAGAAATGCATCGAGTGGCTCGTCGGTAATCACCTCTATTAAGTAGCCTAATACATCGATAGCTACACCATACTGCCATTTAGTACCGGGTTGTTGCTGGAGGGGAATCCGACCTAGTTTTTGAATCATATCCTCAAGTGTTCCATCACGGTTTCGAACGTCAAATTCCCGGTAAATTGAATCGACCGGCGAGTTCGAATATCCACCATAAATCAGGCCAGCTGTATGGGTCAGAAGATCATGAATAGTGATGTCCCGTTCAAGTTCGGCCAGTTGAAGACCGGCTTCAGTCTCCTTGACGAAGACTTTCAGGTCTTTGAACTCTGGAATAAACGTTGATACCGGATCATCTAGCTGGAAATGCCCTTCTTCATAGAGCATCATCAGCGCAACACAGGTGATGGGCTTGCTCATGGAGTAAATGCGAAATATGGTATCGAATTGCATGGGTTTTTGTGCTTCGATATCCATCATGCCAAATCGCCCCGCATGGACAACTTTACCATGGCGCGCCACTACGGTTATGATGCCAGCAAGTTTATTTTGATCCACATAATCCTGCATGACGGCATCAATACGGGCCAGCCGCTTTGAGGACAGGCCGACTTTTTCAGGCTTGGCTACAGGTAAGCCGACTTTGGGCGTACCTGAATCCTGGCAGGCAGCAAGCAGCAGAATGGTAAGAGTTAATAGGGAAAAGTGTAAGTAACGTTTCATGGCGGACCTCCTTGGTCATTTATCATTATCCCGCGCGCGAAGATGGGACGTCCTCATAGCTGCGGCCAGTAGGGGCGACTCGGCGAGTCGCCCCTACCTGAATCACTTACCTGGATTGGACGGATCCGCACCTACTGCCCCTTGATCCAATCGATAAGCAGGCTGTCGAAAAGGGCCTGCTCCTCCAGCATTGGAAAATGTCCACTCTTCTCGAACAGGTTGTAAGAGAGATTCGGCAGTTTCTCCTTATAGTCGTCCCACAGGTAGTAAGGACACACATAGCTGTATTTGCCCAAAGCAAGGAACACCGGAGTTGTAATTTCATTTCCCTGAGTGAAGTCATATTGTAGTAGATGTTCGTTTAAGAAATGCCCCATTCTTTCGGGATTACGTTCAAAGCCCTCAACTAACCATGAGCAGTCGTAGGTAGGATCATACCAGTACTTGGGAGCACTTCTAACATAACCCCTCCAAGATGGAGGAACTTTGCTCAGAACCTCGTCTGTTAATTGCTCATGATTGCGTTTTAGGATCTCCTTTCTTTCGTCAGACGCAGTAGTTTCCCAGTACTCGTTTCTGATGGCTTTGTCGCCCCAATACGGTACCATATCGACCATAATGACGTGTGAAGTATTATCGGGATACTTCTGGGCGTAAGCGAGAGCTAATAAGGCTGGATAAGAGCATCCTGAGACGGCGATCTTCTCAAAACCCAGTTTTTTACGGAGCAGTTCGACATCATCAACCGCAGTATCCATAGTGATCTTGTCGATATCTACCGGTTCATCAGGTGGAACGAACGCCCTATTATCCATGAAAATGAACTTTATGTGTTTTCTCAGCTCCTCAGAGAAGGTCTTTCTCGGCCAGTTTTTTGTGGCACCGATAACCACACAGGGAATGCCCTTGCCTTCGATTAAATAGCCCAGCTTGGTGCCGTCAACGGTTACGTAACCGGAGATTGCCTGCGGCTGCTCTGCATTAACAGCTGGCCTACCTGCTTTCGGCGCGCAGGCCGTTAGCAGAGCCAGGACTGCTAGGCTTATGGTGATGAGATATTGACGTTTCATAACGTACCTCCTTTTGTTATCTATCATTATCCCGCCTGCGAAGCGGGGTCGTTTCCGTAGCTGCGGCCTGTAGGGGCGACTCGGTGAGTCGCCCCTGAATCACCTTCCTGGATTGACTGAACCGACACTTTAACAAGTTACTCCGTGATCACTCCTTACTTCACCACCAATCGATGTTCAACGTCGGGCCGCGCAGCCCGGCAGTGCCCGCGCCGCCGCGCCCAGGCCCGTGGTCTTCAAGAAATCACGGCGTTTCATGGTACACCTCCGTACATGTGCATAATGGTCATTTGCATACGATACTACTGCGCTCCCTCTAACCGTAGGAACCGGGCCGCATTGTTATAGAAAATGTCACGCTTCTGATCCTCGGTTAAAAAGTCGGCTGATTCAATGGCATCGATGGCCATTCCAATGGCCTCCGGGAATGCTCCCCCATCAGATCCGAACATCAGGCGCTTTTCCAGCCCAGACGCAATGAGTGCCTTCAAATACGTGTAGAACGCCGGTCTGGGGATTAGCCAGTTGATCGACGACAGATCAGCATAGACCTGCGGGTAGACCACCATGAGCGCAATCGTTTCTTGAAGAAAAGGGTAACCGGCATGCATAAGGTACATACGCAAACCAGGGTGTTTGGCGAGTTTCTCCTCTAAATGGATTGGATTGCCGAAGCTGACCCGGAACTTCGCCCGATCTTCCGGCCGCAATATCACTGTTGTACCGCCACTGGTGTGAATCCCAACCGGGATGTCCAGTTCTTCAGCAAGGGCAAAAAACGGTTCCAATACCGGATCGGTAGGCAGCATGCCGGCATACTGAGCCGTAATCTCCCCTATTGCCCCGATCTGGCCCGATCCGTGTTCCCTGCGTAGCTCATCGATGGAGGGTAGATAGCGCTCGAGCAGCGTCGCGGTGTCGGTGTTGAGATAGACCATCGGGAATTGTGGTGCGCCAATAAATCGCCCTGGTACCGCGGCCATCCACTCGTTGACACTCGCCAACGGACCGCTCAGAACGGCCAGCCTGATATTGTAGCTGTCTAACTGTGACAGTGTTTCAAGGAATAGCTGATCTCCTGTCGATGCGGTGGATGAATTGCCGGTAATCACGTTAAAGGGTGTGTGCTCCTCCGACCAAGTCGCAGGGAAAGCATGCATATGCATATCGATGATGGGTGGCCTCTTTTCGGAAGCCGTTTTCCCGCAGGCTGCCATCAGAGCAAGGACTGCCATAAATATGGTGATAAGATAGCGGCGTTTCATGGTGGACCTCCTTAATCAGTCTGCTTCGATACCGTTATCGCGCTTAGCACGTACTTAAGGCCGCGCGTGAACGCTGCGGGCCACACTGAGATGTGTGTCTCGCCCGCAAATACCACTGCCTCAAATAGCAGCCCCTCGTATCCCTTGCTTTTGAGGTGCGTGGTAAACGCCCGCCACGGCTTAAAAAGCCGCTCTGGATCCTCCCGTTCTCCTATCGCCGAAAACACGACAGCAGGAAGATGTCTGTGACTCGCAAAATACTCTCCTTCTGTTCTCCAGAGAGCTCCATCATCCCAAGCGAAAGGGGTGCCGCTTAATATATACCCCTGAAACAGCTCCGGTTCGGTGAAAAGGACGTGCGCGGCAAACAAGCCACCGAACGAAAGCCCGGCGATCACTCGGCTACCGGAAAGCACTCGGTACCTGTTTTCAATGAAGGGGATGAGCTCTTCCTTCAAGAAAGCCTTGAAATCTTCCGCCCCGCCAGCCAATGGCCAGTCACCCCACAGGCGGGTACGATCATTCGATGGCGTGTAGTCCCTTGATCGTTTGTCCCACCAGGCGTCGATCCCTTCACCGTAGGAGATACCCACTACGATCACGCCCGGTATCTCTTTGAACCTCTGCAGCCAGCGCACTATGTCGGAAGCCATGCCGAATGAGAGGTCGGCATCCAGAACATAGACTGTAGGGAAATAGTCTGTTGATCCCGCATAGTCTAATGGCAGCAAGACCTGTATCTGGTAGGTTTGGTCGACATATGAAGATTGTATGGTGTGGTGTTCGCTGCCTGGGATAGTGACTCGCGGATGAGTACTTGCATGTTGCCGGTTGCAGGTAGTCAGCAGCGCAAGGGCTGTAAGGGCTATAGGGAGGAGATGGTGGTGTTTCATGGCGGACCTCCTTGGTCATTTAGCATTATCCCGCGCGCGATGATGGGCCGTTCTCGTAGCTGCGGCTTGTAGGGGCGACCCTGGCCGTCCCGGCCAGCCTCGACGTGCCGTCTCCAGCGAGTCCGGGGAGGCCTCAGCGAGTCGCCCCCACTGAACCGCCTTCCTGGATTGACTGAACCGACACTTTAACAAGTTATTCTGTGATCACTCCTTACTTTACCACCAATCGATGTTCAATGCCCGGCTGCAGTCGGACGGCGATACCTTCGCTTAGCTGCTTGCCCGTATAAGTCGCTTTGGATTTGGCCGTCAGATCGTGAACCGTATAAACGGTCTCGGAATTTACGGTGTACCACTCGGGGAACTGGTTGATGCGCGGCCAGTCAAGGGGCAGCTGCAGGTTCGTCTGATGACGCGGCGAGTCAAACAGGATTGTTCCTTCCCACTCATTATCAGCGCGGATACTCATTTTGAGAACATTACCCTCCTGAACTGCCCCGAAGACGACATCCTCCCGCCAGGGCCGGATGGTAACGCCCTTTGTTTTCCACAGGCAGTACATGATGCTGGTCCTGGCAAAGTTGCCGTCGCCGTGCCAGCCCTCGATGATGCCGCCGGGCTGCTGCTTCCCCCACATCACCCTGATTTCGCTATCTACCCACTCCGCCGCCGATGGGACCGGTTCACGATTATACAGGTTGAGAGCGCTCTCGATGGCGTCGGCATAGCCATCGGCACTGCCACTTTCCCAGTCGTAGCTGCGGTAGTTCTCATTCAAGCTGCCGAGGGCTTTTAAAACGGCCTGGCGATAGGCCGGGGTTCCGTCGATGAGGTAGACCGTATAAAACCCGTTGTAGGTATAACCCCAGGTATCGGCGATACCTTCACCGCCACTGGTGGTACCATGGGTTCCGGCCCTGGGATTGATGACGTTGTAAAACAGGCCGTGCTGGTTCCGGCCGACTTCCAGGATGCGATCCAGCATAACGTGGATCGGTTCCCGGTAGGCCTGCTTTTTCTCAGGCATGGCAAAGTGAACCATCGCATACAGCTCGCACAGGCCCGAGACGATCTCGCAGCCGTGGTCCCGCAGCCTGAGATGCTCTTCATCGCGGGTAGGGTGATGCGCGCCCGGCAGGTAGTAGTCCCCCAGGCGGACGGCCCATTCCAGGTATTTCCCGTCGCCGGTCAGCCAGTATACCCGCGAAAGGGTCTGCAGCATCTCGCCGTTGACTTCCTGGCTCCCGGAAACGATGGGGCCAAAGGGGGTTTCAACGGGCGCACGCTGCCACATGTCATCCAGCATACTTATCATGCGCTCTGACCACGGGCTTGACCCGATCCACTCGGTTAATGGCAGCAGGCCGTCTTTTATGTATTCCGAGGCCCCGAATATGCTGCGCTCCAGATCGGGTTCCGCATCCCTGAAATCCTGTTTGGAAAAGGAGTAGGTGTCCGGCAGTGTCCCGATGCGGGAGGTCAGTTTTGTTTCGGTGCGAAGCATGTCGAGCATACGCCCCTCGAAAAGCGGGCGGTCCGTGATTGCCGCCGTGAGGACCATAAAAGGATAGTTATCCGCAGCGCTATCCTTCGCATTCCAGATATCCTTGCTGTCCTTGAGATTTCTGGCAATCAACCCGGTCTGGGGGTCGGCTGTCTCCAGCCAGCCTCTGACGAAATTGCGAGAACGTGTCAGGCCTTCATTGGCCAGGCGCCCGTTTTCTGATGCCCGCGCAAAGGCTTCATCCCCGCCATCGGCGGGGTCATCCTCTGCGCCAAAGTGGTATGACACGCAACAACAAAGCCCCATGCTGATGACGAGCACAATGGCTAGTCCACGACTTTCCCATCCCGAAGGGATCCCTGCGGGAAAGTCGTGGGTTAATGTGATGTTACTAAGCATTAATAACCGGCTACTTGCCCAGCCAGGAGGAGAACGCCTCCTCCATGGATTGACCCGGCTCCCAGGTGCGAATCTCCAACTTCTCCTCTCCTTTCGCGGCTGCATAGGCTGATCGGACAACAGCCATCTCCGCCTCCAGGACTGCCGGCCCGGCCCTCTGCCCCATATGATCGGTGACGTTAATCAGCAGCAGCGGTCTGGGGGCCAGACTTGCCGCCAGGTCCGGCAGGTCATAGGCGGTAAGGGCCCCCGCCACCGACGAGAGCACAAAAGAGGACTGGTAATAGGTGTTCATGACAAGGGACTGGTAGGATGCCAACGGCTCGATAAGTGCCACCCTGGAAATCTCGGGCTCAATGGCGGCAGCGTGAAGCAGCACCGGCGCCATGTCTCCCCGGGCCACGGCCACGATGTTCCCGGTGTCCACGTCGGGCCGCTCCCGCAGGGCATGGAAGGTCCGCAGGAAATCACCAGCGCGCAAACCCACCAGGCTGCGGCCGATCAGGATGGAACTGAACCATATGTCATATGACGCGCCGCCGATGGTGGAATCGCCCCGGAGCTTGCCGTCTCCCATTTCTCCCACGCCGATCAGGTCGGGTGCCAGGACCACATACCCCTGTTTGACAAACCATTCCAGCTCACCCCCAGGGCCGGCCTCCGCGGCTTTACCCCCCGGATGAAGATAAATAAGCGCCGGATGTTTCCCGCCGCCCGAGGGCACCATAACCAGGAACGGAATGATGTAGTCCCCCTCACCCGGCATGAAATATTTTTCCACGGCATAGCCTGCACGGAGAAACCGGCCGGTGAAGACGACATCTCCGGCGTCCTGGGGTTCAACCAGGCCGGAAAGCTCCCGGGCGGCCTTTCTGACAGCGGCCAGGTGACGCTTAACCTTTTGCCGGGACCGGTCCAGGTCCTCCAGCAGGGGCCTGGTGGCGGCGCTGTTCAGGCTGGCAACTGTCTGCCCCTGAAAGGAAGTGGCTACCTGACCGGTGGGAGTCACCTGCAACTCTTCTGGTGTCAGGAGCTCCACCTCCTCATCCGTCGTCGGGCCGGGCAGGTTCAGATGCTGGCGGAAAAAGGCGTACATGGCCTCCCGGTTCCTGGGGGTGGAGGCGTGCTCGGCGTCATCCTCCACCAGGGCCACGTTTTCCGGCTGCCCCAAAGCCTTGTAGGCCCGGGCCACCTCGGCAAAGGTTTCCCGCACTCCTTGAATGCTGAAATAGTCCCTGGTGGTGGCGATGATCAGGGCGGGTCTGGGTGCCCGCACTTCCAGCAGGTCGGCGTGGTCGATGCCGCCGGCCAGTCCGTGGTAGAAATTCTGCTCCGCGTCCTGGGGGGCGATGGATTCCATAAGCCGCCGGAAGCTCGTGATGTAGTTCTCCGGGGCCGCGGCAAGGATGCGGTCATCGAAGGCGGCGATATAGGCCGATTGAGTTCCCCCGCCTGAGCGTCCGGTGATACCGATCCGCTGCGGGTCCACCTCGGGACGGGTCAGGAGGTAGTCGATGCTGCGGATGCCGTCCCAGATCACGTAGCGGGCCTGGGAACTGCCGGAAATAAAGCACTGGGCACCGGAATAGGAATGCTCCCTTGTCGCTCTGCCGATCCGGGAATCGCCGGTCTGAGGATCGTAATACTGCTGCCGCTCTCCTTGGCCTACCGGATCGAAGGCCAGCACCACGAACCCTTTCTTCACCAGGTTGATGATGGCGGTCTGGTAGGCGGCACCGCGAAAGGCCTCCTGGGTATGCCCGCTGCAATACAGAACAGCCGGCGCCTTGCCCTTGAGGCCATCGGGAATGAAAAGGGCGGCGGTAACGTAAAATCCGGGCAGGGATTCGTAAACGACCTTCTCCATCCGGTAGCCGTCTTTCTGAAGGGTCCCGGTAATGCGGGGATTTAGAGGGGTCTTATCGGGAAAAGGCCCGACGATATCCTGCAGGACCGCCCTGACACGGGCCTGGCGGGCCTGCCACTGCTTCCTGGTTTTCAACCTGGCGATAGCTGCTTCCCGCTCGTCAAGCAGGCGAAAGGCCTGGCCGCTCAGATGATGATAAAGGGCATTTGGGGCATCCGCATAGCGCAGCCATCGCTGAATCACCGCCAGGTCCTCTTCCTGGGCCGCTGCCTGGGAAAACCCAAGGCAGAGGAACAGCCCGGCGACTAGGGAACAGCAAAGTGGTGTTGGTAACTTCATTGGTTGCGACTCCTTTCTTGCCGGTGTGGCACGATATGCGTGCGTTCGTATATTGTCAGGCAAAGTATATCCGTCTGAATGACCGCCAATCTCAATTTAAAAGATACAATCCTCCCTTTACTATCACAAGTCCTGTTGTCTGTTTGGCGCGGTTAATTGCCCTTCGCTGCATAGACCGCATTCCCGGCGATTATGGCCTTTTGGATGACCATTTTCCCGTTATCCAGGGTGAACAGGATCAGGTCGGCTCGTTTGCCAGTGTATGATTTTCCCGCCGATGGCGGGGCATACCCCGACAAAGGCGTGACGAAGTCTCGTCCCGACTGCATCGGGACTACGACGAGGCCCTGCGCCAAATGGTCGCCGACGAAAGAAAAACGGCATTTCCCCATACCTGGACAGAATACAGAAGTAAATTACCCGACGTGTGCCAGTTGATTCTCGAAAGTTCATTGCTTGATACCAACGACTTTCCTACCTTCATCGTAAATCTGAGACAATAGAAATGCATTTCGGAGTGGTATGGGAGATGATCATCATTATAAGTTATTGACTATATAGAGGGGCTTTAAAATGAGGCCGACCATTAGATTTTTAGATGACAACCTTATCGGGCAGATTATTTCCGAAGCCACCCACATTCTTTGCATGCTGGGAGTTGAGATCCATAACCAAGGGGTTTTATCGTTGCTGGCGGATCATGGGGCGAAGGTCGATGTCAAGCGATACCGTGTGTCCTTTACAGATGAAATTATTGAAAAGGCGCTGAAAATGGCCCCCGGATCGTTCAAATTATATGACGTCCATGGGATCGAGACCCATGATTTCTCCGATCACAATGTTTACTTTACCCCCGGATCTGCGGCTCTGCATGTTCTCGATTATCACACAAAAAGGATTCGCCAGCCCTCAACAGAAGATTATGTGAATTACGTGAAGGTCATCAGCCAGCTGGAGCATATCGCCTCCCAGAGCACGGCCCTGATACCAGCAGACGTACATGAAAAGGTTTCCGACAGTTATCGACTCTTCCTGAATTTTCTCTATGGTGAAAAGCCAGTCGTTACCGGTGCATTTACCGTCGAATCTTTTAGTGTTATGAAAGATTTTCAGCTGGCAATTCGAGGTTCTAAAGAGGCTCTTAAGGAAAAACCGCTTACCATTTTTTCTTGCTGTCCCACCTCCCCCTTAAAGTGGAGTGATGTTACCTCACAGAATGTCGTAGACTGCGCCCGGTACTCCATCCCTGTTGAATTGATATCCATGCCTCTCTCAGGGTTCATTGCGCCCGTGACCCTGACAGGAACACTTGTTCAACATACCGCTGAGACCCTGAGTGGAATTGTCATCAGTCAGTTCGCCAACCCGGGTACACCCGTCCTTTATGGGGGATCGCCCGCTATCTTTGATATCCGTTATGAAACGACACCGATGGGTGCCGTGGAGACCATGATGATCGACTGTGCGTATAATGAGATCGGAAAATACCTGGGATTACCAACTCAAGCCTACATATCCCTGAGCGATGCCAAACAGCTCGATTCGCAGGCTGGGCTTGAAAGTGGAATAGGCGCAACTTTAGCTGCTCTATCCGGAATTAACAACGTATCCGGTCCGGGCATGCTTGATTTTGAAAGCTGCCATAGTCTGGAGAAGCTAATAGTGGACAATGAAATTTGTGGCATGAGTTTGAGATTGATTGAAGGCATCGAGCCAAAGGACGATTTTCCTGCCCTCCCGATATTTCAGGAGCTGCTCAAGGAACAACATCTACTTATCTCGGAACACAGCCGGCGCCATCTTAAAACGGAATTCAGTTTCCCGGGACCGGTAATCGACCGTGCCAGTCGACCGAGGTGGGAAGAAGAAGGGGCCCTTACCCTTAATGAGCGCGCGCATCGTGAGGTTGAAAAACTATTGAGAGATTACGAACCAGCAAGTTTGTCTCAGGAAATAAAGCATGAATTGGTCAGGCTTATGGAGAATGAAGCACAGCGGTATGGACAGGATCGTTTGCCGGAGAGGGATTCGTGAATCGGTTGGTGCAATTCGATCTTGCCAGTATTATACCCGATGGCGATACTGTGCTGGAGAACCAAGGAGTCCCGGAGGGTACGACCGTCTCCCAAAGCATTCATACCATCCTATCACAGGCCATGGATTTGTTCGCCACTAGCGCTCGACCTGTGGGCATGATATCGGAGATATCGACAGGTGAGTTTGAATCGATCTTCAGGGGCGAAGGGAAAAACGAAAAAGAGAACCCTCTTGCGCAAATTTTCCCTCGTGCTTACAATCTTGCGTTATTTGCCCTGACCATGGGTGGCCTGGTCAGCACGAGAATTGAAGAGCTTTTCCAGGACAATCATTTCGCTCCGGGTTCAATGCTGGACGCGGTGGCTTCCCTGGCGGCGGATAAAGCTGTAGAGGCGAGTGAAGCAGATTATTTCACTCACCTCTCAAACAGGTCCCTTATCAAGCCTGATAGCCAGGTATTAAGCTATAGCCCCGGCTACTGTGGGTGGCATATCAGCGGACAGAGAAAACTTTTCGAGTACTTGCAGCCGGAAAAGGTCGGTATAACGCTGAACAAAAGCTTTTTGATGAGCCCCCTAAAATCGGTGACAGGTGTTTTGATTGCAGGCAAGAGAGAGATTCATATTTTTAAAAGCAACTATACGTTTTGCAAACTCTGCAAAACCTATTCGTGCCATGAACGGATGAAAAGTTTGTCCTCCGCTAGATTCGTAACCGTATGAAAAGGAGTGGAAATGGATATCCTTCAGCATATTTCGGACTCATTACGAAACGGTGACGATAAAAAGGTATTCGAACTGACTAAACAGGCAATTGAACAGAGCATATCACCAAAAGAGATCCTGGACAATGGCCTTATCGCCGGTATGAATATCGTTGGGGAGCAGTTTGGGAAGCATGAAATCTTTCTACCTGAAGTGCTCCTCGCGGCTAGAGCTATGTACGCGGGATTGGACCGGCTGAAACCGTTGCTGGTGAAAGACGAAATTCCCAGCCTGGGCAAAATTGTCATTGGGACGGTTCATGGTGATCTCCACGACTTAGGCAAGAATCTCGTGGTGATCATGATGAGAGGTGCGGGATTTGAAGTCATTGATCTGGGTAAGGATGTCCCGGCTGAAAAGTTTCTAGACACTGCGGTTAAGGAGGAAGCAAAGGTGATCGGGATGTCGGCACTTTTAACGACAACGGCGCCAGTAATGAAAACCGTGACGGACCTTCTGATGAAGGAGGGTCTTACAGGCACCATAAGAACAATCATAGGAGGCGCGCCCATTTCTGAGGAGTACGCCCGAGATATTGGAGCCGATGCCTATGCGTATGATGCAGCCAAGGCTGTCGAGCGCGTCAAGCACCTTGTAAATGTATAGATAGATGAAATTTATTCTCGATAGGCTGGAACAAGGCGAGGTGCTGGTGGCCGATGGTGCAATGGGTACCATGCTCCTGGAAAAAGGCGTCCAGCCGGGTGAGTGCCCAGCATCTGTAAACCTTAGGAATCCAGGGGTACTAGAGGAGATTGCACGGCTTTATTTACATGCAGGCGCAGACATTATTCAAACCAATACATTTGGTGCCTCGCCGATGGTACTCTCAGATTACGGACTCGTAGACGAAACCAAGGAGATCAATCAAAGAGCGGTTTTTCATGTCCGGGAGGTTGTAGGCGACAGGGCATATATTGCCGGGTCCTGTGGTCCGTCAGGGAGGCTATTAAAGCCGTATGGCGAGGCTGAACCTGATACTCTGTATCGTGGTTACGTTCGCCAGATGCGAGCTCTTCTCAGTGCTGGCGTTGACATTATGTGTATCGAAACCATGGTCGATTTAAAAGAAGCGACGCTCGCTATCAAGGCCGCAAAATCTGTAGCCCCTCAAATCCCCGTGATAGCAACCATGACATTTGATGAAACCCCAAGGGGCTTCTTCACGGTTATGGGGGTAGGTATTGAGGCGGCGGCGGCAGGGCTTCAGGAAGCGAGGGCCGACATCATCGGCTCCAATTGTGGCAACGGTATCTCCAACATGGTCAAAATAGCCCGGGAGTTCAAAAGGGCTACCACGCTTCCGGTGATCATTAAGTCCAATGCCGGTTTACCCGAAACAAAAGGTGATACGCTGACCTACCCTGAAACACCCGAGTTCTTTGCGGAAAAGACCCAGGAGCTGATTGACGCTGGGATCTCCATTATTGGAGGCTGTTGCGGCACCACCCCGGAACACATACGAGCTGTGAAGAAGGTCGTTGACTCCCGCTAGGGGCGCTCACACAGCCTTGAGCGCCCTGACGGTTGGGTTCAGCCGCGTTACAGAGCACAGCGGAGCAACGTCGGCTGCAACCCGTTGTTAGGCTGCAGCTATCGCGTTCGCAGTTGTGCTCTGTATATCCAGTTGAACAGAAAAAGAAGACCTAGCAAGACCAAGGGGCCGGAAATTCCCAAATAAGCGCTCCAATGGAATCGTCCCCAGAACCAGACCAGATAGAACAACGCCAAAGCGATGAACAGGATCGCCCCAACCCATTCCCAACGCCATGCTATGACTAATACGATGACAACGATGTATACTGGAACTAGATGGATTAGCAGAGCAAGAATTGTTTCCCAAAAGCCATAACCTTCACCGAATACATCTAAGGCAAACAGACTCAAAAACATCGCGAAAAGAATGCACAGGACCCTCGGAGTCCAGAATAGAACTCGCTTTATGCTCGTATTCATTGGTTCCTCCTTTGTATTGCGGCCTAACGGCAACTGCTAACAGGAGCCGATTTTAAGCAAGATGTGAATTCATGCTATGCGTGAAGGCTTCCTGTTGAGCAGATGGTTAGGCCTATTCATGTCTTCTTTGGACGGAGAAACGCTGTTGTGACAACTAAGGCCCCGCCTAGAAAATCAGCTGCTGCACAGATGAATAGAAGTATTGAGGCAAATTGCATTGAGGGGCCATGCTTTTGGTAGGCTGAAGCTGCGTCGGCAAGGGCGAGTCCCAATAGCAAAACGATAAGCCCTGCAATAACAAGAACGGATGTAGATATCCAACTTCGACCCTTTGACCTAATGGCAATGAAGAAGAGAGTTAATGCCGAGAGAAGATTCAAACTAATATTGACCCAAAAGGCCGCCACAGCTCTCTCAGGGGTGACGCCCGGATAAGTATCAGCTTTGACCGGCGGAATAACGCCTAGTGCCAACACTAGGGCTACGATAACAAAAACAACTGCGCAGACCAAAAGCATTCGTCTGTAAATCAAAAGTTTAAATTTCATAATTCCTCCAAATAGGCCTAACTATCATTTATGAAGAAAAGCTAAATACCCTGAGAATATGATATTCTGCTTATCACCGAGCCGATATTACATATCAAGGCCCGAGATGTCAAATATAAAATAAAGTAATTATATCACTTGAATGCAGGGCATTCATTACACTAATATTCCCAATAACATGGAAGGGAAAAATTCTGAATATCATACCAAGCCCAAACTGCTTGAGCAAGTAAACCGGGCCATGCGTACCCGTAATTAAAGTCCCCGGACGATCACGGCCTATGTTCAGTGGATCAAGAGGTTCATCCTTTTCCACAACAAAACCCACCCCGCTGGCGGTAGGGGCACGGCCCCGACTCTTCCGTCGGGAGGCGGTGAGTTCTCTCTCCCCTCTCTCAAGCCTGCCCCGCGCCTTTAGTCCCGCCAACGGCGGGGTAACGCAGTGTAGCGGCCGGCCTGCCCCGTCCGTAGGCGGGGCCAGACCCTGGGGCCCTGGCCGTTCCGGCTACGGGGAGGCCGTACACGCCCTGCGGGGCTGTTACTAAAGTAAGCGTCAGAGTAGTCCCGCCATCAGTCCCGTCCTAAATCCCGCTCCTAGTCCCGTTTTTAATCCCGCCATCGGCGGGGCCAACGGCGGGGAAGTGTCAGGGGCTTGCCTGGCGGAGTGAGGCAGAGCCGAACGTAGACTGGTGAGTGCTTCCAGCGGCTCACGAGGAGGATTTTGAAAAGTGTGCAGTAATTGTGCAGTTTTCAGCCAAATGGGCTTGCATCCTTCATCTTGCATCCAAATCCTAACTTAAGATCTGGTACAGCTTTTAGGGGCAAGGTCACGGGCTTTAATCAATATCTAGTTGCATCACCATCCATCCTATGAAAAGGATAAGAAGTGTTGCCAGCAACGTAAACAATGGAAATCCGATGATACCAAATAAGATACCAATGAATAATAATGTGATTGACCCACACACAAAGAAAATAGCTAATAGTGAAAGCACCACATACTTAATTACTTTTTTAGTTAAGTCATCCATTGTACTCAAGGTGCATGATTTCCACCCGAATGTAGGAAAAATCCCCATCGTCCAAATGCCGGATTGCCGCTCCAGTTACGGGCAGCATAAGGCCATTCAATTCCCTGTACTCTCCCATGGGAGTTGACCAGGGCCACTTTTCGAAGGAACCCTTTTTTTCCATATACCTGTCGGCCTCGAAGTTGACCACTTGCCCAAGCTCGTTGAAATAGAATACCGTTTACAGGCTACATCCGTATCAACATTGATAGTGGTAGACTAATTTCTTCACTTCATAAGTTCATTACCTGCCCACTTCTTTCGCCCGCCATATTACGTTGGAAGCAGGCATAAGAACACTAGAGACAAGTCTCACAAACCATCGGTCACCGGATAGCAATGGGCATTTATTTCTTCTTTTCTTTTTTTAATTTTCGTTTTTCCTTTGGA
>CAZULW010000060.1:0-15367 GCA_964621455.1 uncultured bacterium
CTGGCCGCCATCATGGATACGAGTGATGAATGGATCCGGGCGCGCACCGGCATCCGGACCAGGCGGTTCGTGGCCGATGGAGAAGGGACCACCGATCTGGCCGTTCCCGCCGTGGAGCAGGCCCTCAAGTCGGCTTTGCTCGCCGTGGATGATATTGACCTGATCATCTTCGCCACTTGCACCCCGGACTATTATCTGCCCGGCTCGGGTTGTCTGCTCCAGGACCGTATGGGCTTTCGGGAAATCGGTGCCTTGGATATCCGCGTCCAATGCTCCGGATTCGTGTACGGCTTGTCCATCGCCGATCAGTACATCAAGACGGGAATGTACCGTAACATCCTTTTGATCGGAGCGGAGGTCCAATCCACCGGCATGAACTTTTCAGATGAAGGACGGGACGTGAGTGTCCTGTTTGGCGACGGGGCCGGAGCAGTGGTGGTTTCGGCAACGGATGAGGACCGCGGCATTATGAGTACTCACCTTCACTCTGAAGGGAAATATGCCCGGGAATTGTGGGTCGAGTCCCCATCGACGCGCCATAATCCCACCATTTCCGTTGCGGATCTGGAAGCGGGACGGCACCGCCCGAAAATGAACGGCCGGGAAGTATTCCGCCATGCCGTTATGCGCTTTCCCCAGTCGATAATGGAGGCGGTAGAGGCCAACAACCTGACACTGGAGGATGTCAGTCTCATTGTGCCCCACCAGGCGAACCTGCGCATTACCAGGGAGGTAGCCCGCCGCCTGAAAGTCCCCGAAGAGCGGGTCTACTCCAACATTGAGCGGTACGGGAACACCACGGCCGCCAGTATTCCCATCGCCCTGGCGGAGGCCGTTAGCGAGGGTCGTGTCCAACCCGAAGACCACGTGGTGTTGGTAGCATTCGGATCGGGATTTACCTGGGCCTCGGCGCTGATCAAATGGTAGGTTCGGAGCGTTAAAGGGTTATAGAACTGCGGTATTTTACGGAACGCGTAGATTATGACTAAGACTGGAACACTCAAATCCTTTTTGGACCCACTACATTCCATCGCCTGGTTGCGATCCGATCGCTTCTATAGGGTGCTGATCTTTGTTGGCAGCATCTCGGTTATCTCCCTGCTGTTTCCCGTCGGCGGCCGGTTTGAGTATCGCTACGACCTGAATGAGATCACCAAGGAAGCTATTATCGCCCCGGATAATTTCCCCGTATTGAAGAGCCCGGAGACACTGGAGAGTGAACGTGAAACGGCCCGTCGTGCCGTGCCCTACCTGTTCCGTCGCGACCCTCAGATCACCACAGCCCAGCTTGATGGCGTAGTTGATCTATTCACCAGGGCGAGAGGCATCCAGCGGGCCGAAAACAGGCTGGCTCAGAGCCGTCAGCGGGCATACCGCTATGAGTATCGCGACGTTGAGCGCTTCACCGAGGCTCAACGGGCGGTAGAACGTGATAGCACCGAAGTTGTGGACCTCAAGAGCAATTTTTCCCAGCGCTTTCCCCTTGATCTCGATCTGAACGCGCCCAACTGGAGCAGTTTTTTCAGAGGGGAATCGCCGGAAGGCCAGAAGATCAACTACATCCGGTTGCAGCGTGAGCTGGAGCGAATCATCCGCGACATCCTGGCCGAAGGGGTTCTCAACAAGCCCAAAAGCGAGCTGGAAGACTACCCGGTAGCCCTGGCCAGCGAGGGTGTGGAAGAGGTAGTGGACCCGAAGTTTCTCCTGGACCGGGAAGAGGCCTGGGCTAAGGCTAAAACTCGGCTCCAGGCCCAGTATCCAATTGAGGCACCCGTTGAGAGCTCGGTAGGATCGGATCTGCTCATCTACTTCATCCATCCCAATCTCATCTACGACGAGGAAACCACCCTGCGCCGACGGGAAGCGGCCGAGGACAAGGTGCCCATCTCCAAGGGCTTCGTCCTGAAAAACGAGCGGATCGTGGACGCCAATACCAGGGTAACCCCTGAAATCCTCGAGAAACTCAACTCTCTTGCAGCTGCCAAATCCCAGGCCATTGCATCCGCCGGGGGGATCCAGCTCTGGCTGCCCAAAATCGGGATGGTCGCGATCACCGTCATTCTGCTACTCTTTTTCTACGCCTGGCTGTATGTCTACCGTGACTCCTGGTTCCGGCAGAATCGTGTCCTGCTGCTGACCAATCTCCTGATTGTCTTCCTCCTGGCTATAGCCAGTCTGTTTCATCACCGTTTTGAGCTCTCGGAATATCTGATCCCCTTCACCGTAGTGGCCATGGCGTTTACCATACTTTTCGATGCCCGCACCAGCCTCATCGCAACCGTGTCCCTGGCGCTGATGATGGGCTTTCTGGTGGGCAATAAGGTGGACTTCGTATTGGTGAATCTGCTGGCGGGCAGCGTGGCTATTTATGCCGTACGACAATTGCGCCGCCGTCGCCAGATTTTCACCGCCATCATCTATATCGTATCGGCCTACGCCATCGGGATCACCGCCGTGGAGTTCCTCAAGTATACCAATCTCACCACTCTGGGTAACCACCTGATGTACGCCTCAATCAACGGGGTGCTTTCGCCTATCATGGTATATGGCCTCATCGGCGTACTGGAGGTCATTTTCGGCATGACCACCAACCTTACCCTGCTGGAACTGTCCGATTTCAACCACCCCCTGCTACGCCGCCTCAGCCGGGAAGCCAACGGGACTTTCAGCCACAGCATTATCGTGGGGAACCTGGTGGAGGCGGCGGCCAACGTAATTGGGGCTAATAGTCTGCTCTGCCGGGTGGGAGCCTATTACCACGACATCGGCAAGCTTGCCCGGCCCGAGTACTTTATCGAGAACCAGTTCCGTATGGAAAACCCTCATGATACCATTGCCGCCCATCTGAGCGCCAAGGTGGTGATCTCCCACGTCAAGGAGGGGCTGCGCCTGGCCAGGGAATACGGTCTGCCCCAGGCGGTGGCCGACTTCATTCCCATGCACCATGGCACCGCCCGGGCTGAATATTTTTATCAAAAGGCCATCAGCGATGACGGCGGCCCGGACAGGGTGAAAGAAGATACTTTCCGCTACGCTGGTCCCAAACCCAATACCAAGGAAACGGGCATCCTCATGCTGTGCGAAGCCATCGAAGCGGCCACCAAGTCCATTCGAAAGCCCACCCTGCCCCGCATTCGGCAGATGGTGAACACCGTCATCGAGCTGCGCATGACCGACGGACAGCTGGATGAGTGCCCCCTGACCCTCGATGAGATCAACCGCATCAGGGGGGATGCTTCGACCGGGACGGGAATCATCGGCGTCCTGAAAGGGATCTACCATGTGAGAATCCCCTATCCCGCCGCCGCCAGAAAACCGGCCGAGGAGGAGGCGAAAGAGAAAGAAGAACTATCCGAAGCCGCTGTCTTCGAGGGAACCCCCACCGAGTGATCACTGTCAGCATCGATACGCAAAGCGGGGAACCTCCGCCGCTGCCGGTGAATGTGGTGACCTCTCTGGTCACAGCGGCCCTGACCGAGAACGGCATTGATACGGGCCGGGTGCTGGTTGTCTTCACCGGTGATGAACACCTCCGCCGGCTGAGCCACCGGTTCTTCGGCCAGGACCACTACACCGATGTTATCGCCTTCAACCTCAACGACGCTGATGAACCGCTGGAGGGGGAAATCTATATCAGCCGGGAACGCGCCCTGGAGAACAGCCGGCTGTACCACGAGCACTACTCCAGGGAACTGATGCGTCTGGTGGTTCACGGTGGTCTGCACCTCTCAGGTTATAACGACGACACGCCCGAGGGACAGGCCGACATGCGCACCCTTGAGGACCGTTTCTTGGCCTCCGCTCCCGACTTGCCGGACCATGAGCGGTGTATTCATTAGTCTGGCCCTCTTCGCAGGGCTGCTCGTCCTCAGCGGGTTGCTCTCCGGAGCGGAGACCGCCTTTTTCCGCCTGCAGAGCCGCATCAAGGATTACGGCGAGGATGCATCGATTCACGCCGGTATCCTGAGGGTCCTCCAGCGACCGCGGCACCTGCTCATTTCCCTCCTGACCGGCAACACCCTGGTGAATATCGCTATGGCCTTTGTGGCCGCTCTGCTGGCCGCCGACCTCGCCCGGCGCCTGGAGCTGAGTCTTTCCCTGCTGCTGGTAGTAGAGTCAATCGTGGTCACTACCGTGGTGCTGCTCTTCGGCGAGATCATGCCCAAGCTCCTGGCCATCCGCCATACTGCGGTGTTCGCCCGCCTGGCCAGAGGTCCGGTGAAGCTACTGGTGATGGTCCTCTACCCGCTGGGCAGCCTGATATATGGCCTCACTCACCTGGTAACGCGACTGCTGGGAATCAGACCCGAGCGGATGTTCACGTCGGAGGAGGAGTTGAAAGACCTGGCCGAGGTGGGGTATGACCGGGGGACTCTGGCCCAGAGCGAAACGGAAATCATCCACTCCATATTCGAGTTTGGCGATACGGCGGTCCACGAGATCATGACCCCCAGGGTGGATGTTCTGGCTTTAGAGGCCCGGTCGGGTCTGGAGGAGGCTCTGGAAATGATCCGGACCCGGCAGGTGTCCAAGATCCCCATCTTCAAAGAGGCCATTGACGATATTCGGGGCATCCTGTACGCGAAGGATATTCTGCCATACGTGAACGGCCCCCATCCCGATGTGAACCTTCTTCGTCTGTCGCGTCCCCCGTTTTTCGTGCCGGAGAGCAAGAGAGCGGTTTCCCTGCTCCAGGACTTCAAGGATCGCCGTACCAACGTCGCCATCGTGGTAGATGAGTTCGGCGGCACGGCCGGGCTGGTTACGTTGGAAGATGTGGTAGAGGAGGTTTTAGGCGAGCTGCGGGACCCCTTCGACCTTGAAGAGGCGGAAGTCAGGCCTATTGGCCAGGACGAATTCCTGGTTGATGCCGGTGTGGCCCTGGATGACCTGGGGGATCGACTCCCGCATGCCTTCCCTGATGACCGGGACTACGATACGCTCGGCGGATTCCTGTTCGACCGCTTTGACAGGATACCTTCCGTCGGCCAGTGGATCATGGATGGCGGGCGGCGATTCACCGTCAAGACCCTGGAGGGCAACCGCATCGCGAAAGTCCACATCGGTGCCCGGGGTGCTAATGCTGAGGATGATACCCATGAAACCTGAAGACCTTCCCCGGACACGCACACCGGAGATCGGTGCGCGCCTGGCTGAACTGCTGGCCGTGCTTGACAGACTCCGGTCCCCTGATGGGTGCCCCTGGGACCGGGAGCAGACCTCCCGCAGTCTCATCCCCTATCTGCTGGAAGAGACCTACGAGGTAATCGAAAGTATAGAGGGTGAAGATCATCGGGCCTTAATGGAGGAGCTGGGAGACCTTCTGCTCCATGTGCTGTTTCAGGGCGCGATCGCTGAGGAAGAAGGCTGGTTCACCCTGGAGGAATGCGTGGCCGCCCTGACCCGGAAGCTCATCGACCGGCACCCCCACGTCTTCGATGACGCGAAAGCCGAAGGTGCTTTCCATGCCAAGCAAAACTGGGAGGCGGCCAAACAGCAGGAGAAGGAACGGGGGTCCCGGATGGATGGAGTGCCGCGGCACCTGCCGGCTCTCACCCGGGCCCGGCGGATCCAGGAGAAGGCCGCACATGTCGGTTTCGACTGGAATACTGTGGAACCGGTATGGGACAAAGTCCAGGAAGAATTTGACGAGCTGCGGAGCGCTCACCAGGCGGACGACGTTGACGCCCTTGAGGAAGAGCTGGGGGACCTGTTATTCAGCCTGGTGAACCTGGGACGCTTCCTGGGGGTGAGCGCCGAGGAAGCCCTCCGCCGCACCATCGCCAAATTCGAATACCGCTTCCGAAATATCGAGAAGGAGCTTGGGAAACGCGGCAAGACACCCGAGGAGGCCACCCTGGAAGAGATGGACGAAATCTGGAACCGCTACCGCGATGGGAAAGCCCCGGCCTAGAAAGTGGCCACTCTCTTCGTCAAGGTGATAGAGTCCGGGAGTTCCCCCGAAAATTGGTCGCTTGAGTTCTTAACTCGATGATCCGTCGGCTGATCCCGCCGATGGGGGAGCTTACGGATCGAGGTTTACGGATAATGACAAGTGGAGCTGGCAGTTTTTGAGTTGTGTCTATAATCTTCTGTAAAATTGAGATGAAATAAAAGGAGACACGGAACCCCAGGATAATTGAAACCGTTGAAACGGTTTTTCATTATCCCGGTATATGGCTAGCCCATGACTTAAGTCATGGGCTAATATGATGTTACGACGCATTAATAACCGCTTCAGCGGTTTTGTAACCTGCCAGAATATTTCGGGGGAAGTCCTGGATAGACTCAGTCGGGAATGGCAGGCAGTGCGTATGGCTGGATGGGGAGGAAGCAGAGGGTAGAGCCGGGTGGTCGACTACTTCCTTCTTTTACTTTGTTTCTTGTCGGGGGAGACTTCCTGAATGATATGTACGGTGGCCCCGAGCTCACCGTCTTTGCCACCCAGATCAATACACACGTGCCACTGTCCTTTGTAGGGTGGCTTGATATTGGCCGGCCACTTCTCCGCCAGCCCGCCATAGTAGCGATAGTCTTTCCCATCGCGGTAAGCCCGGTAGTTTTCCTCATCCATAAGCCTCACATAGGCCTGTGACTTCAGGTCGGCTTGAACCACGTCATGGCTTCCAAGGTCAAGCGAGTAGTGTAGGTAATGCATTTTTAATAGGGCGAGGCTCCAAGCCTTCTCACTCAAGGGCTCCTTCCATGAAATTACTTTCCGGGATCGGGTTCTCCCGGAGAGGGCAAGTCAAATATACCACGTCCGGTAGTAGATTATGATTAAATCCGGCTCAATAGCAATAACAAATGTAAAAACACAATCTTTTATCGGACAAGGGTCTTGCTGGAAATTATTGCCGAGCTTACACACAAAGTTTACACTTTGTGGTAGCTTTAAGTTGAGGTGTTTGTAGTATGGATTATACAGGATGGTGACCATCCAGCGGTAGGCCTGTTAATTGCCATTTTTAATGCTAACGCCTCTACTATGTGCGCACAACGGCCCGCTTCTTGTGCACGGGCAGTTTGCTCACGTTCACAAATCTCTTGACTGTGGCTGTATTAGCTGCCTAAATTCGACCGACGGTCGGTCTAGACTGACCGTCAGTCAGAAACAGAAGGCCCGCAGCTTGATCAGAATCTCAAAAGACTACGACGTGAGGAAACAGGAGTTCCTCGATACGGCCCAGAAACTCTTCTACGAGCAGGGGTACGACCAGACCCCGGTAAACACCATCATTGATGCCGTCGGCGTCTCCAAGGGGACTTTCTACCATTACTTCAAATCCAAGGAAAATCTGCTGGATGCGCTGGCCGAGCGCGTGGCCAGGCAAGGGCTGGAACGGCTTCATTCGATCATTGAAGATCGCCATATCGGTGCCCTTGAAAAAATCAACCGGTATTTTGCCGGGTCCCGTGACCCGAAGGAGAAAAGCGAGGAAATCGCCAAAGCCGTGCTGCGGGTGATGTATGAGGATGAGAATATCCTTTTGCGACATAAGGCCCGGGTCCGGAGCATGGAGTTGGTCGTCCCCGAACTGGGCAAGATCATCGCCCAAGGGATTCAGGAAGGGATTTTCAATGTCCCCTACCCGGAGCGGACGGCCGAGATGATTCTCATGTTGGGCGGTGAGATGAAAGACATCTATGCTCGGTTATTCCTGGAGCTGGATGAGAAGCCTGAGAACATCACACTGGCTAAGCAGCTCATCGATCAATATGAAGACGCCATCGCCCGCATGCTGGCAGCGCCTGAAGGGTCGATCCGGTTCCATGAACAGTTAAATCTGAGGGATTTCCTGGGATGAAAAAGAAAACGGCCATTGTATTGGCGGCTCTGGCCGGCGGTAGCCTTCTTCTGACTTCCCTTCAGGGACAGGGGCTCCACCTGAAAGGCCAGCTCTGGGGCAGCGTCACCCGGGGCAACGATCCCGCTTCCGGCCGCAGCGAGGTAGAAGAATTCGTCGGCTACATCCCTACCCTCTCGCTCACCCGAAAGTTGGGTCCTATGAGCTTGGTGGATGTAGAGGTGGCTTATTACCTGAGTGCCGTCTTGGATGGCGCTTTCGGCCGGGGGGAGGTCGGCGTTCAGGATACCGTTAAGCCCTATCGTCTTTGGGGCCGGTTTGCCACGGAGAAGCTGGAGCTGCGCCTGGGTCTGCAAAAGATCGCCTTCGGGCCGGGGATTGTGCTACGCCCCCTCATATGGTTCGATACTTGGGACATTACCGATCCCACCGGGCAGACCGAGGGAGTGGGTGCCTTGAGGCTCAAGTGGTATCCCCACCCCCGGCTGGCCTCGTGGGTTTGGGCGATCCGCCCTGATCACCTCAATAAGGCCATGCTTGGGGGCAGGGTCGAGTACACTTTCGGCCCCGGAGAAGTGGCGCTGACCTACTACCACCACAAGACCAATGACCTGGACTTCACGCCAAAACCGCTGCTACCCTTTGACAGCGCGGAAAACCGCCTGGCCTTGGACGCCCGCCTGGACTGGAAGGTGGGGCTCTGGACAGAGATGATGCTGGCTCGCGGCCCTGAGCTGGAACATGATAATAAATATAACGAGCTGGTGCAGATCATGATTGGCGGGGACTATACTCTTCCCTGGGGACAGGGGGTTTACGTTATGATGGAGCACCTCTGGAGCCGCATGGATGCCTTTACAGGTTCGCCTAATTCATACATAGTAACACGAAAACTCCGTAATGAGCAGTTTACAGTTCTGATGCTAAGCATCCCCTGGGGCTTTTTCGACAGTTTCATGGGCCTGGTGCAGTACGACTGGGAAAATGAACGCCTGTACAACTTCCTGATGTGGCAGCGGACCTATGATAACTTCAGCCTGCACACAATCCTCTACGCCAACCCCAGGCGGGAGGATTATTTTATCGATGGATTTCCGACGCCCTTGCCCGAAAGCCTAATGGGCTTCGGCAATGGCATACAATTCATGATCGTGTATAACCACTAGGAAAGAGTCAAGATAATGCAAGATAATCATATCGTTGAAATTCGTGACCTCGTTAAACGCTACCCGGTGGGTGGCGGGCACTTTACCGCTCTCAGGGACGTCACCATGGACATGGCGGTGGGCGAATTCACCGGGCTGGTGGGCCCCTCCGGTTCCGGCAAGACTACCCTGCTCAATATCATCGGCGGGCTGGATGCCCCCTCCGAGGGCTCGGTCACCGTACTGGATATGCCTCTGGGCGGGAAGAACCACAAGCAGCTGGCCGACCTGCGCCGGCGGGGGATCGGGTTCATCTTCCAGACCTTCAACCTGCTGCCGGTCTACACCGTTTTCGAGAACGTGGAGTTCCCCCTGCTGCTTACAAGGATGCCCTCCGCTGAGCGAAAGAAGGCGGTGGATGAGTCCCTGGAGTGGGTAGACCTCATGGATAAGGTGAAATCCCGGCCGGCCCAGCTGAGTGGCGGCGAGTGCCAGCGGGTGGCCATCGCCCGGGCCATCGTCAAGAAACCGAAGCTCATTATCGCCGATGAGCCTACCGCCAACCTGGACGCCAAGAATTCCCACAACGTCATGGGCCTCCTGGTGGACCTGAATAGGGACCTGTCCACCTCGTTCATGTTCGCTACACATGATGAGAAGGTGATGGGTTACCTGACCCGCATTCTCCACCTGGTGGATGGTCGCATCGAACAGGATGAGGTGGTCGACAAGCCCAAGTACCCCAAGGGGCGATAATGCTGACCTTCAAGCTGGCTCTGAGGAACCTCATCGGTGCGGGCACCCGCACCTGGCTGAATGTGGTCGTCACATCGCTGTGCTTTGTCATGATCATTTTCACTAGCGGCTATTATCAGGGTTTTATTGAATACGCCAAAAGCACCGTGATCCGAACGGAAGCCGGTGGTGGTGCCTACTGGCATCCCGAATATGACCCGAAGGACCCCTTTACGCTGGACGACGCCCATGGACGGATCCCGGATCAGATCACCGCTCAGGTAGAAGTTGGGAAGGCCATGCCGGTGCTGGTGATCCAGGGTTCTATCTATCCTGAAACCACCGGTCGAATGGTGCCCGTACTGATCAAAGGCATTCCACCCCGTCAGGGGATTGTGGAAATGCCCAGCGCAGAGCTGGTTCATTCGCCGGAGGACGCCATCCCGGTATTGATTGGTATCGGTATGGCAAAGTTCACCAAGATGGGTATAGGCGATCGTTTTTATATCCGCTGGCGGGATGCCAACGACACCTATGATGCTGATATCGGCGAGGTGGTAACGATCATGGATGCAGGGAATTTCCAGATCGACAACGGCCAGATCTGGCTCCCGTTAGATCGCCTGCGGGAAATGGCCGTCATGCCGGGGGAGGCAACCTACGTGGCGATTGCCCAGGACGCCGAGCTCCTCGAGGCTCCTGCAGATTGGCAGGCTAGAGATATCGATTTCCTGATCCGGGACGTACTGAATGCCGTTAAAGCCGATGAGCCGTTCGCCCGTTTCATGTTTGCCATCATGCTGGCCCTGGCGGCCATGGGAATTTTCAATTCCCAGGTCCTTTCCATTTTCCGGCGCCGGAAGGAGATCGGTACACTCATGGCACTAGGCATGCCACGGGGGAAGGTGATCGGGCTGTTCACTACTGAGGGGGGGCTTCACAGCCTGTTGGCCATTATGCTGGGTGCAGTATATGGAGCACCGCTATTCATCCTAACCGCTGTCAAAGGCATTCCCATGCCTTACGATGGTGCCGAGTTCGGCATGCTGATCGGCAAACGCATCTTCACGGTCTATCCCGCCAGCCTGTTTGTCGCAACCGTGATCCTGGTCGCGGGTGTCGTTACTGTTGTGAGCTACTTGCCCTCGCGGCGGATCGCCAGGATGAAGCCCACCGAGGCCTTAAGTGGTAGGAGTACCTGATGCTGACCTTTAAACTGGCATTGAAAAACCTGCTTGGCGCGGGTACCCGCACCTGGCTGAATGTAATTCTGACGTCGATCTCTTTCGTGTATCTCGTTTTCGCCGCCGGGCTCTTCACAGGCCTGCTCAGGTACACCGAAAGGGTAGTGATCGAGACCGAGATCGGCGGCGGGGCCTACTGGCACCCGGCATACGACCCTGAGGATCCTTTTACCCTCGACGATAGCCACGGCCCTTATCCGCCCGAGGTTGGCGTCCAGGTGGAAACCGGGCAGGGCATGCCAGTGCTCATCATCCAGGGAGCCATCTATGTCGACGGACGCATGCAGCCCGCACTGATCAAGGGCATTCCACCAGAGCAGCAGGTAGTGACCTTGCCGACAGAAGAGCTGGCGACGGGCGCGGACAGAGCGATCCCGGTACTCATTGGAACGGGAATGTCCAAATCAACCGATCTTCAAGAGGGAGACCTGCTTACCATCCGCTGGCGTGATGCGCTCGGTACTTATGACGCTGATGACGGTGTGGTAGTGGCGGTCATGGAAGTGGACAACTTCAAGGTAGACCAGGGGCAGATCTGGGTGCCCCTGGATAGGCTGCAAGAGATGGCGGTTATGCCCGGGGAAGCCACCTACGTGGCCATCGCTACGGATGCCCCCCTGTTGGCCGATCCCGGCGGCTGGCGCACCCAGGACGCGGAGTACCTGCTCACCGACATCAAGGAGCTAATCAAATCCAAGATACCCGGTAATGCGATGTTGATCACCCTGTTTATCCTCCTCGCCAGCCTCGGTATTTTCAATTCCCAGGTGTTATCCATTTTCCGCCGCCGGAAGGAGATCGGCACCCTCATGGCCCTGGGGATGGCCCGCAGCCGGGTGGTGGGTCTGTTCACCACTGAGGGCGGCCTGCACAGCCTGCTGGCCGTGTTCCTGGCGGCGGCCTGGGGCGGCCCGCTGCTGCTCCTGTCGGCCACCAGAGGCATCCCCCTGCCCTACGACACGGCCGATATAGGATTCATCATCGGACAGCGGATGTACCCGGTTTTTAGCGTCGCCTTCCTCATCGGCTCCATGATACTCGTGGCGTCTATTGTAACCATTGTCAGTTATCTACCAACGCGTCGGATCGCTAAAATGGAACCGACGGAAGCTTTACACGGGAGAGTGAATCGATGATCCGATTTCTGATCAAGGGGGTGGTCCGCGACCGCTCCCGCAGCCTGCTGAGCTTCATTGCCGTGACTATCTGTGTCCTGCTGGCCGTGCTCATGCGCGGCTTCATGGCCGGCGTGTTCGATGATATGTTCCGGCAGACCGCTGTCCTGCAGACCGGACACGTGAAGGTGATGACCCGGGCCTACGACGAGGAGTCGGACCTGATACCCAACGATCTGGCGATTCTAGGGGTCGACTCGCTGATAAGCGTCCTGGCGCAGGAGTATCCGGATATGTTCTGGACCTCACGAATTACCTTCGGGGGCCTGCTGGATGCGCCGGATGAATATGGTGAAACCAGGGAACAGGGGCCGATGGGGGGAATCGCTATCGATATGTTCAGTGAAGGTTCCCGCCAGGTAGAGATCTGGGAGCTGGAGCGCAAACTTTCTCGTGGTCGCCTGCCTGAAAATCCGGACGAAGTCCTGCTGGGAGAGAAGTTTTCGCAGCGGCTGGGTGTCGGGCCCGGAGACGATGTCACCTTCGTTGGTGGGACCATGCACGGCAGCATGGCCTTCCACAATTTCGTCGTGGCGGGGACAGTCCGACTGGGGGTCGGCGGATTGGACCGGCAGCTGCTCATAGCCGATATTGAGGGCGCCCGGCGTGCCCTGGATATGGAAGACGCGGCTTCCGAGATCCTGGGATTTTACCACAACCTGTTTTACGATGATGAAGCCTGTGTCGCACTGGGTGCCGGCTTTAATGCGAAGTACAGCCGGCCTGAGGATGAGTTCAGCCCGGTGATGCGAGCCCTGGGCGATCAGCAGCTTATGCGCCAGATGATCGCCGTCAGTAACGTGGCGGTCTGGATCATTATTCTCATCTTCGTCTCTCTGGTGACGATTGTCCTGTGGAATCTGGGGTTAATGAACGGTCTGCGGCGTTACGGGGAGCTGGGCATGCGCCTTGCCATGGGGGAGACCAAGTGGCACGTATTCAACACCATGCTCGGTGAATCGGTGATCGTCGGTCTGGCCGGTGCGGTGCTGGGAACCGCCCTCGGACTGGCCCTGGTCTACTGGATGCAGGAAGTGGGCCTGGACTATACGGAATTGATGGAGAGCTTCGATATGCCATTCTCCGGCGTAATGCGGGGCAAGGTTACCCCCGACTGCTGGTACATCGGCTTCATCCCGGGGGTAGGGGCCTCCGCAATCGGGACCATGCTGGCCGGTCGCGGGATTTTCAAGCGGCAGATGGCACAACTGTTCAAGGAGCTGGAACTGGAAGCCTAAGCAATGTCGAATGTCGAATGTTGAATGTTGAATGTTGAATTGTTGAGTTGTTGAATTGTTGAGTTGTTGAACTGTTGAGTTGTTGAACTGTTGAATTGCTTATTCAATTCGCCGAAGGAGACAGCGGAATGCCAAAAATATCGGGGATAACCACCCTTTTCGCCATAATAACGATTTCCGTCACGGCGTTGGAGGCTCAGACCGAGCGCGTTCCCACCGCTAAGGAGCTCATCGCCGCCATGGATGCCAATCTCACCGCCAAAACATCCATTGTCACCAGCCGGATGGTGGTGCACGGGCGGCGGGCCAGCCGGACCATCACTTCCAAGAGCTGGGTGCAGGGTACCGACAAGGCCTTCACCGAGTACCTGGCCCCACCCCGCGAGGCCGGCACCAAGATGCTCAAGCTGGGCGACCAGCTGTGGACCTACAGCCCCCAGGCGGACCGCATTATCCAGATTTCCGGGCACATGCTGCGCCAGTCCCTCATGGGCTCGGACTTTTCCTACGAGGACATGATGGAGGACCAGGAATTCCTGGACGCCTACGAGGGCGTGGTGGAAGGCTCTGAGCTGCTCAACGGCCGTGACAGCTGGGTGATAATCCTTACGGCTAAAAAGGAAGGCCAGGCCTACCACACCCGCAAGGATTGGGTAGATAAGGAATGGCTGCTGCCCATGCGTGAGGAGCTCTACGCCAAGAGCGGCAAGCTGCTCAAGTCGGCGCGGGCGGAGGAGGTCATGCAGGTGCAGGGACGGTGGTATCCGAAGGTATGGGTGTTCAAGGATGAACTGAAGCGGAACAGCCGCGGCACCGAGTGGATCGTGGACGAGATCGTCTTTGACGAGCCGATACCCGCGTCGCGGTTTGCCAAGGCGGCGCTGAGGAAGTAGACGGATCCTAGACCCCACCTCCCCACTACTATATCAGACACAATCCTGGACTATTCGACCCGCTAGGGCGGCGGTGCATGAGCCCTTAGTAATGATGAATGATGAATGTTGATTGTCCATGGTCCGTGGTCCGTTGCTGATGGCAGGGGCAGGGGAAAGAGAGCGAACCGCCGGGAGCAAAAGGGCAAGCAAGGACGGCGAGGAATTAGACAAAACACCTACAGAATTCGTTTTTTTCAAGGCTTTTCACGACGAGAGCACTGTTTGGGTGGTGTCTAGTTTGGTGGCGGGCATTATGGGTGACGGTGCAGAATGGGATCGCCCCGCTACATCCGCCAGTCGGCGGATTACGCGGGATAAACCACGCCCCAGTCTTCGACTGTGTCTCGCGATGACAGCTTGCTGCTGTTTTTTCGAGACCCCTCGATCTGTTAGTCCAGTCCAAAGGGGATCCCTCCGGGAAAAGGATCGGTGCAAAATTGGACAAAACCCGTACAATATTTCGTTTTTTTAAGGGTACTTCCCGACGTGAGGCGTAAATAGCCCTGTTCAAAAATAGCCGCTCCAAAACCAGCGGCGGGAGGACCCTCAGGGCCTACGACATAGGAACCGGGTCCCTTACGGGCAGTGCCGGCGGGGCGATAGCCTCGGCGTAGCCGCCTAGCCTCAACGTGCCGTCTACGGCGAGTCCGGCGAGCCTGGCGGCGGCATCATCATAGCGCCGGAATATAAGCCGTCGGGCGGGGTTTGTCGTTCGCCTGGTGCGCGAGGTGCGTCTGGTGCGCCACCCACCCCATTCACTTCCCCGCCGTTGGCGGGGTAAACTGTGAAGTCCCCTCCCTCGCAGAGGGAGGGGAAATCCGACCATCAGGTCGGGAAGGGGTGGGTGCCTCACGGCAGCCCCTTCGGCCTCGCTCAGGACAAGCCTCTGTGGTTAATCTCTTATTTCGTGCAGATTCGTGCTAATTCGTGGCTAAAATTTCCTTGGCGTCCTTTGCGCCTTGGCGGTTTCTCTCTCTTCTCTTTTTCCTCTGCCCACTGCCACTGTATTTTCCCTTGCAACAGGACCAAATTGGTCGTAATTTATCAAAGACTAAAATGGTCGTATTTGCACAACCATGCTGAAACT
>CAZULW010000061.1:0-14928 GCA_964621455.1 uncultured bacterium
CGCGCCGCAGCTCCAGGAAGGCCTCCAGGCCGCGCACGTCACGGAATCTCATGTTATCACGGATCTCGTACTCGCTGCCGCCGAATTCGATCGGGTAGTACTTTATATTATCCGAAACGTTATTGATATCCTTGTAGTAGCCCGTTATGCGCAAACTCATCATGTTGAACAGGTTGTGCTCGTAGCCGATCTCGTAGGCGATGGTCCGCGGCGGCTCAGCGGCCGGGTTGCCGTAATCTTCAATCCGGTTACCCTTCTTCGTGTCGTACTTGATGCGGTAGAGCCGAAACGCGCTGGGCCACTGGTACATGTGCCCGTAATTGAAGAAGATCTTCGCCACGTCCGAGATTGGATGCGAGATGCCCAACCGCGGGCTGAGCGTGGTATGGGTCAGGCTCTTCAGCGGGATTTTATCGAACGTGTTGTATTTTTTCTCCTCTGGGTCAGGCTCTGTGTTGCCCGCCAGGAGATACTGCGAATAGGGACCATTATCCTCGTTGCCTTCGCCAGCCAGCACGGGATACTCGCTGGTAACGAGCATATCTGCCCGCAGGCCCAGGTTGGCGATAAAGCCCTTGTACTCGAGCTTGTCCATCGCGTAGAGCGCGCCCCGCATGTCGCTGCCGTGTGACACGTCAATGTGCGCCGATCCGACCGAGGGGTTGAGCTGCTCCCAGAGCAGCTCGAACTCGTTCGTGCGTAACTCGACGCCGGCTTCCACCTGGTTGTGGAGGTTCACCTGGCTGACGATGTTGGCCGCAAAGTCATAACTGTTCGAGTAGGTAAGGTTGTTGATAATGCTGCACGACTCCATGCGGTATTCGCCGGTGATGTCGCGCCAGTTGACCGGGCCATAACCCTTAGGCGACTCGTCGTACCAGTAGTCCCCGATCTTGATCTCGGCCCAGTCGCGCCAGTTCTGCCAGCCCTCAGGTTCTGCTCTCGCCGCCATGGCGTCGGCCTCCGCTTCGGTCCCGATGCGCCCATCCACGACACCGGAGGTTGTGGCGGACGTGGGTAATCCCTTATCCCCGTAGTCCTCGCCGTACCAGCCCGCCTTCTGGTTAATGGTACCGGGCTGGGGCGCCGTGTTCCGCAGGTCGTTCAGCCAGCCGTAGTCGACTCTCTGATATGAGGCCTTTATTTCATAAAAAGTCCTGGGTGATAGGGTATGGGTCAGATTAAGACCGTAGGTCTGCCGGGTCTGCCGGTTGATTGGGTCGCAGTTCGGATACCACAACTTGTTCTCGGACCCAAGCGCACTGTACGGGTTGAACGAAATCCGGTTGTCAGGGTTCCGAGCGTGGCCATCGTTACCGAGCTGCCGGCTCCAGAAGCCGTGCAGGTTGAGCTTGATGGCCTGGCCGAGCCAGGTTGTTAATTTCCCGCGCACCAGTTTGTCATTGTAGGTCGGCTGCGGTTTCCGGTACGAATACTCCATCTGGTTCTGGTCGTATGACACGAAGAACGTAGTCCTCGGCAGAAGGGGTATGGGCCCGCCGAGGGTGAAGCTGGCCTTGACGTCGGGCAGGATACCGTACTGGTGGTAGACTTTCTTGTCCGGGTCGATACCATCGGCGAACTGTACGATCCCCTGATCCTCCAGCTTTTTCAGCTCATCGATGGAGTCCTGGGAGCGGTGCCGCCACAACCAGCGGGCGTACACTTCCATGGGCTCGCCGTAGTGGGGGTCGCCTGCTTCCAGCCGCTCGTTGGCGACGTCATTCCAGCCCTCAAAGAACTTATTCTCGTTGCCCTCGCTGTCAACGCCTGTGAAGGCACCCGCGGCAGGATCGACGAACGGCCTGCCGACCGGCGAATCGTGGCCAAACATCATGGGGCCGAAGTGCCTCAGGTCAGGCGGGCTGTACTGTACATTCGCGCTCCCGTGAAAGCTCTGGCCCCCTTCCTTGGTCACCACGCTGATGACGCCGGACTGCAGGTTCCCGTAGCGGGCCAGGAACCCGCCGGTCTGCATCTTGATCTCCTGCACCGCGTCCAGGTTAACCTGGTATTCAGGGCGGTTGGTCAGCGCGTCCACCTGCGCAATCCCATCCACGATGAATAGTGCCGTTCCAATACCGCGGCCCCGGATCTCGGGCCGGTTCTCGTAGGGGCTTACCGAGTTGACGCCTACCTGGGCCGTTATCAGGTCTTTGACGCGCTGGAACTTGCCCGATATGACCTCCTCGGCTGTGATGTTGATCTCCGAGCCGGAGACGTCGGGCTGGACGATCATCCGCTCGGCGGTAACCACCACCTCTTCCCCGGCTATCGTTTCCACACCCGGTTCGAAGTCAACGGTCGTGGTGAGGTCAATCTTAACCCGTACCGCAGGGATGATGATCGTGCTGTAGCCGATCATCTGGGTCCTGAGCGCGTACTGGCCGGGAGGCACGTTAAGGATGAAGTAATCGCCATTATCATCCGCTGCCGCTCCCAGCATTGTCCCTTCCACCATCACGTTGGCGCCGGCCAGAGGTGCACCGGTTGCCCCGTCGACAACGCGGCCGGCAATCTTACCGGTCGTCGCGCCCATGACGAGCGTACCGGCGGAAAGGAACAGAACCGTTGCCAATAAAAATCGCTTTTTCATTTTACTCTCCTTGCTTTATCCCGAAGTTCTTGTGTAATGGAATTCGCGTGATACTAAATCTTTTGCAAATGGCGCAGGACCTTTGCCCTGGTTTTGCGGCTTATGGCCGGATGGTCTACTGCATGCGACTCAGGCAAGGGTAAACATAGACACCACTTACCGCTGTGGTCAACAACCAATAGTACCTGTCCTCCTCATTTAAGACACGCCTGTCGATTACGATTGATTTGTAATCTGATTGGAGAAAGCTATATCCAATAAGTCTACTGACGCAAGAAAAAACTTCCTTAGTAGCCTGCCATGCTCCCTGTGCATCGTCGTAAGAAATGTGAACCGCTCATATAATTAGCAGGCTTGCGTTAGCGCTTTAACTTGGAATGGTGAAATGATTCTCTTAGTTTCTGGGCCTGTATGTTTGAAGGAGTTAAAATGATACGCCTTATTGCATTCACGGCACTGGCTATTCTCAGCAGCATAGGAGCGTGGGGCTGCCAGCGCAGCGAGGATTTTCCGAATGGATTATAGAGTGTCCCCTCGATATCTATAGAGGCATAAAGGGGCACTTCTACTGATGAAGGGAACCTTGATGAATAAAGTCATGACCGCTGCACAGGCCAGCAGCTTGATCAGGAACAGTGATACAATATTGATTACAGGTTCCGGCGGCGGAGTAATGGACGCCGATTTTATCTATCAAGCCATTGAAAAGAGGTTTCTGGAAACGGGCAATCCAAACAATTTGACCTTAGTGCACGTCACCGGGATCGGAAATGGCAAAGAAAAAGGCGTCAGTCGTTTTGCGCATAAGGGTATGGTCAAAAGGGTCATTGGCGGACACTGGGGTTGGTCCCCGCAAATGATAAGACTGGCTTTGGAAAACGAAATAGAAGCATACAATTTGCCTCAAGGCATACTTTCTCTTTTAACGAGGGAGATCGCTGGGGGACGTGAAGGTCTATTGACGCCGGTGGGTTTGAAGACTTTCATTGATCCTCGTTATGAAGGTGCAAAACTGAACCCGATAACAAAGGAGGATCTGGTAGAATTAGTAGAAATCAGCGGGAAGAAACTTTTATTCTATAAGTCATTTCCAATCAATGTGGCGATAGTACGCGGTACCACTGCTGATGAAGAAGGCAATATTACCGTAGAGCAAGAGGCGGCGAATTTGGATATTCTTTCTTCAGCCCAGGCTGCATATAATAGCCAGGGGATCGTTATTGCTCAGGTTAAATATTTGGCACAGAAAAAATCCTTAAACTCCCGGATGGTAAAGATACCTGGTTTCATGGTTAATGCCGTAGTTGTCAATCCTGAACAGTGGCAGACTTGCGAGGGGGAATACAATCCCTCTTTTTCAGGCGAAATTCGTATCCCGATGCATGAAATCGAACCCCTGGATTTTAACATAAGGAAAGTAGTGGCCAGGAGAGCGTCACTGGAATTAAGACCGGGAACCATTGTGAATTTAGGTTTTGGAATTGCCGATGGTGTTGCTAACATTTCGGCAGAGGAAGAACTGAATGAGAAGATTGTTTTCACAATTGAGCAGGGCCTAATAGGAGGGGTTCCCGCCAAGGGCGATATCTTTGGCGCTGGTTTTAATCCGGACGCCATTATCGATGCGCCGTACCAATTCGATTTTTTTCATGGTGGCGGCCTGGATATGGCTTTTCTCGGAATGGCTCAAGTTGATCAAGCCGGAAATGTCAATGTAAGCAAATTCGGCGAAAATCTTCCGGGCTGCGGCGGATTTATTGATATTTCTCAGAATTCCAAAGAAGTGATTTTCTGCGCGACATTTACTGCCGGAGGACTGAAAGTAAAAATTGAGGATGGCAAATTAAAGATTGTGCAAGAGGGCCGGGTAAGAAAGTTCTTGACGTATGTTGAGCAAATCACCTTCAGTGGAGAATTTGCTGCCCCGCATAATCAGATAGTGCATTATGTAACAGAAAGAGCAGTCTTTAAGTTACACAAGAATGGCCTGAAACTTATTGAGATTGCACCCGGAATCGACTTGGAACGAGATATTCTGGAGCAGATGGATTTTGTGCCTAATATCAGCAAATCCTTAAAGACAATGGACCCCAGGATATTCAGGCCAGAAAAAATGAATCTTAAGGAAGAAAGAATCTGGCAAGATGAGTAATTTAATAATTGAGGAATGTCCTTCTAAGCATATAGTCATTCTAAGGTTAAATCGCTGTGAAAAGTATAACGCATTTAATCTTGATTTATTACACGAATTGGAAAAACGCTTAGAGAGATTAAGCAAAAAAGACATAAGAGTGTTAATCATAACCGGCACGGGTAAGTCATTTTCATCTGGTGCAGACCTAAAAGAAATTAGGACATTTAATTCTCAAGAAGTACGAGAATTCTCTTTAGTTGGCCACAGAGTTTTTCAAAAGATTGAAAATTTCCCGTGCCCGGTTATCGCCGCTGTTAATGGATATGCCCTCGGGGGAGGTTGCGAGCTAGCCTGCGCCTGTGATCTTATCTATGCAGCCGATTCAGCGAAATTTGGTCAACCCGAATCGAAGGTTGGAATGATTACGGGTTGGGGCGGTACCTTCCGGCTGCCCCGGCATATTGGAGTGCCTAGAGCAAAAGAATTGCTCTTTACCGGAAAGATCATCACCGCCGGTGAAGCTTCAGAAATAGGTCTGGGGAATATGGTTTTCCCGGAGGATCAATTTATGGATAAGGTCCTGGAGGTGGCCGAACAAATCGCAAAGAACGCCCCTATTGCCAACCGGTTATCGAAAAAAATGTTAAACCGTTATCAGAGTGATATACAATCATTGATCCATGAAGAAAGCCTGGCGCTGTCTTTCTGCGTCTTTAGTGAAGATCAGAAGGAAGGGATTGACGCATTTTTAACAAAGCGGGAACCTGTCTTTAAAAATAGATAAAAAGCGTGCATTATTTTCACAGTAATATGTTGACACACGGTAATCATTGCTCAAAGAAAGGCAGTGGACAATGAACAGGATTGCACTCATCACAGGCTCGGCGAAGGGTATCGGGTATGGTATTGCACAGTGTCTTGCTAAAGAGAGCTTTGACCTGATAATAAATGACGTTGATAAAAGGGCATCGATATCGGATAAGCTTGCCGCCCTGGAACGGTACGGAGTGGAAGTCCTTTATTGCCAGGCAGATGTTTCCAATCCGGAAGACCGCAAGCGTATGCTTTCAGAAATTGAGCAGCGTTTCGGGCTCATCCATGTCCTGGTGAATAATGCTGGGGTAGCGCCAGAAGTTCGTCAAGACATTCTTAAGGTAACTGAGAAAAGTTTTGAAAGAGTTATCAAGATAAATCTCCAGGGTCCTTACTTTCTGACTCAGGCAGTAGCTGATATTATGATTGCGAAAAAAAATGGGGATAATGAAAGTTATTTCTGTATCATCAACATCGCCTCCAGTAATTCCCAGGCCGCCTCCACGGATCGGAGTGAATATTGCATATCAAAAGCTGGCGTAAGCATGTCCACAAAACTGTGGGCCGTGAGGCTCGGAGAGTTCAATATCCCGGTCTATGAAATTCGACCGGGCATTATCAAGACCGACATGACCGCACTCGTAACCGAAAAGTATGACAAACTCATCGAACGGGGATTATTATTGCAAAAACGATGGGGCCTGCCTGAGGATGTAGGCCGAGCAGTGGCGATGCTTGCACGCGGTGATCTCGAGTATTCAACTGGACAGGTCCTGAACGTTGACGGAGGACAATTAATACCTCGTTTGTAGTCCTATTGTCTGATATAGAAACCATGCAGCGGTGTAAGGGTCAAACCGTTTTAAAAGAGTGCCTGTATATCAATGGGAGTCATAAACTTATATGATCAAAATAAATCACAAAATAAAGCCGTCAGATCTCAAGTCCAAGATACAACTTTTGTGGGATTTGTCAGGAGAAAAAATAAAATCCATAGAGGATACATTTGATTCTTCAAAAGGATCGCCTGTCTTTACTGTCAATGGTAAATATACAACTCGAGGTTGGACCGAGTGGACCCAGGGCTTTCAGTACGGTTCGCATATACTGCAGTTTGATGCAGCAGGCGAAGAAGAATTTCTGGAGATAGGTAGGAGAAATACCGTTACCTCCATGGCAACTCATGTTTCAGATTTTGGGGTACATGATCACGGTTTCAACAACGTCAGCACCTATGGCAATCTCTGCCGCTTAATGAATGAAGGAAAAATCTCCCTGAATCAGTATGAAAAGAACTTTTATGAACTGGCTCTGAAAATCTCTGGCGCCGTCCAGGCAAAACGATGGACCAGGATAAGAAACGGCGGGGGATTTATATATTCTTTTAATGGTCCTCACTCATTATTTGTTGATACTATTCGGTCGTGCAGAATTCTGGCTCTCAGTCATCGACTGGGACACCACTTATTAGATGAGAACGGTCGTTCTATTAGCTTGTTAAAACGCCTGGTGCAACATGCTCAGACCACTGCTAAATATTCTATCTATTATGGGGAGAATCGAGATATTTATGATGTAAACGGTCGTACCGTACACGAGTGTATTTTTAATATCAATGATGGAAACTATCGCTGTCCTGGTACGCAGCAGGGTTATTCTCCATTTTCTACCTGGACTCGTGGATTGGCCTGGGCCATGTGTGGGTTCGCGGAGCAGTTGGAATTTTTTGATACCCTGGACGATGAGGATTTAATTCCGCCGGGTGGAAGATCCGAAATTGAAAACTTCATGCTAAAGGCGGCCACCTCCACCTGCGATTTTTATATTGAACATACGCCTGCGGACGGTATTCCTTACTGGGATACGGGCGCTCCGAACCTTCATAAATTAGGTAATTATTTAGAGCAGCCTTCGGACCCCTACAATGAATACGAGCCGGTCGACAGCTCGGCCGCGGCTATTGCGGCTCAAGGTCTTTTGCGCCTGGGAACATACTTAAAATCAAAGGATCAGGCCAAAGCCGGCAACCGCTATTTCCAGGCCGGACTGACCATTTTAAACTCACTCTTTGACAGCCCGTATTTAGGGACGAACCCGGAGCACCAGGGACTGATACTTCATTCAATATATCATCGTCCCAATGGCTGGGATTACATCCCGAAAGGGCACAAGACCCCATGCGGGGAGTCGAGTATGTGGGGAGATTACCATGCCCGTGAAATTGCTCTGTATGTCCAGCGGCTTATCAAAAATGAACCCTATCTGACATTTTTCGGCTGATTAGAAAGATGCCTGTTTATTATGTGTGCTGAACCATTGACGGATTTTTCCAGGCTGTGCATTCATACTATTACCACGAGGCCATGGTCCATCGAGGAGGCAGCTGCCAAATATTCAGAGGCCGGAGTCGGAGGGATCACTGTGTGGAGGGATGCCCTTGAGGGCCGCGATCCTGCCGCAGCCGGCAGAATGCTTAACGATCATGGACTCTCCATAGTCTCATTATGTCGTGGTGGATTCTTTCCTCACAAAGAGCCCGGGAAAAGGCAGTCAGCGATCAAGGAAAACAAGCAGATAATCGACGAAGCAGCCGCCCTGGGAGCACCTCTGGTCGTATTGGTCTGTGGTGCCGATCCGGATCAGACACTGGAAGAGTCCCGCAGGCAGATATTGGACGGTATCGGTTCTATTCTGCCCCACGCTGAGGCCTGTGGTGTCCGTCTGGCCATTGAGCCCCTGCACCCCATGTATGCCGACGGTCGATCTGCCATTAATACCCTTAAACAGGCTAACGACGCCTGTGAGCGGCTGCAGTCGGAATGGGTTGGGGTGGCTGTGGATGTGTACCATCTCTGGTGGGACCCGGATCTGGAAAGAGAAATCCAACGAAACGGGCGCAACGACAGACTATTTGCTTTTCACATAAGCGATTGGAAGACGCCTACGACCGACCTGCTGCTGGACCGGGGGTTGATGGGAGAAGGCTGCATCCCGATTCGGACCATCAGAGGATGGATGGAGGAAAGCGGATTCGCCGGGTATAATGAAGTTGAAATATTCTCCAATATCTATTGGGAAAGAAATCAAGACCAGTTCCTGGAGCAGATTATAAAAGCATATCCCGAAAATACTTAGGCAACACTTGCTTATATATAATGGGGATTGCCAGATAATTAACGGGCTAGAATTCAACCAGATCAATTAATCTTCAGTATGGGTTGAAAAAAATGAATAACAAGATAAAAGTGCATCTGGTCGGCATAATTATGAATGGTGTCACCGGCCGGATGGGGACCAATCAGCACCTGATGCGATCTATTGTCGAGATCATCAAGCAGGGGGGTGTGAAGGTCAGTGAAGATGAGGTCATCATGCCTGATCCAGTTCTCGTCGGGCGCAACCCGGTCAAGCTTGAAGAACGAGCCGGAATGTCCGGCGTTGAGAAGTGGACGGTTGACCTTGATGCCACTCTAAGTGACCCCCATAACATAATTTATTTCGATGCCCAGACTACCGATCGCCGGGCAGCAGCGTTAAAAAAAGCCATCGAGGCCGGCAAGCATATCTACTGCGAAAAACCCACGGCTTTAACCACCAGGGAGGCCTGCGAGGTTTATCAGCTGGCACGTGATGCCGGAGTGAAACACGGTGTTGTTCATGACAAGCTCTGGCTGCCCGGTTTCCTGAATCTGAAACTGCTCGCAGACAGCGGCTATTTTGGGGAAATCCTGTCTGTCCGGGGTGAGTTCGGCTACTGGGTTTTCGAGGGGGATCGTATCAGCGCCCAGCGACCCTCCTGGAACTACCGCAAGGAGGAGGGCGGCGGGATCATCCTGGATATGTTCCCCCACTGGAGCTACATGCTGGAAAATCTCTTTGGCAAGGTTGTGGCTGTATCGTGCGTTGGCGCCACCCACATCAAAAAGCGCTGGGATGAACGTGGAAACCCCTATGCCTGCACGGCTGAGGATGCGGCCTACGCCACTTTCAGACTGGAGTCAGGTGCGATTGCGCAGTTTAATTCCGATTGGGCCACCCGTATACGCCGCGACGATCTGCTGACCGTCCAGGTGGATGGCACTGAGGGCTCTGCCGTTGCCGGCTTGCGGAAATGCTGGGTCCAGCCCTATAGCAGTACACCAAAGCCGGTCTGGAATCCGGATATCGAAAGTCCAATAGACTTTATGGATAGCTGGATACCGGTCCCTGACCATAAAAAATATGAGAATGCATTTAAGGCGGAGTGGGAGTTGTTCCTTCAACATGTAGTGAAAGAAACACCTTTCCCTTATGATTTGTTATCAGGGGCCAGGGGCGTGCAGCTGGCGGAAAAAGGGCTCGCAGCGTGGGAGAACCAGGCATGGGAAAGTATTCCTGAATTGGAAGTGTAGTCCTTATATTCATGCGTATTTCGTAACGAAAGCAATACTAACTTAATGTGTAACATATTGTATTATTATTGTGTTAGGTACATGGAATTACGTGATCGCTGCCATGGTAACTAATAGTGGATTCAATGGGCGCTCTGATTTATCAATCGTGAGAAGCATATGGCATGACTATTGCGCCAAATGTCCTTCGACAGGCTCAGGACGACGTCGCACTGAGCTTGTCGAAGTGCGGTCTAGTGAAAATAAATCAGAGCGCTCATTGTGCAACGTTGGGTATGAATAACCTTAATTCTTTAGTATGGAGAGACCAATGGAAAATGAAATGAAAGAAAAGCATATGTCCGATCTAGCCATCGGGCAGAAGGCTTTTTTTACCAAAACCATCGGCGAAAGTGACATCTACCTGTTTGCCGGTATCACGGGTGATTTTAACCGTATCCACGTTGACAAAGAGTATGCAAAAACGACGCCATTCGGCAGGCGCATCGCACACGGTTTCCTGACGGCTTCCATGGTCCAGTACTGTACCAGCAAGCTGACGACACCGGGGGGAGTCTCCCTGAACTATAGCTTCGACATGAAAGCGCCGGTCTTTATCGGCGATACCATTACGGCCAGCGCGGAAGTAGTCGATAAGCGGGAAGACAAACCTATTGTGACATTAAAGGTCCAGTGCCTAAAACAGGACGGCACCGTATGTATCGATGGCGAAGCCGTCATCTATATGGTGAGTGATAAAAAATGATGATAGTTACAACCATCTGCGAAAGTCGTAATCCATGAAAAAAACCGCATTGGTAACCGGCGGGACCCGCGGGATCGGATACGGCATAGCCAGGTGCCTGGCCCGGGAGGGATACGATCTGGCAATAGACGATATCCGGGATGAAAGCGATGTCACCGAGGCGCTGCAGGGCCTCAGGGATATGGGCAGCGAGGTCATCTATTGCCGGGCTGACGTCAGCGATCCACAGGCCCGCAGGCGGATGCTGGGGCAGGTGCGCGAAGCGTTCGGCCGACTCAACGTCCTGATCAACAACGCGGGCGTTGCGCCTAAAGAGCGTAAGGATATTCTGGCGGCTACCGAGGAGAGTTTCGAGCGACTGATACGCATCAACCTGCAGGGCCCCTATTTCCTTACCCAGGCAGCCGCAAACTGGATGATTGAGCAGAAGAATACCTCGCCCGGGTTTTCCGGCTGCATCATCAATATCACCTCGATATCCTCGACAGTCGCATCACCGAGTCGAGGCGAGTATTGCATTTCCAAGGCCGGTCTGAGCATGGCGAGCCGACTGTGGGCGGTGCGGCTGAGCGAATTCGATATCCCCGTCTACGAGGTGCAACCCGGCATTATCCGCACGGACATGACCGCTCCCGTGAAGGAGAAATACGATAAACTGATTGCTGAAGGTCTCACGTTGCAGGCGCGATGGGGTGAACCTGAGGACGTTGGAAAAGTGGTCGCCGCACTCGTGCGAGGAGATCTGGCCTATTCAACCGGGCAGGTGATCATGGTCGAAGGAGGCCTCACGGTGCCGCGACTGTAGGCAGCTTCAAGGCTCTGAAGCCCCCCCCCCACAAAATTTCATACATGCCAATCAGTAAAAAACTATGGTGACATAGGGCCGGAACATCTTAACTGTCGGCTTTGCCATGTGAATGATTAATCGTAGGTCATGGGCCGGAAGGATAAATTCACGGTTTGAGGATAAGCCGGTTAATAGGAGTAATAACATGAAAAACAAAAGACCCCTTTACTGGAGACTTTGCTATTTAGGCGCTGTGGTGTTCTGCGTCCTTACGTTCACTCCCCTAGTGATTCCCTCGGGTCGTTTTATGCCGCTGGTCGCCGGCATGCCGCGCACCTTATGGACCGGGATTTTGATCTATATCGGCCTGGTATTGCTAACGTTTATCGGAACTCGCATCTATAGTGAGAGCAACATGGATAGGGGAGAAGACAAATGACTACCTGGTTAGGGATACTTGGCGCTCTCTGGCTGGCCATGCTGGCTTTTTTCGGATTCAGTTCCCTGCGGAAGACCCGGGGCGCGGATGACTACATCCTGGCTGGATCCAATATTGGCATGCTGCTCGGCCTGATGACCTTTGCGGCTACGCTCTTCAGCACATTTACCCTGATGGGCATGCCCGACTTCTTCCGGAACCACGGCGTTGGCGCCTGGATATTTCTCGCAATCTCCGATGGAGCGATGTTCTTTCTGATCGTGTGGTTTGGACTTCATCTCCGCCGCCGGGCTGCTGAAAAGGGATTTCGCGGCATGGCGGGGCTGATGATTTCCTGCTACGATAACCGGTGGGCCGGATACGCCTACTTCGCCGCCGTCTTTCTCTTCCTGGTGCCGTACGTGGCAATTCAAATCCGCGGCATAGCCATTTTCTTAAGTGCCGTGTTCCCGGAGGCCCTGCCCGCCTGGGGCTGGTCTATCGGGATTGTCATCATCATGCTTCTCTACAGCGAAATCGGCGGCCTACGCGCCATTATCTACAGCGATGTCCTGCAGGGAACGATCCTGCTGACTGTAATCTGGATCATCGCCATCGGCTGTATCCGTCACTTTGGCGGGGTCGGGTCCATGTTCAGGCAGGTTCAGGCCACCAATGAAGCGCTGCTCTCTACGCCCGGACCGCTGGGACTTTTTACTCTCCAGTTTCTGATTGCCTCGTTTTTTGCCATCGTAATGATCCCGGTTACCCAGCCCCAGGTGACCACCCGCCTCGTGATCATGCGTAGTACTAAACTCATGCAGCGAAAGGCGGTAGCCCTGGGGGGCTTTACGATGCTGATCCTCTTACCGACGGTGGCTATCGGCATGTACGGGGCTATCCACTATGCGGGCGCCCCGACGCGTGATTTCCTGGCGGGTGTGCTGCTCTTTGAGCAGACGGATATCATCGCAGCAGCAGCCGTGATCGGTCTCCTGGCCGCGGCCATCTCTACCGCCGATTCTCAGATTTTCGCTCTAGGTTCGGAGCTGCGTTCCCTGCTGTCCGGCGACGAACAGAGGATTCTCCTTTTTACCAGAATTGCGATCCTGTTTTTTGGCCTCGCCGCCATGGTCTTTTCCATTTTCAGCAGCGATGAGCTGGTGCTGCTGGCACGTGTCAGTTTTGCTGGAACGTCGCTGGTGGGGCCTTTGGTCCTTGCGGGTATCTTCTCACGCCGCCCTCCCGGCCCTGAAGTGATTATCGCGGCGGCCGTTGGACTCCTGCTGTTTCTGGCGTCCCTGCTGAACCTGATACCCTCCATGATCGGCCCGTTGCGGCTCGACCTGCTGCTGTTGCTGGCAATTGGCGCCTTCACGCTGGCCTCGGTGCGCTACCGGAATTATCGTTTTAAAAACCCAGGACTAGGTCGGGATGGCTACTGATAAGGAAGGGTGAGCAGGGCGGAAAGATAATTCACCACCCGTAGCCCTTGTGCAGGCCGAAGCCGATGGTGAGCAGGCCCCCGCCTTCCAGGGCCGTTGTTATGACGTATTTGTCGTTGAGAAGGTAGTCCACCCCCAGTACCAGATTCGGGTACGGCTTGAAATTCTTGCCAATCTTTGCCCCGATACCGATGCCGAAAACACCGATTATTTTCCGCCGAGGCTGATACCGTGCCCGGGTTATCATAGACCCATGAATGAGCAGATCACCACTGTAGGCGACGGTGTATTTTATGGCATAACCGGGGATAAAATTCATGAACTCCAGGACCCTGGGCGCGGGCGCTTCCCGGGCTAGCCCCACCGCGAAAGCACCGGCAAGGCCCAGGTTACCGGTGACATGGGTGGCTCTGCTGCCGTCGAGGAAGACGAAGGGACCCAGCTCAATCTGGCCAAAAGCCAGGGCGGGCAGCAGTGATAGGAGGAGAAGCGTGGTTTTTCTCATAGGTCTTTCCAACGTAAGGTAGCGATTTGTCCGTTGCCATCCACCAGGGCGAGCCATATCCGGCCCAAGATTTTATCACCGTTCAGTCGAGGAATCAACCCTTACGGAGCGGGGAGTTCCCCCGAAATAATCAACCCTTCTTTTCCCAACGGCTAATCGTGAGGCTCTGTGCCGCTTTTAACCTCACCCCCTTCCCGACACTGCGGTCGGGATGCCCCCTCTCCGTTCGACGGAGAGGGGGAAAGGGGGTGAGGTAGCAAAAGGAGCCCTATCCCAAAGGGAAGCCTCCGGCTCAGGCCGGGAAAAAAGCCTTCTCCACTTGTCAGCCTCCATATCTCTCGCTAAATCAAAAGGTTATAAACTCAAGAGTCTAATTTTCGGGGGAACTCCTCTTACGGAGCCAGAAGTCGGTGGGTCAGGATAAGAAAGGTTGCCACAGCGGTCTGCTATTCGTATGCTTGGGCACCATGGAGCCACACGACCTGTCAACACAGATGGCAATCTATTACGTCATGGGTATTATCGCAGCCGCCATCGTCTTCCGCATCATCCGCGCCCGCCGCCGGCGAAGGGACCGGCATCATCGTGCCCCTTTCTGAGGCCATCGCATACCCTTATTCCCACTGCCGCGCCGTCCAGGGGACATACTGGACTCCAAGGTTGGCTTTAAAATAACATAGAACTGGCCTGCAGCGAATGCTACGAGAAACACATATCTTCCCAATTGAAAGAGCACGAATCTGAGGAGTAGCGAAAGGGCGTATCAGATAGCTCCTGCACCTGAAGGGCCGTTTTTACAAACCTGGGGGAAACGAACGAATGGCTTTGGTTCTTATAATTGACGATTCAGCATTCCAGCGTGGGGTCATCCACAGCCTGGTTCGCGATGCGGGCTATGAGACCGAAGAGGCCGAGAACGGCCGGGCCGGACTTGAGAAAATCGCGGCCCGGAAGCCCGACTGTATCCTGACCGACCTACTGATGCCTGACATGGGCGGCCTGGAACTGCTGGAATCGCTACGCGAGCCGGGCGCCGCTATCCCCGTGATTATCATCACGGGCAACATCCAGGAGAGTGTGCGCCAGCGGTGCCT
>CAZULW010000062.1:0-14662 GCA_964621455.1 uncultured bacterium
CCGTGAGGGGGGCCATACCGTCGGTGCCGGCGTGGTGACCGAGGTGATCGCGTAATCGCACCGCTATGGGCAACAGCAAGCGCGACCTGGTAATTCTGGAGTGCGTTGACTGCAAGCGTTCCAGATACACCACAACCAAGAATCGACGGACGCACCCCGACCGCCTGGAGTTTAGCAAGTACTGCCGGTGGTGCCGGGGCCACACCGTCCATCGGGAAACCAAGTAGCTCTGTTTTCGTAGGTGAGTAGCTCAATTGGTAGAGCACCGGTCTCCAAAACCGGCGGTTGCGGGTTCGATTCCTGCCTCACCTGCTCGTTAGATTGGTGGGTAGGCGGGTTCGTAAATTCCCGCGGGAGACCATCACCTTTAAATGATTAAGCGGATTCAGGAGTTTCTAAAAGGAGTTGAGTTCGAGATGAAAAAAGTCTCGTGGCCAACCATGAGCGAGCTACGTGGCTCTACGACGGTGGTGCTGATTCTGTCTTTAATACTGGTGATATTTCTGTTCATGGTTGACTTCAGTCTATCACGGGTGGTATCCCTGATTCTGTAATCGTCATGGCAGCTTACAGTAAAGTCCCTGCCGAGATGGAATGGTATTCGCTCCGGGTGATCTCCGGGAAGGAGAAAAAGGCCCGGGAGGCGCTCTTGTACGAGGCTGAGGAAGCGGGACTGCAGGATCAGATTGGAGATGTTCTGGTCCCTTCGGAAAATGTGGTGGAGATGCGGGAGGGGAAGAAGCGCGTTCGCAATAAGGTCTTTTTCCCCGGGTATGTACTTGTCAGTCTGCGCCTCACCAAAGAGGTACGTTATCTCATTGAGGAAGTCCCGGGGATAATCAGCTTCGTTGGACCTAAGAGTGAGCCGGTTCCCCTGCGGGATAATGAGGTCAGCCGTATCCTGGGGGAGGTCCAGGGAAAGGAGGGCCGAGAGGTCATGGCTCGCAAGTACCGGGTAGGTGATCCCATCAAGGTGATTGACGGCCCCTTTGTGGATTTCACCGGCTTTGTGGAAGAGGTCAACGATGACAAGCAGAAGGTAAAAGTGACGGTTTCCATTTTCGGGCGGCCCACTTCCGTGGAACTGGATTTTTTACAGGTGGAGTTGGAGAAATAACCGGAGAGTGCACCAAGCACGCGGAGATGGGATTAAAAGATTGGTCAATGGTGTTTATGAAATATAATCTCTGCGTGCTCTGCGCCCCTTCGGCTTCCCCTTCGCCCATGCTCAGGGCATGGCTCAGGGCATGCCTCGGCGGTAGCTGCTTTACGGATTGTTCAGGTGGCTAAGAAAGTCATTGGTTTTATCAAGTTGCAACTGCCTGCCGGCCAGGCCTCACCGGCGCCGCCGGTAGGGCCCGCTCTGGGGCAGCACGGCGTGAATATCATGGAGTTCTGCAAAGCCTACAACGCCCAAACCCAGAAGCAGGCAGGGATGATCATCCCGGTGGAGGTCACGGTCTATGCTGACCGATCGTTCATTTTCATCACTAAAACGCCTCCCACTTCTGTTCTTTTGCTCAAGGCAGCAAAGGTTGAGAAAGGCTCAGGGGAGCCCAACCGGGATAAGGTGGGCACGGTGACCCAGCAGCAAGTCCGGGAAATTGCCCGGATCAAAATGCCGGACCTGAACGCCGGGAGCGAAGAGGCGGCCGTGAAGATGATCGCCGGCACGGCCCGCAGTATGGGTATCTTGGTGGAAAGCTAGCCGGTGAAGCGCAGTAAAGCTTATCGGGCCGCTCTTGAAAAGATCGACCGTACCAGAGAGTATGAGATTGGGGAAGCCCTCCAACTGCTTAAAGACGGCGTCCAGACCAGGTTCGACCAGAGCGTAGAGCTGGCCGTTAACCTGGGGGTTGATCCCCGCCATGCCGACCAGATGGTGCGGGGGACGGTAAGCCTGCCTCACGGCACTGGCAGGTCGGTGCGGGTATTGGTATTCGCTAAAGGGGAGCAGGTGATGGAGGCCCAGGAAGCCGGCGCTGACTATGCCGGCGCGGAAGAGCTGATCGAAAAGGTAAAAGGGGGATGGTTGGAGTTCGATGCGGTGGTAACTGCTCCGGAGATGATGCGGGATGTGGGCAAGCTCGGATCCATTCTGGGTCCCCGCAAACTCATGCCCAGCCCTAAGGCTGGTACCGTCACTAACGAGATTGCCAAAACGGTGAAGGAGCTCAAGGCTGGCAAAATTGAGTTTCGGGTGGACAAGTTCGGCATCGTTCATGCCGCCGTAGGCAAGCTCTCTTTCCCGGCGGAACAGCTCGCGGATAATCTGACCACTCTCGTGGAGGCGGTCCTGCGGGCCAGACCCGCGGCGGTAAAGGGAACCTATCTGAAAAAGCTGACCCTTTCGACTACCATGGGTCCCGGAATTAAGCTGGAAAAGTCAGCCTTTGTGTAAGGGTCATTAGCAAGGTATGCCTGCGCCGCATAAGATTGCCGCAGTCGAAGATCTGAGTGCCAGAATGCGCTCTGCCGCGGCGATTTATTTTGCTGACTATCAGGGCTTGTCGGCGCCCAAGGCCACGGAGCTCAGGGCCAGATTACGGGCGGAAAATATTGAGTTTACGGTAGTGAAAAAGAGCCTTTCCATCCTTGCAGCGCGGGAGGCTGGCGTCGGCGAGATCAGGGATTTCCTTCAGGGGCAGACGGCGCTGGCCTTCGCCTCCGATGATCCCGCCGCACCTGCCAGGGTTCTTCGGGCCTTCAGCAGGGACAATCAGGACGTCCCCATGATAACGGGTCTCATTCTTGAAGGGCAGCCGTTGCCGGCCACCCAGGCCCGGGAACTGGCCAACCTGCCGCCCAAGGAAGTCCTGATGGGTCAGTTGGTATCGGCTATGCAGCAGCCTGTTTCGCGCCTGGCTTCAACACTGGCTGGCGTCATGACGAAGCTGGTGCAGGTGCTTTCGAATCTCAAGGGACAAAAAACTTCATGAATCGTGAATAAGGAGGAACAATTTTAAATGGCTGCGATTACGCGTGAAGATGTGTTGGGATACCTGGAATCGGCGAACATGCTGGAGGTGGCGGCCTTAATCAAGGACATTGAGGATAAGTTCGGGGTGACAGCTGTCGCGCCGGTAGCAGTGGCCGCCGCCGGTCCCGCCGCTGGTCCGGCCGCACCCGTAGTTGAGGAAAAAAGTGAGTTCAACGTGGTACTGGCCGAGATTGGTGATAAGAAAATCAATGTGATCAAAGTGGTTCGCGAGATTACCGACCTTGGTCTGAAAGATGCGAAGGAGCTGGTTGACAGCGCCCCCAGCAACGTGAAGGGGGGGGTCTCCAAGGATGAGGCTGAAAGCATCAAGTCCAAGCTCGAGGAGGCTGGCGCAACCGTCGAGCTGAAGTAGCCAGTTGACGCGGAATCCTGTTTTTCCTCTAATAGTTAACCGTCACGGTAGACGTGGTCTACGGAAGGAGGGCTTGCTTTGCCTGTAACTGCGAAACCCGCTCTGAAGCGGTATTCCTTTACCCATATCAGTACGGCTGCAGATATACCTGATCTGCTGGCGATCCAGACCTCTTCCTATGAAGAATTTCTTCAGAAAGAGGTTTCCCAGGATAAGCGGGAAGTCAAAGGGCTGGAGGAAGTATTCCGCGGCATGTTCCCCGTCGAAGACAGTCACGGCAACTATGTCCTGGAATATGTCAGTTACTACCTCGGGAAGCCCAAATACACGGTCAGGGAGTGTCTGGACCGCAGGGTCAGTTACACCGTTCCCCTGCGGGTTCGGCTGATCCTCCACATCACCGACGAAGAGGACAAGTCGGTCTATGCCCAAAGTATCGAACAGGACGTCTTCTTCGGCAATATCCCTTACATGACCGACCGGGGGACCTTTATCATCAACGGCGCGGAGCGGATTATCGTCAGTCAGCTTCAGCGCTCCCCAGGTGTCTTCTTTGAGGAAAGCAAGCATCCCAACGGCACCAGCATTTACCAGGCGCGGATTATCCCCTTCCGGGGCTCCTGGGTAGACTTTACCACCGATATCTACGACTGCCTCTACGCTATCATTGACCGGCGGCGGAAATTCCCCGCTACCCTGCTGCTGCGGGCTATCGGGTATGCCTCCAATGAAGATATCTTTCGGGCCTTTGGCCTGATTGAGGATCTGCATCTGAGAAAAACCACTGTCGCCAAGCTGGCCGGGTGTGTGCTGGCCGCTGACGTGGTGAACACCGAGACGGGTGAGGTGGTTGCCGAAGCCGGGAAAGAGTTGACCAAGGAGGATCATACCCTGCTGAAAAAGTCCGGCGTGCCGGCGGTATCGGTTTTATGCCGGGATAAGGACCTGGAAGTGGAAATGGTTCTGAATACATTGAAGAAGGACCCCACCACGAATCAGGAAGAAGCCCTGGCCCGGTTCTATCGCGACCTCCGGGCCGGTGAGGCTCCCAGCATCGATGTGGCCCAGAAATTCGTGGAGCGTATGTTCTTCTCCCCGAAGAAGTATGACCTGGGGCAGGTCGGGCGCTATCGTATCAATAAAAAGTTCAACCTCCACGCCCCCGTCGAAACGCCCGTATTGATTCGGGATGATTTCATAGAGGCCCTCCGCTACCTGATTGAAATGCGCAAAGGTGAACGAGGCCCTGACGATATTGATCATCTTGGAAATCGTCGTGTCCGGACTGTGGGTGAGCAGCTCTCCAACCAGTTCTCCATCGCTCTCAGTCGCATGCAGCGCACTATCAGGGAGCGAATGAGCACCCGGGAAGCCGAAAGTCTCACCCCCCAGGACCTGATCAACTCCCGGATTGTCACCTCGGTCCTCAATGCTTTCTTCGGCACCAGCCAGCTGTCTCAGTTCATGGATCAGACCAATCCACTCTCGGAAATCACTCACAAGCGGCGCATATCGTCCCTGGGGCCCGGCGGCCTCACCAGGGAGCGGGCCGGGTTTGAGGTCCGTGACGTTCACTATACCCACTATGGCCGCCTGTGTCCCATTGAAACGCCCGAAGGCCCCAATATTGGTCTCATCAGCTCTCTGGCCACCCACGCCATAGTTAACAACCTGGGCTTTATTGAGTCGCCTTATCGCAAGCTGGACCATTCCGACGGCGATTATAAGATCACCGGCAATGTGGAATACCTCTCCGCCGATGACGAGGATCGGGTCCACATCGCTCAGGCCAACGAGTCCGTCAGGGACGGCAAGTTTGTGTCCGACCGGGTGCTTACCCGCAAAGGGGACAGTTTTCCCCTTGTGACACCTGATCTGGTTGATTATATGGACGTGGCGCCCAACCAGATCGTATCGGTGGCTGCGTCTTTGATTCCTTTCCTGGAGCACGACGATGCAAATCGGGCCCTCATGGGGTCTAATATGCAGCGCCAGAGCGTGCCCCTGCTCAAGCCGGAGATGCCGATCGTGGGTACCGGTGTCGAGTCACGGGTAGCCCAGGACTCCCGGGCGGCTATTTACTCCGACGTGGATGGAGTGGTGGAGTCGGTGGAAGCCGATCACATCACTATCCGAACCCGCACCAAGGAAGAGGATGTGCTCCTCCAGGATGAGGAGAACCTGCGGACCTATTCCCTCTACAAGTTTCTGCGCACCAATCAGGATACATGCATCAACCAGAAGCCCCTGGTTCATCCGGCACAAAAAGTAAAGAAGAGAGCCCTGCTGGCCGACGGTTGTGCGACCGATCAGGGTGAGCTGGCCCTGGGCCGCAACTTGCTGGTGGCCTTCATGCCCTGGCGGGGGTACAACTTTGAGGATGCTATCGTCATTAATGAGCGCCTATTAAAAGAGGACATCCTGACTTCGATTCACATCAAGATGTCCGAGCTGGAGGTAAGGGATACCAAGCGGGGCGCTGAGGAGCTTACCAACGAAATCCCCAATGTCAGCGAGGAGGCGACCAAGAACCTGAGTGAAAACGGGGTCATCCGCGTTGGGGCTGAGATCAAACCGGGCGATATTCTGATCGGAAAAGTGACACCGAAAGGGGAAACCGATCCCACGCCGGAAGAGAAGTTGCTCCGGGCTATATTCGGTGAGAAAGCCGGCGATGTGAAAGACACCTCCAAGCGATGTGATCCCGGGATCAGAGGAACGGTTATCAAAACCCAGTTGTTCGAGCGTAAAAGTTCGCACAGCCGTGTGGAGGACAAGCAGCAGATCGAAGAACTTCAATCCCGGGCAAAGAAAGAGCGCATTGCTCTCCTGGAGAAACGGAATGAACTGATCAAGAAGCTGATGATCGGCCAGCTTTCCGGCGGCATTCGCGATCTGGGCACCAATCGCACACTCATCAAGGCCAAGACCAAGCTCACCGATGCCAAGGCGTCAGGCCTGGACTTCGACCGCCTCAGCCTCAAGTCCCAATGGGTGGATAATGCCAGGGTTTGGGGGAAGCTGTTGCAGGTCCTGGAAGGCCATAAGAAGGCATTGAGGGATCTTGAGGACGAGCTGGAGAGGGACATTTTCAAGATCCGCATCGGTGACGAGCTCCAGCCTGGCGTTATCAAGTTGGTCAAGGCCTATATCGCCAACAAGCGCAAAATATCCGTGGGTGACAAGATGGCCGGCCGCCATGGAAATAAAGGCATAGTATCGGTGATCGTCCCCGAGGAAGATATGCCCTTCCTGGAGGATGGGACGCCAGTGGATATTGTGCTCAACCCCCTGGGTGTGCCCTCCCGGATGAACGTAGGCCAGTTGTATGAGACCATGCTTGGCTGGGCCGGTTTCAGGCTTAACAAATGGTATTCGTCCCCGGTTTTTAACGGTGCCAGCCTCGAGGAGGTGCAGCGAGAGATGGTAGCGGCTGGACTGCCTTCCGATGGCAAGGTGTACCTCAGGGATGGGCGCACCGGAGAGCGCACAGAAAATCCCGTCACCGTGGGGGTCATTTACATGATGAAACTAAGTCACCAGGTGGATGACAAGATGCACGCCCGATCCACCGGCCCCTACTCGCTGATCACCCAGCAACCTCTGGGAGGGAAAGCCCAGTTTGGGGGCCAGCGCTTCGGCGAAATGGAGGTCTGGGCCCTGGAAGCCTACGGCGCCGCCTACACCTTGCAGGAGCTTCTGACCGTCAAATCTGACGATGTGGAGGGCCGGTCCAAGTTATACAATATGCTCGTAAAGGGTGATAACACCCCGGAGCCCGGCATGCCTGAGTCCTTCAATGTGCTGCTTAAAGAACTTCAAGGGCTTGGTCTGAACATAACCTTAGACTAACTAGGGGGTTACCTTGGTTTACGTTAAACCGACACAGTCAGATTCAAAGCAGGACATCAAGTCCATCACGCTTAGTCTGATGAGCCCGGAGATGATCCTTAACCAGTCCTATGGTGAGGTTCTCAAGCCGGAGACCATCAACTACCGCTCTTATAAGCCGGAAAAGGATGGCCTTTTTTGTGAGCGGATTTTCGGGCCGGTCAAAGACTGGGAATGCCATTGTGGGAAGTACAAACGCATCAGATATCGCGGCATCATCTGTGACCGCTGCGGCGTGGAGGTAACCCGTAAAAAAGTGCGCCGCGAGCGTATGGGTCATATTACCATGGCTGTGCCGGTGGCCCATATCTGGTACCTTAAGTCTATTCCCAGCAAGCTCAGCTACCTTCTGGGCTACTCCACCAAGGAGTTGGAGCAGGTCATTTATTACGAAAAATATGTTGCTCTCCATCCGGGCCTTTCGGGCAAAGAGTTTGGGGATCTCATCGATGAAGATGAGTACGTGGCCCTGGATATGGAGTTCGGCCCCGAGTCCGTTTCCGAGGAAGAGCGTGAAGAGGGGAACTATTTCCGGACCGCCATGGGCGGGGAGGCAATTCGGGATATGCTGCGGCGTCTGGATATCCCTGCTCAGATTGACAAACTGACGAAGGTGGCTAACGAGTCACGTTCCACGCAAAAGGCCGAAGACGCTCTGAAGCGGCTCAGGGTGTTGAAGATGTTCGATCCGCGGGAGGAGCGGTCAGTGCCCAACAAACCCGAGTGGATGATTCTCACCGCCCTGCCGGTAATCCCACCGGAGCTGCGGCCGCTGGTACCCCTGGAGGGGGGGCGCTTCGCAGCTTCCGATCTTAATGACCTTTATCGCCGGATCATTATCCGCAACAACCGCTTGAAGCAGCTGCTGGAGATCAAGGCGCCGGACGTGATCCTGCGCAATGAGAAGCGCATGCTCCAGGAAGCGGTGGACAGCCTGTTTGATAATGCCCGGCGCGGGACGGCTGTACGCAGCGGCACCCGGCGGCCGCTCAAATCACTTAGTGATATGCTCCGTGGTAAACAGGGCCGCTTCCGGCAGAACCTGCTGGGCAAACGGGTAGACTACTCCGGCCGTTCGGTAATCGTGGTGGGGCCGGAACTCCAGCTGCACCAGTGCGGTCTGCCCAAAGAGATAGGAATGGAACTGTTCAAGCCCATCGTTATCCGGGAACTCATGCTCAGGGGCTATGCCAAGACCCCCCGCGGCGCCAAGATAATGGTCGAGCAGAAAATACCGCAAGTCCTGAAGGTCCTGGAATATGTGGTCCGGGACCACCCGGTGCTCCTCAATCGAGCCCCTACGCTGCACCGCCTGGGTATCCAGGCTTTCCAGCCGGTACTGGTTGACGGCCGGGCTATCAGGCTGCATCCACTGGTGTGTGCCGCTTTCAATGCCGATTTTGACGGCGACCAGATGGCCGTGCACGTTCCTCTATCGGCCCAGGCCCAGATGGAGGCCTGGGTCCTCATGCTTTCCAGCCACAACATTCTCAGTCCCGCGCACGGTAATCCCATCGCTATCCCATCTCAGGATATGGTGCTCGGATTCTACTATCTGACGCGCAGCCGCAAGGGGGCCAAGGGCGAAGGCAAGAGTTTCTATTCCTTTGACGAGGCCCGCCTGGCGTGGGAAAACGGCGAGGTGGACCTCCACGCCATCGTGAACTTGCGATTGAACGGGAAGTGGTATAAGGACACCACGGTGGGGCGGATCGTTTTCAACTCCATCGTGCCGCGGGAGTTGGGCTATTTTGATGAGATGATCACAAAAAAGAGCCTGGAGCGCATCGTCGGTGAGAGCTTCCAGCAACTGGGTAATTACCAAACCGTGGCCTTTCTAGACCGCCTGAAAGACATGGGCTTCGAGTTTGCCACGCGGAGTGGTGTCTCCATTGCCCTCTCAGATATTCTTATTCCCGAAGAGAAGCATCGCATTATTGATGACGCCGCCAAAGAGGTAAGGGATATCCAGCGCAAGTTCGACCGCCAGATTCTTACCGAGGGCGAGCGGTACAACAAGATCATCGATATCTGGACCCATGCCACCAATGCCGTGGCCGGGAGCATGATGAGGCGCTTGGAGGAGGACCGTGAGGGCTTCAACCCGGTTTATATGATGGCCGATTCCGGGGCCCGCGGCAGTCAGGACCAGATCAAACAGCTGGCCGGTATGCGTGGGCTGATGGCCAAGCCTCAGAAGAGCCTTTTGGGTACCAAAGACGAGATCATCGAGAACCCCATCAAGTCCAACTTCAAGGAAGGGCTCTCGATGTTGGAGTACTTCATATCCACTCACGGTGCTCGGAAAGGTTTGGCCGACACCGCCCTCAAGACGGCAGACGCCGGGTACCTCACGCGCCGGCTGGTGGATGTGGCCCAGGATGTAGTCATCACCATAAATGACTGCGGCACGATCCAGGGGCTGACTGCCACTGATTTAAAGGACGGTGAGGAAATTATAGAGCCACTGGAGGATCGCATTATTGGGCGCGTTATTCTGGAAGATGTCATCCATCCCGACAGCGGGGAAGTTCTGGCCCAGGCCGGGAGCCTGGTGGACCGCCCCCTGAGCAAGAAGGTTTCGGATGCGGGCGTGGAAGGGGTGCGGATTCGTTCGGTCCTGATGTGCGATGTGGAATACGGCCTGTGCCAGATGTGCTACGGGATCAACCTGGCCACCGGGCGAAGGGTGAACATCGGGGATGCGGTGGGCATCATAGCCGCCCAATCCATCGGGGAACCGGGAACCCAGCTGACGCTGCGGACCTTCCACATTGGTGGTACGGCGGCCCGTGTCATTGAACAGTCGGAAATGTATGCCAAGAGGGTGGGTACGATTCGATTCTCCGAGAACTTTGATTTTGCCGAGGCGGAGGAAAATGGCAAGGTTTATCGGATAGCCCTGGTTCGTAACGGCAAGATCGAAATCGTGGATGAGAACAAGCGTGTCCTTTCCACTTTCGCGATTCCGTATGGCGCCAGAGTCATGGTGGTAGAGGGTCAGGATGTTGAGATCGGCGACACCCTTTTTGCCTGGGATCCCTACATCGACGTAATTCTCGCCCGCCGCAGCGGCAGGGTCCGCTTTATGGATATGATCGAGGGCGAGACTTTTGTAGAGGAAGCCGTGGAGGGCGGCAAGAAGATGATAGTGATCGTGGAGTCCAAGAACCGGAATCTCAGCCCCCACATCGAGATCATAGACGAGGACCAGATAATTACTGGTGGTGGGTCGGTTCTACCGATAAAGTCGACCCTGATGGTGAAAGACCACGAGCGGGTGGAAGCGGGTCAGATTCTGGTGAAGATCTCTCGTGAAATTGGCAAGGCCAGGGATATCACCGGCGGTTTGCCGCGGGTGGCGGAACTCTTTGAGGCTCGCCAGCCTTCCAATCCGGCGGTGGTCACTGAGATTGACGGGTACGTAAAGTTCGGTCGAACCCGTCGTGGAATCCGGGAGATTGTGGTTGAAAGCACCGACGATTCAAAGATGAAGTATAACATCCCTTACGGGAAGCACGTGATTGTGCATGAAGGGGATTTTGTTCGGGCTGGGGACCGCCTGTGCGACGGATCTGTGGCGCCACAGGATATTCTCCAGATCGGGGGGGCAGCCAAGGTTCAAGAGTATCTGGTGAACGAGATTCAGGAGGTCTACCGCCTCCAGGGCGTGCGAATTAATGACAAGCACATCGAGGTGATTGTGCGCCAGATGATGCAGAAGGTACGCATCAACGATCCGGGCGATGCCGGTGTCCTCAGAGGTGACCGCCTCAATCGCTTCGTGATCAACGGCATCAACCGTGAGCTCAAGCGGAAGGTTGTGATCACCAACGCCGGTGGTTCGGAGCTGGAAGAGGGGAAGGCCTATCCAAAGGCGGAGGTCAATGCCATCAACAAGGTTTTGAAGGTTGATGGCAAGACACCTGCCAAGACCCGGGCGGCTAAGCCGGCCACTTTCCAGCCGCTCCTGTTGGGTATCACCAGGGCGTCGCTGAATACGGAAAGTTTCATCTCCGCCGCCTCATTCCAGGAAACCACCCGGGTGCTGACTGACGCAGCGGTAGAGGGGAAGACCGACTACCTCCGCGGTCTGAAGGAGAATATTGTGATGGGTCGACTGATACCTGCCGGTACAGGATTGGCCCATTTCCACGATATCCTGGTGGCAAACCCGGATCCTGAGTCCGTAGAGCAAATGGAGGAAGAGGTTCCGGCTGCATCGGAGCCCATCGTTAACGCCTAGCGCCGCCTAACCTCGACTTCGGGGTAATATCTGAATAGTGCTCGAAGGTCGTTGACATTAAGGATGTTATCGACCTAATTTTTAGGCTATAATCTATTGCAATTGCTGGAGGAACAGTGCCAACGGTAAATCAGCTAGTCCGCAAGGGACGGAAACGTGAGGTCAAACGCAAGTCCGCACCCGCCCTGCGCGGAAACCCCCAGAAGCGGGGTGTATGTACCAGGGTGTACACCACGACGCCCAAAAAGCCCAACTCCGGCCTGCGGAAGGTGGCCCGCGTGCGTCTGACCAATGCCGTGGAAGTGACGGCTTACATCCCGGGCGAGGGGCACAACCTCCAGGAGCACTCCATTGTGCTGATAGAAGGCGGGCGCGTGAAGGACTTGCCTGGTGTCCGCTACCACATCATCCGCGGCGTGCTGGATACGGCCGGGGTGGAAGATCGCATGACCAGTCGTTCCCGCTACGGAGCCAAGAAGACTAAGATCTGATTATGTCCAGACGACGCCGACCGGAACGTAGAGGACTGACACCGGACCCTGTTTACAACGACGTAATGGTGGCCAGGTTCATCAACAACCTGATGCAGCGGGGCAAGAAATCGGTGGCTGAGGCCATATTTTTCAGGGCGATGCACACGATCAAGAAACAGGTCAAAACCGACGGAGTAGACATTTTCAAGAAAGCCCTGGAGAATGTGGGGCCCATGCTGGAGGTCAAGTCGAAGCGCATCGGCGGCTCTACCTATCAGGTACCCATGGAGGTAAGTACCCGGAGACGGCAGGCACTGGCTATGCGCTGGATCATCCAGTTCGCCCGCCAGCGCAAAGGGCGCACCATGGCCGACCGCCTGGCCACCGAGCTCATCGCCGCCGCCAACAACGATGGCGGGGCGTACAGGAAACGGGAAGACTCCCACCGGATGGCCGAGGCCAACAAGGCCTTCGCTCACTTCAGATAAACATTATCAGCTAGACATTTTTCAATGACCTCATGGAGAAAGTAGCTCTAGAACACGTTCGCAACATCGGGATCATGGCCCACATCGATGCCGGTAAGACCACCACTACCGAGCGCATCCTTTACTACACGGGAAGGGTTCATCGGATGGGTGAGGTCCACGATGGGGCGGCCACCATGGATTGGATGGATCAGGAGAAAGAGCGGGGCATAACCATTACCTCGGCTGCCACCACCTGCTTCTGGAACGGCCACCGCATCAACATCATCGATACCCCCGGCCATGTCGACTTTACCGTGGAGGTGGAGCGCTCTCTGCGCGTCCTCGATGGTGCCATCGCTGTTTTCTGCGCTGTGGGTGGCGTGGAGCCCCAATCGGAAACCGTGTGGCGCCAGGCTGACCGGTATCGGGTCCCCCGGATCGCTTTTGTGAACAAAATGGATCGCACCGGCGCAGATTTCTATAACGTGCTGAACATGATGAAGGAACGTCTGGTGGCCAATCCGGTGCCAATAGTACTGCCTATCGGTGCCGGAGACCTCTACACCGGCCTGGTTGATTTGGTCAACATGCGGGCCATCCTTTATGTGGATGAATATGGCCGGCACTTCGAATACAGTGACATTCCCAATGACATGCAAGAGGAGGCGGAGAAGTGGCGGCGTCAACTTCTGGAGGAGATCGCCTCCTACGACGAGCGCCTGATGGACAAATACCTGGCTGGTGTGACGATCACCGGTGAGGAATTCAAACTGGCCATCCGCAAAGCGTGCATTGACGGCACTATGGTGCCCACCCTCTGTGGCGCGGCCTTTAAGAACAAGGGGGTTCAGCGGCTGCTCGACGCCGTGGTGGACTACCTCCCCTCACCTAGTGAGGTGGGTGCAGTCTTGGGCTATGATGTCGTTTCCCGTAAGCCGGTCGAGCGGGAACCGACCGATGACGCGCCGTTCAGTGCCCTGGCATTCAAGATCATGACCGACCCCTACGTCGGACGGCTCACCTTTTTCAGGGTCTACTCGGGACAGGTCAAAACTGGCGATTATATCCTGAATGCCAATACTGGCAAGCGTGAGCGGGTAGGGCGCCTTATGCTCATGCATGCTGCCAAGCGGGAAGAACGCCACATGGTGTCCACCGGTGAGATAGCCGCCATTGTCGGGCTCAAGAATACCCGTACCGGAGACACCCTCACTGATGAGAAATCTCCCATTGTTCTCGAACGGATGAACTTTCCTGAGCCGGTTATCAAGGTGGCAGTGGAGCCGGCCTCCAAGGCTGACAGCGATGCCATGTCCGAAGGGCTGGGCAAGCTGGCTGAAGAAGACCCCACCTTCCAGATCAGCACCGATGAAGAGACCGGTCAGACCATCATCGCGGGGATGGGTGAGCTCCACCTGGAAATCATTATCGACCGTCTTAAGCGGGAGTTCAAGGTTCGTGCCAATATCGGCGCTCCCCAGGTGGCCTATAAAGAGAGCATCACCACTGAGGCTGAGGCTGAAGGGAAGTTTGTCCGCCAGAGCGGCGGTCATGGGCAGTACGGTCACTGCCTCATTCGGGTCAAACCGCATGAAGCCGGTAAGGGCTACCAGTTTGTAAATCAAATTACAGGCGGGGTAATACCGAAGGAGTATATCCCGTCGATTGATCAAGGGATACAGGAGGCGCTGAAGAACGGAGTCCTGGCGGGATATTCCGTGGAAGATATTATCGTTGAGCTTTATGACGGTTCCTATCATGAGGTAGACTCGTCGGAAGTGGCTTTCAAGATCGCAGGGTCCATGGCGGTCCAGGAAGCGGTCCGCAAGGCTGACCCCGTGCTGTTGGAACCCCACATGGATGTGGAAGTGGTGGTAATGGACGATTATCTCGGTGATGTGATGGGGGACCTCACCAGCCGGCGGGGACATATCAAAGGAATGGAAAAACGCAAAGATGCCCAGGTGGTCCGGGTGGAGGTACCCTTGGTGGAAATGTTCGGGTATGCCACGGACCTGCGCTCTCTCACCCAGGGTCGGGCTATTTTTACCATGGAGTTTTCCCGCTACATGCAGGTGCCTGAGCCGGTAAGGGATCGCATTATGGAACGCGTCCAGGGCAAAGTGGTGTCCTAACCTAATAGAGAAAGGGACTGACACATGGCGAAGGAAAAATTTGTACGCAGCAAGCCGCACGTGAACGTCGGGACGATTGGTCACGTGGACCACG
>CAZULW010000063.1:0-14082 GCA_964621455.1 uncultured bacterium
TCCAGCTGTTCCTCGATCAGGATATACTTGGGTGGCAGCAGTCCGCGCAGGCCCAGCTCGTCCCGTTCTTCAGGGGTAAAGGCCGTGCCTTTGTTCAGTCTGGGATCGTGAAGGAGGTCAACCCCTCGTTTTTGTTCGTTGTAAAGGGGCGCTGGATCATCGGTTGCTGAGTTCATAGAAGACTTTCCTTATTTGAGTTGGTGCAGTTGTTAGTTCAGCAGCTCATATTTCCTACTAGTCGAAGTTACGGTAAATCGGCGTTTATGGCATATCCAACAGGAGTTCCCCCGAAATAATCAGGTGAAATTAAGGGGCACAGCGCGCTGTGCCCCTACTTATACATCCGCGGTTATAAAACCGCTGAAGCGGTTATTAATGCTTCGTAACATCATATCAGCCCAGGACTTTGCCGTCCCGAAGGGATCCCTGCGGGAAAGGGATGCCTTTCCGGAAGGGAAGCCTGCGGCTCGGCAAACGGTTTCTACTATTCTGGATGGCTTTTAGTTAATCCACCCCTCAGTCGCCCCTTCCCCCGCTTTCTGCCCCGCTTGCAGCGGGACTGGGAGCGGGACAGGCTTGCAAGGGAGGGGCCTCCCGACCGCAGCGTCGGGAAGGGGGGTGGGTTGAATCCGCACTAATTACATTTCCTGATAACAGCCAGCTCCACTTATCAATTTCTATATCTCTATTTGGATTAATATGTTATATGCTAAAGAGAAAATTTTTCGGGGGAAGTCCTGTATATCCAAACGGTGAGTTCATTTCCTGGAGAGTACCAGCACTGCAGGTGCGGCTGGGGGCAGCGCTATACTGGTGGAAGCACCGAAATCACTCCTCTTCCCTCAGCTCTATAGCGTCCAGCGGGACCCCCTGCCTTTCCCGCAAAGAGCCCCGCCTATGGCGGGGCAGGGAGCGGGGGGAAGTGGAAAAAGGAGACCGAAATAAAGGTAGGAAAATATTGCCTAGTTGCTGGCAAAGATACTATAATGCAGTGGTTCTTTTGCCGTTCCTCAGCGTGATATCGTAGAGGAACTGGGGAGGTGAACGGTTGTTCGCCATTGAAATGGCATAGGGTTTGCGCATTCCAAGGGTGACAGTTTTAGACCAGATGCAGATCAGGAGGCAGATTGATTTTGCTGACGCACAGGTTTCGCAACCGTATATGGCTGGCATGCCATCTTGTGTTTTGGCATGTGTGGAACCGGAAAGTAATCGGTTAATGGAAGATGGAAAAGCCCCATTCTGAGCTGGACACCGATTCCCCGGAGCATCCTTCCGAAGAATTGGTGCCTGTTAAGATGGATGATAGTTCCGCCTTAGAGGACCGTCATCCCTCCGGGCAGACTGAGTTCACACCCTGGCGGGAGGAGTCTCTGCCGGCGCATGCGACATCCAAGCTAGGCCATCGCCGCATCATCAAGAGCGGTAATGTGCTCCGGGGAGAGCCTGTCAAGATCACCCCCCATATTACGCTGGAACCGGAACCGGAACCTGAGAGTGTGGAGATCACGCCTCTCATTGAGGATGACACTATCGTTGGGTTGCGGATGACTTGCGGATGTGGCGCGACCCATGAGGTTCGTTTTGAGTACGGTGAGGAACAGTGAGCGAGTGGCTGGAGGATCAAGAGCAGAGCACAGGCGGCAACGGCCCAATTGATATTCGGATACTGGAGGAGGGATACGCCGCGGCCCTCTTCGTACCTGAGGAAGTCGCCGACTTACCCTCCCTCACACAGGTTTACCTCGCGATTGAAAGCGCAGGGGTGAGGTACGGTATAGATGATAGCGCAGTGGAGAATCTTGTCCAGGAACAGATCAAAGGTAAGCCGGTAGTCTTTGCCAGGGGGAAGCCACCAGTGGAAGGTGGCGGCTCCAGGCTGTTCTGGCACGAAAATTCCGAGGCTGAGGCATCCCCAAGAGATATTACCGAGAGGGTCGCCGAGCCCGGTCGCGAGCTGTATTTATTTGCGCGTGTTAAGAAGGGGCAGCAGATCCTTTCCAAGCTGCCGGCCGCGGAGGGAGAAGCCGGGATTAATGTTTGCGGTGAGTCCATTATCGTACCCGGCAATGACATTTCTATACCCAGTGGTGGGGGCACCTCTCTCTCCAGGGATGGGTTGACCCTGCGCGCCGACAGGTCCGGTATCGCCGTCTGGACAGGGGATAAGGTGTCGGTATTGGATATTAAGCATATCGAGGGGAATGTAGACGGTCAGACGGGTGACATTAAAATCAACGGTTCGGTGCACATTGAGAAGGATGTGCGCTCGGGGTTCAGGGTGGAAGCCCTCGGGGATATTTTTATCGGCAGCAATATTGAAGGTGCAAATGTCTATTCCCGCAGGGGCAGCGTCATTGTGCGCGATGGCATCCTCGGCCAGGGCCGGGCCAAAGTCCTGGCGGGGTGTAATATTGTAGCCGGGTTTATCCGGGACGCTACCGTAGGGGCCAAGTTGGACGTTGAGGCCGAACGCCACATCATCAACAGCGCTGTCACTGCTGGACGCTATATAACGGCTGCTACCAATGAAGGTATCGTTCGGGGGGGCACCATCTTCGCCGCGAAAAGAATTGAGGTTCGCAGCGTGGGCTCGGAGGGCCGCATCGCCACGGAACTGAAAGTCGGTTATACCGCGCCGCAAAATATCTCCCGGGCCCGATACGAGCTCCGTAATGATCAGCGGCGTAACCGCATGGAACTGGCCCATGTTCAAAAACGCCTCGCCTTTCTCAGGCTCTTGAAAAAACGTATGGGAGATATGCCTGAAGATAAGGAGGAGCGGCTAGCAGACCTGGAAAGAAAGGAAAGCGTCCTGCTAGGCCAACGCCGCGGACACAGTACCAAGGAGACGGAGCTGAAAAACGAGGCCGAGACTCCTGATGAAGAGAAGCACGAGGCTGAGACTATCCGAATCCATGATACCATTTACCCCAAGGTGTCCGTGACTATAGGCGACACAACCCTTGAAATGAATAAGGAACGGCACAACCTGATTTTCTTCAGGGCCGGGGACAGGCTGACCTTTGGGCCGCTGCACCAGGCCCTGGTAAAAAAGACGTGACAACAGGGAGACAGGCACATAGCAAAGGGGATCCCCCGGGACACCCCGACCTCGCATTTGAGCAACGGTTATCAGGAGGATGAGCATGGCAGCAACCATCCTGGTGGTTGATGATGAAAAATTTATTGTCGAAGCCATTTCCCAGCACCTGAGGGATAGTGGGTACCAGGTGGTGGGCCTGGTAGATTCCACCAAGGCGCTTGAGGCCGTTCGGAATGAGGACTTTGATCTGGTCCTTACCGACTTGCGAATGTCCGGTGTCTCCGGTATAGACCTGGCCAGGGCAGTATGTGACAAGGACACTGACACCCAGGTGATCGTCCTGACAGGCTATGCCACCCTGGATTCAGCTATCGAATCGGTCAGCCTTGATGTCTATTCCTACCTGAATAAGCCCTTTGATTTGCGCGAGCTGAGTCAGGTGGTGGATCGGGCTCTGACGGCGCAGCGCCTCAAGCGGGAAAACGAAGTCCTCCAGGCGCGCGTCAGCAAGATGCTCGATGACATTTCCACCCTTTATGAGGTTACCCGTTTCCTCTACGATACCGACGACTGGGCGATCACCATGGAATTTGTGCTGGACACCCTGTCTATCGGGTTGGGCATGACCCACAGTTGTATATTGCTGAAAGATGAGGAGAAGCGCTACAACGTCGGCAAGGTCAATTTCCCCGAAGAGTCAGCTCTGGCTGAACGGGTAGCCGCTTACTCCTGGGAATCTCTGGAGACCATAGTCTCTTCGGAAGAACCCACCCTCCTGGAGGCCAACGGCAAGACATCCCGGCTGCCGGAGGAACTATCTACCCCGGACGAGTCCCTTCAAGGCATATTTTTCGTGCCTTTTCGCTACCATGAGCGTCTATTGGGATTCCTGGTGGTATTCCTTACCGAGGGCATGGCGGCGCTTTCGGAAGATCAGAGCAAGCTCCTGCAAATTGTTGCCGTCCAGCTTGCACCACAGGTTTTCCAATCCGTCGGGAAGCAACTGCAGGACCAGACCTCCTGGTATTCTGAGGCGCAGAGGATTTTAAGGCAGCGGATTGCCGCTTCTAAAGCGTATGATGGGCCTATAGGAGTCAACCTGTTGCGGTTCGTCACTCCCAGGTCCCTGGCCGCTCAGGAGGAGATGGCATCCTTTCACCAGCTCTGTTCAGAAATGCTCCTCCGACATGAGCCCGAGGCCCAATTCCACTGGCTTGCAGCTGATACGGCGCTTGCGCTATTTCCCGGTGCCAACCAGGTGCAGTCGGAGGTTGCCTGCATGGCTATGGCCGAAGAGTTCCGCAAGTCAGAGCTGGACAGTATCAAGACGGATGGCGTGGCGGAGCTGTTTCATGCTTCGGCAGCCTGGCCGCACGATACCATGGACACAGCTGAATTTTTAACAATGGTCTGGGCCCGCCTGGTTGAAGAGATCCATCAATACACCCACCAGCAACTTGCCGCCAAGACTAAGAATGGTTGAGAAGCCTCAGCAGCCTGGTACCCCGCAGTCGATTCTTATCGTCGATGTCGACGAGGTAGTCCTGAAAACGCTAAAGCTCCAACTCCAGGACAGGGGCTGGAATGTCTTCGCCGCTGAGACTTCCGCCAAGGCACTGGAGGTTTTTCGCGATCATCCCACAACCGTTGCCCTGGTGGCCCTCGGTATGTCTGGTATAGATGGCGTGGAGCTGGCCAGGTTGTTGCGGCAGCGAGCTCCGGACCTCATCGTTATCCTCATGACGGGCTATCCAACTCTGAGTGAGGCTGTTGAAGGGCTCAAAAACGAAGCCTATGACTATCTGGTCAAGCCGTTCCGGATCGAGCAGCTGTCTATGGGCATTGAACGGGCACGCCGGGAGCTGGCTCTGATTCGGGAGAACCGGGAGCTGAAGCAGACCGTTGCGGAACTGCAAGCCGGGCTGGAGCGGTTGGCCCATCCCCCGGAGTCCGAGGAAGGAGAAGGGGAGAAGGCCAAAGCGGAGGAGGTTACCCCGCACACCGCACCCTATGTCCGCTATCCGGGCAAGATGCCGGGGAGTGATTCTGGCGCTATCGCCAGCTACGAGCGGCAAATAGGTCCTACGCCATCTGAATCTCCCGACGAAGAGCAGGCCGGTTCCCAGGAGGCGGCTGACCAGGAAGGAGAATAACCGCACACCAGTGGTCAATAAGCTCGATCAACAAGCCTCCCTGGATGACCTCATCCAACAGTTCCGCATGGCCGCCGCCGGAGTCCAGTCGGCTTACCACCAACTGGAACAGGAGCTGCTCTTGCCGGGGGCAGAGACCTGGGAGCTGGCGCCGGCCCCCACCAGTCTGGCACTGCCCAACCTGGCCCCCCTCTATCTCATCGGTACTTTGGTAGGTGGTTTAACTAAGGCATCCCTGGTGATAAATAAAGACCTTGAGGTGGTGTCCGCCAATGGAGAGGCCCAGAGAGATTTTGGCCTGGAGGAAGCTACCTCTCTGAAGGAAGTCCTCGCCCCCAACGCGGTGAACACCCTGCAGAAACTCATTGATGAAGCTGTCAGCCATGGCGGCGTCGAGATCAAGAAAAAAAGCGGGAGCTCCGCGGGAGTCTACGATTGCATCTACCTGGATAATCCCATCGAGAAGGGCCGGCTGCTGCTGCTGGTGGCCCAGGAGCTGGAACTGGACCATTTGCGGGAGGTGGAGGATCGGATCCTGAAGAACCTTACCGGCACCCTGGTCCACGAAATTCGCACTCCCCTGACCTCCATGCAGGGATTTGCCGAACTGTTGATGCAAGTGCAGCATCTGGATCCCCAGGAGAGCAATAAACTCAACATCATTCGCAGCGGAATCGAGCGCCTGGGCCTGCTGGCCTCCGCCCTGGGTACCGTTTTTCACGAGACCATGGAGCCGCACTGGATCAAGGTTGACTTATTTCCCTTTCTGCAGCGCTTCCTGGCGGAATACCTCTCGCACAAGTCGCTGCCACCGAGCCTCATTGACCTGGTGGCGGGCTCAAAAACGCTGCAAGTGGTGACCGATCCCGAGCTCCTGAGGCTGGCCCTGGAACAGGTGTTGGACAACGCGGTAGAGGCCCTGGCCCAACCCGATGACGGCGATATTCAGATCGAACTGCGACATGATGGAGAGGAGGCCACTATTGCCGTCCGGGATCGCGGTCCGGGACTGGCTGACTCCGACGGGTCGAACTGGTGGGTGCCGTTCTTTACCACCAAGTCAGGTCACCTGGGCTTGGGGTTGGTGCGTGTACGCCGCATAGTGGAGACACTGGGTGGCCGGGCCGAGGTCTTCCCATGGAACCCTTCGGAAAAGGGCAGCGATGGGCAGGGAGTGGAGGTTGGCCTTACACTTCCCGTCTAACCCTTCGGGAAAGTGGGAAGCGGAGATGCATTCCCGTATGAGAACCCCGCCGGTTCCGGGATGGGAGCGTCGAGGGTGGATGACGGCTACGAATGTTCATGGAGGCAACGGCTTGTGAAGAAACAAGACACCGAATCCCATCGTATTCTCGTTGTTGATGACGACAACTATATCCGGCTTTTCTTGAAGGAGACCCTTGAGGGTAAGGGGTACCGTGTTGGGCTGGCCGAGGATGGGGAAGAAGCGTTGGCGAAAATCAAGTCCTCACCGCCGGACCTGGTGTTGACCGACCTGAAAATGCCCAAGAAGGATGGCCTTGAACTTCTCAAGGACGTAAATCGGCTCGATGAACCGATAGGGGTGATCATCATCACCGCCTACGGCACGGTTGAAACGGCCGTGAAGGCCATGAAAGACGGTGCCTTTGATTACCTCACCAAGCCGTTCTCCATTACGGAGATCGAGTCCCGGCTGAAGCGGTTTTTCGAACTGAATACGCTCAGGAAGGAAAACCGTGACCTTAAAGAAAAGATTAAAGCCCAGGAAGTGCGCACAGAGATGGTAGGTCAGAGTCCCCAGTTATTTAATGTCCTGGAAATCGTGGACATGGTGAGCCGCAGCGATGCCCCCGTCTTCATCCAGGGGGAGAGCGGCACGGGCAAGGAACTGGTAGCCACTGCCGTGCATAAGCGCAGTGACCGGGCCGACAGGCCGTTCATGCAGCTTAACTGTGCCGCCATTCCTGAAAATCTCATGGAAAGCACCCTGTTCGGTCATGTCCAGGGGGCTTTCACGGGGGCCAGCAAAACCACCCGCGGCATCTTTGAGGAGTCCGACGGGGGGACGCTGCTTCTGGATGAGATCAGCGAAATCCCCCTCGGCCTGCAGGCTAAGCTCCTGAGGGTCCTGCAAGAGCAGAGCTTCAACAAGGTAGGCAGCCACAAGCCCATCGATGTGAATGTGCGCATCGTGGCCACCTCCAACCAAAACATCGACGAGATGGTGAGGAAGGGGACATTTCGCGAGGACCTGTTCTATCGGCTGAACGTGGTACCCATATTTGTGCCTCCGCTGCGGGAGCGCCCCGGCGACATCCCTCTTCTGCTGGAGCATTTTGTGGCCCACTTTTGCAAGAAGTATAATCAGCCGAAGAAGGAAATCTCAACCGATGCTTTTCGCTACCTGGAGCGTTATAAATGGCGGGGCAACATCCGCGAGCTGATGAACAACACCGAACGGGCGATCCTTTTTTCCGAGTCTTCGCCCAAGTTGGAGATCGAGCATTTTTTCCCGGGTGAGGGTGATTACCGGGATCAGGGAGGACTCACCTTCGACGGCGGCAGTACTCTGGCGGAAGTGGAAAAGCAGGCTATCCTGGCCACCCTGGAGAAGACCAGACAGAACCGGACCCAGGCAGCCCGCATCCTGGTCATCTCGGTAAAAACACTGCGCAACAAACTGAAGCTGTATGGCCTTGAAAGCTCCCCATCTAAATAATCCGGTGTGCATGCCACTCCCGACGACTGTCTTCCGGGGGGCCGCAGCAGCGATTTGCGGTTCGCTCCCGCCAGGCGTACCTCACCCTCAGGTCACCGGCAACGGGAGCGGAAAAAATTGCCTTGCGACCAGGAAACTTTTCTCCCCACACCAAGAAGCAGCGGTCATGTCCCTGTTGATGTCCACCAGCCGCTCCACATACCCTACCGAGAAAGCGATCGGCACCGTGTTTGGCACGACTCTTGTTGCATTTCCGGGTAGAATGACCCAGGAGGACTATCTGTTATGAGAATCTTCAACAATCAGCCTGCGGCCCTGTTGAAGCGTTCGCTGGATCTGCTCATGCGGCATCACCGCAACATTTCTGAGAATGTTGCGAACCTCAACGTCGTCGACTACGAACGGAAGCCCACCCGTTTCCTGGATGAGTTGTCGGATGCCCAACGCGGGACAAGCCTTCGGGCTACCAGTCCCCGTCATATCGTCCCGGATGCCGCCGGGGAACTAGCGCCGGAGTGGGAGCGGGGGCCCGTTGAGATTACCCGCGAGATGACCGATCTGGCCCAGAATCAGATCAGATATGATTTTTCCACACGAGTGATGCGCCGGAAATTCGAGGACCTGACGCGGGCCATTACCGGCCGCATCCGGTGATTATTGAGGGAAGTAACAGGATGAAAATTCAAGGCTTATTTACTGTCTTCAGCCATGTGGCCCGGGGATTGACTGATGAGTTAACCCGGCTGGAAACCGTTTCTGAGAATATTTCCAACGCCAACCAGGTGGCGGCGGACGGTGAGCCGCTCTATCAGCGGAAATCGGTGGACCCGCGGTCGCGGAAGGAGCCATTCCGGTCCTTTTTGCGCGAAAAGGGTCTGCGCCTGAGGCGGACGAGTCCTTCCCATCTACCAGGGATCAGTGAGCGCGCTCGCTGGTACGGCGAGCCCTGGCCGGAGACGAAAACCATTGTACATCCCAATGAGCGGATGATCTACGACCCGACCCACCCCAAGGCCAATGCCCAGGGGTACATCCGCACGCCGGACATCAACGTGGTACAGGAGATGATGGACCTGATTACCGCCACCCGGTCGTATGAGGCCAACACCACGGTACTTAATGCCGCCAAGCAGGTGGCGAAGCGAACTATGGAGCTCTAATCGACGCATGGAGATCCACAATACACTGCTGCAGGGTCTCTCACAGGCGCTTCTTGGGGGTGGTCAGCAGCAGCCGCAGGCGCCGTTGCCCCAGCCCGCGGAGCTGGCAGCGGGCCAGTTGGGATACCCGTCGGAGCGGACGGCGACTTCTGAGCAAATCCCCGGGCTGGCCCAGGTGAACCAGGCCGGGGACAGTTCCAGCATTTTAACTTCAGGCGAAAAGGAAATTTTAAACCTCTTTTTCAATGGCCAGGAAGGGATGGATTTATCATTGTATGGACGCCTGCCGTCTAAACCGGCGGTACTCGGAAATTTTCTAGATATGAGAGGGTAAAATGAAGATTCCAGAAAATCCAATGCGCATTGATCCCAAAGGCCTCACGGAGCCCGCGAGCCCTCAGGAACAGAAGGGTAAAGTCGGAGATGTGCGGTTCAGCGACCAGCTCAGGGAATTGCTGGATTCGGTGAATGACAAGCAGGCCTACGCAAACGAGAAAGTTGGCAAGGTCGTCATGGGAGAATCGGAAGACCTTCATACTGCCATGATTGCTTTGGAAGAGGCCAGTATCAGCTTCCAATTGATGTTAGAGATTCGGAACAAGATGCTGGAAGCCTACCAGGAAATCAACCGCATGAACATCTAATCTCATAGGGAGCGGAGAAAAACACCATGCCGCCACTATTGCAGCAGATCAGGACATTCCTTCGGCAGTTCAGCGTCGGACAGCGTGTGGCGTTGTTTACCATTTTAATAGGTGTGGTCAGCGCGCTCATTGTTCTATCCTTGTGGGCCAACCGGCCCGAATATGCGTTGCTGTACAGTGATCTGGCGCCGGAAGATGCCAATGAGATCGTAAATACCCTCCGTGACGACGGGGTTCCCTACCGTCTCGCCGCCGGCGGCACGACCGTCTACGTCCCTGCCAACATGGTGTCGGAATATCGGCTCACCTTTGCCGCGGAAGGCGTGGCCACCGGCTCGGTGACCGGGTTTGAGCTCTTCGACGAACAACGGATGGGGATGACCACCTTCATGCAGCGGGTGAACTACCAGCGGGCACTGGAGGGGGAGCTTGTCCGAACCATCAACCAGATGGAGGAGGTGCGGCTGAGCCGGGTTCATCTGGTAATCCCCGAGAGGAAGTTTTTTGAGGAAGGGAACCTGGCTTCAGCCTCTGTGGTCCTCCACCTGGAGCCCGGTGCATTTCTCACACCCAAACGGATCAATGGTATCGCCGCGATGGTTGCCAGCAGTGTCCCGGATTTACAGGTGGGGAACGTTTCCATTGTGGATGCCACCGGGGAGCTCCTCACGGACGTAATTCGCGCGGGTGAGGAGGCACCCATCGGGAGCCGGAACTGGGAAATCAGACGTTCAGTGGAAGAGAGCCTGCAAAGGAAAGCCCAGGAGCTGCTCGATGATGTACTCGGCCCCGGACGTTCCATCGTGAAGGTGTCCGCCGACCTTAATTTCGAGCAGTTGGAGCGAACCACGGAGTTCTATGGCACCGATGAGGCTGCCGTGCTGAGCGAAGAGCGTAACGTGGAACAATATACGGGGACGGATACCGCCAGCCGCAGCATCGAGCAAACGGTCACCAATTACGAGCTGGACAAAACCGTGGAGCACTTTGTGGCCAGCTCGGGCGATCTGCGGCGCTTGACTGTGGCTGTGCTGGTGGATGGCTCGTATGATATCAGCCCTGGCGGCAGCGAGGAGCAGCCGGTCTACATACCCCGTACCCCACAGGAGCGTCAGCAAATTGAAGACCTGGTGTCCAGTGCCCTGGGCATTGACCTGGGCCGGGGCGATCAGGTGACGGTACAGAATCTACAATTTGACCGCCGGGACGAGCTGGCCGAGCTGGCCTCCATCCGATCGGTTGATCGCAGGACTCGCTGGAATGCTTATGCCACCAACGGCGCCTTGGTGTTGGCCGTGCTTATCTCTCTGCTCCTCCTGTTTAGAATGCTGCGGTCTACTGCGGTGACTATATCCGAGACCCTGGCGTTGCCGCCCAAGAAAGTGGGCGTGCTGGTGGGAGCTCCTGTAGAGGTTGAAGCGGTACCTGGGGCCCCTCCTGCCCTGGAGGCCCGGGGCGAGATGGAAATGGTCACCGAAGAATTCCTTAAGAAGCTATCACCCGAGGCCCGGGCGCAGTTGGAGGCACAGGACCGGATTACCCGGGAAGTAACCGGGTTTATCGAGGAGAATCCTGAAGGCGCCGCCGCACTCTTTCGCATCTGGACCTCTGGTGTGCCTGGCTCCGGAGGGGAATAAGATATGGCCGAAGAAGCAATCAAGACAGACCAGGAGGTGTTGGCCGAAGCAGAGAGCCAAAGGATTATTGAAACCCCCAAGAGCAAGCGCTCTGAGGAGATGACACCCTATGAGAAGGCGGGGGTGCTGCTGATTGCCCTGGGTGTCGCCACCTCGGCCGCGGTGTTGAAGTATCTACCCGAGAGTGAGGCGGAGCGACTCTCCATTGAACTGGCCAAATTGAGAGATGTCTCCTCTGACCAGGTTCAGAAGGTCATTGGGGACTTTTACGAAATGATGATGGCCCGCCAGTACGTTTCACAGGGGGGTCTGGATTACGCTAAGCAGGTTCTGGAGAAAGCATGGGGCACGCGGAAGGCCGAGGAGATACTCAAACGCATCGAGGCCTCCACGGAAGTAAGCGCGTTTTTTCTCCTGCAGACCGTCGACGATACCCAGCTGCTCAGTTTCCTGCAGGACGAGCATCCTCAAACCGCGGCCCTGATCCTGGCCAACCTCAAGCCCAAACAGGCTGCCACCATCATTTCCCAGCTTTCGGAGGACCTCCAGTCGGAAATTGCATTCCGCCTGGCCACCATGGAAAAAACCTCCCCGGAGATGGTAAGGGAAATCGAGAACGTACTGCGGGAGCAGTTGGGCGATATCTTTGGCACTGATATGCGCAGTACAGGCGGCGCGTATGCCGTGGCTGAGATTCTCAACAACGCCACCCGGGCCGCTGAAAAGAACATCCTGGATCACCTGCGAGAGCGGGATCCCGAACTCGCTGTGGAAATCGCCAACCTCATGTTCCTGTTCGAGGACATGATAACCCTTTCGGATACCAGTATCCAGAAGATCATCAAGGAGGTGGACACCAAGGTCCTGGCCCTGTCGTTGAAAGCCACCGGTGAAGACCTGCGAGTCAAGATATTCAATAACATGTCGGAACGCGCGGGTGGCATGCTCAAGGATGAAATTGAGTTCCTGGGTGCTGTCCGGGTGACGGAGGTTGATGATGCCCAGACCCAGGTCCTGGATATCATCCGGCAGCTGGATGAGACCGGGGAGATCACCATTGCCCGCGGTGAGGCTGAGGAGCTTGTTGAATGAGTGCGGCCAGCGTGATCAAACTGCCGCGCCCGGTGTCCAGCTTTCTGGGCTTTGGGGGGCAACCGGAGACCGGCGGTGAGGAATCCGTTGATGAACTCCGGGAGAGAAAAGTTGCCGAACAGGTGGCCAACCAGCTGCTGATGCTTCAAAGCCGGGTGGAACAACTTGAACGGGAGCTGCAGGAAGCCCGTGAACAATCGTATAACCTGGGATTTCAGGATGGACTGGCTGCTGAGCATGAACAACACAGTAAAGAATTGGAAGCTCATTCGCATCAATTCAGGGAACTGGCCGAACGACTGGAAAGGGAGTTCGACCAGGCCCTGACCAACATGGAGGAGCCCCTGTTGCGCATGAGCTTCCACATTTCCGAGAAAATCCTGACCGCGCCCTTGCCCGAAACCATTCGGCGTGGGGCTTTGGCAGGTACCATCCAATCGTTTCTCAAAGAGGTGCTTCACGAAGGGAGCGTGGTAATTCACGTCTCTCCGGAAAACCTGGCCTTCGTGCAGTCTGAGGAGATGTCTGAAAAGCTCAGGCAGTCCTTCCCGGGCAGAATCCGGTTTGTGGCCGATGACAGTTTGGCCGCGGGTGAGTGCCTTGTGGAAACCCCTGAGCATATTATTGACGGCCGTTACAGCAATCAGCTGGCTATACTGGAGAGTGAGCTGTTATGACGTTGAACGACCGCCTTGCTCCCAGACTGGCCCGCCGGCAGGATCAATTGGATCTACTGGAACCCTACCGCATCGACGGTCGGGTGACCGAAGTAGTGGGCCTGGTGGTGGAAGCCACCTGCCCGGACGGCTCGGTGGGTGATCTCTGCACCATCGATGTGAAGGGTAGTAAACCTATGCGGGCCGAGGTGATGGGCTTTCGTGATGGCAAAATGCTCCTGATGCCCCTGGACGCCACCGTGGGTGTGGCCGTCGGCAGCCGGGTTACTCTCAGTTCCGAAACCCTGACCATTCCGGTGGGGCAGCAGCTGCTGGGGCGCATCATTGATGGTATGGGACGGCCCATTGACGGGAAAGGACCCATCCAGGCTGAGAGGTACCAGTCGGTATACAACCAGCCGCCCGCGGCCATGAGCCGCAAGATTATCACTGAACCATTTTCCACCGGGATACGGTCCATCGATGGCCTGCTCACTATCGGGCGGGGCCAACGCATCGGGATCTTCTCCGGCAGCGGAGTCGGCAAGAGCGTCCTGTTGGGGATGATCGCCCGGCACACCGACGCCGAGGTGAACGTGATCGGCCTGGTTGGAGAGCGGGGACGCGAGGTGCGGGAGTTTATCGAACGCGACCTGGGTGAAGAGGCGTTGAAGCGCTCCGTAGTGGTGGTGGCAACCTCCGACCAGGCGGCCCAGATTCGTGTCAAAGCGGCCATGGCAACCATGGCCATCGCTGAATTCTTCCGGGATCGCAGGCAGGAGGTAATGCTGCTGATGGATTCCCTGACGAGGGTAGCCATGGCCCAGCGGGAAATCGGCCTGGCCGTGGGCGAACCGCCTACCACCAAGGGATACACACCGTCCGTGTTTGCCCTTCTGCCCCGGCTGCTGGAACGGGCCGGCACCAATCCTCACTCAAGTATTACCGGTCTTTTTTCGGTGCTGGTGGAAAGCGACGACCTGACTGATCCTA
>CAZULW010000064.1:0-13853 GCA_964621455.1 uncultured bacterium
CGAAGATGATGTCCTTATCGGGAAGGACGAAGGCGTTCCCCTGAACCAGGCGACCCGGGAATTGTTGATCCTCGGTTGATTTGCCCGGAGCTACGGGACCGGAGGGCTATCTGAAACTATCTCTTCTTCGGTCGGAGCCGCCGGTTCCAGGTCCGCCGTGTCACCTATGGTCGTGGCAGCGGGTATTTCACCGGCATTATCGGCAGCGGAGAGCGTGGAGGTGATATCCCTGATCTCGAGATGAAAGCGCTCCATTCTCATGCTGGTCTCCGTCACGGTGACACCCCTGGTTTCCTCCCGCTCGGGTGCCAGAACCACCACCTCCTTTTTATTATCCAGCATCTGCTGGAGGCGTGCGAGTATAATCGTCAGCTCGATCAGCGCCATGAGGTCGTGGGCCAGTTTGCCGTTGTCCAGGGCAAAAATCTCTCGAAAATCCTTGTAATCAAGGACCACGCCGCCCAGGGTCTTGTTCTCATCGGCGGCTATTTTTTCGATATCCCTGAACAGCCGGCGCAGCAGGGACATGATGTCCTCCTTGCGCACGTAGGGGGTTACGGTGTTGCGATTCACCTGGGAAATATTGACCTGGATGTCAGCCTCAAAGGTGCGCAGCTCGGTGCCGCCCTCAACACTCACCTCTTGCTGGAAAGTGAAGCGCCAGGACAGGTTCAACGACCCGGTTTCCTCGGAATAATAGCCCGATACTGACAGGCGCTCAACCGAGCTGGAAGTAAACTCCAGGTTGAAGTCCAGGCTCCCTGACAGGGTCTCTACTGATGATGCACTGAAGTCCAACCCCTCCTCGGAGAGGAGGACGGCCCAGGGGGAAAGATCGGCGGACACATCGCCTCCCCGGTTGGCGGCTGTGGTCGATACCCTCTCCTGGGACGGCCGGTGTGGCGGCGGTTCTATTCCCTGGAGGACGGAGCTCCATTGCAAGTTGTGAACCGGCGTAATCATGTTATAAACCTTAGCTCTCTAATACCGGTATCGGCATCTTTTGGCAATTTATTATATAAGTTATGTAAATATTTAAATTTGCGGCAGAATAGCCCAAAACGGCGCCCCGATCCCGCCGCCATCCCACCACCCTTGTCTCCGGGGCTTATATTCGTGGTATCATGGCAGCCCGATGCGCTGAGTTTGACCTGCCCATCTACCAGGACGCCGCCCGGTATGACGCCGAACACTGGTGGAAGACCGACGATCTGGCCTTCTGGGAGGCTATGGCCGGGGAATTCGGCCCCCGGGTGCTGGAGCTGGCCGCAGGCACCGGCCGCCTGGCCCTGCCGGTCCTGCAGACCGGGGCCTCCTACACCGGAGTGGAGATCTCCACAGCGTTTCTCAGGCGCGCCCACGACAAACTGGCCTGCTACGGAAGTCGGGCCCGCCTGGTCCAGGGCGATATCCGCGACTTTCACCTGGACGAGACCTTCGACCTGATCTTCATCGGCTTTAATGCCTTCCTCCACCTGCTCACCGACGAGAACGCCCTCGCTGCACTGGCCTGCGTGCGGGAGCACTGCCACGAGGGAACCCGGTTCGTCATCGACATCTTCGTCCCCGAGCCCCTGTTCCTGTACCGCCCGGAAGGACAGCGGGTGCCGGCCAAGGTCTACCCCGACCCGAAGACCGGCGCCACAGTCAAGGTTGAGGAAACCAACAGCTACGACCCCGAAACCAAGCTCAACCACCTGCGCTGGTACTATTCCATCGAGGAGGATAAGGACTTCCTGGTGATTAACTTTACCCTGCGCATGTACTTTCCCGACACCATGGACCGCCTCCTGCACAACGCCGGGTTCCGCATCGCGGATAAATGGGGCGATTATGATCGGACGCTCCTCAGCAAGGAGAGTGAGCTGCAGATATACGTGGCTCAGGCTGGCGGTCAGCGGTCGTAGCCCGGGCAGGCTTGAAGGGATGACAATCGACCGGATGACCTGAATTGCCCGGCCAGTATTCCATCACCACCATTTTCTTCGACATCGGGGGTGTCCTGCTGGACGTGGACGAGCAGGCTGGACTAGCCGAAATTGCCCGCGCCACCGGCCTGGCCGCTGACTGGCTGAACCACCGGATGGGGGGAGAGGCTCTCCACGCCCTGGAGCGGGGGAAAATCACCCTGCACGATTACCACGCGGCCGTCTTCAAGGATACCGGCGTCTATGACCTTTTACCCTATGACCGCTTCGAGCGGATCTGGGTGGGAGTGTTGAAGGAAGAATCCCCTGTGGCCAGGCTTTTGCCGGCTTTAAGAAAGCAAACCGCGGTCTGGTTCCTGTCCAACAGCAACCACGTACATATGGACTATGTGAGGGCTCATTACCCTTTCATGTCGCAGGCGGACTGCGTGATCAGCTCCCACGAGGTGGGGCATCGCAAGCCCGACCGGGAGATATTCCGGCTGGCCCTGCGTCGGGCAGGCACGGATGCGGAACAGGCCCTGTTTGTGGATGACAAGCCGGAGAACGTAGCCGCTGCCCGGGAACTGCGCATCCACGCCCACCATTACACCGGCCTGCCGGGGCTGGTGGGGTTCCTGGGTGAGTATGGGCTGGAAGTGCCGCCGCCACGCGATAGTGGGATCTAAACGCTGGATACGAGGAAAGCGGTACGGATCTCAGGCCTGCCGCCGCTTCCTTTTCTTCTTGGGGGGCGCGGCCTCATCGGTGACGATGTAGGCCAGGGCCTGCTCCACCCAGTGCCACTGCTCCAGGTACTGGGGCGCTTCGGGAAAGGAAATCACCACCCAGGTACCCATCCTGCTGCCCCCGGGAGCGAAGGGCTCGGCCTCCTCCAGCTTCAGCGCGGCTTCATAATCGGCCTTTGGCAGCTTCAGGCACAGGCCGTCTTCCCAGGCAAAGCAGAAAACCCGGTTGCCCACCTTGAAGGCCGGGTGGCCGAAGATCATCCCGGAGTGAACGCCGGGCAGGTCAGCGAACTGCTTCTCCAGGATTTCTATGATGTCATCGCGGAAGTTGGAAGGCATGGCGCCAGCTCGCTACTCCAGTTACCCGTCATGATTCCCCATACCTAGAGAATAACCCTGAAGGCGTGCAGTATCACCTTCACATGCACCGGGCTGCGGTCCAGAAGCTCGCCATCCACGTTGACGGTCTCATCCACCTCGGGGATAAGGGAGAATTCTCTTGCCTGGACATATTCCAGTAGGGGGGAGGTGACGTGGGAGCCGTCAAAGACCTTTGGCAGCAGTCGGAGGAGCTGCGCCCGGGAAGCCTTTCTCACGATCACCAGGTCAATGAGGCCGTCCGACAGGTCGGCGTAGGGGGCCATGAGCATCCCCTTGCCTGTATACTGGGTGTTGCACCCCAGTACGAAGATGAATCGGTCGCTGGTCTCCTGCCCGTCCACGATAAGGCGCGCCGCCCGCCGCTTCCCTTTCAGCACTTCCAGGGCACTGGCGACGGTGTAGCGACTCTCCCCCAGCCAGCGGAGCCGTTCCGACCGGATCAGAATGTCGGTGACCAGCCCCCACCCGACGATGTTGAAGGCATAGAGGGTTTGTTCACCCAGGGTAACGTGGGCGGCGTCTATGGGTCGGGTCCGCCCGGCGACGATCCTGCGGGCGGCGTCCAGGGGATCGAGGCAGTCAAAGCAGCGCAGGAAGGAGTTCCCGGTGCCGGCGGGTATCAGGCCAATCGGTATGGGCGATTTATCAGGGCGGGAGAGCAGGCCGTTGACTACCTCGTGCATGGTGCCGTCACCACCGATGGCGCAGAAGCCATCCACTTCCGTCAGGTCGAGGTTCCGGACAATCTCCCGGGCGTGGCCGGCATACTCGGTCTCGAAGATAGTGAGATCGACCCCGGCGGCGTCAAAGACGGGCTTGACCTGCCGCAGGACAGCCTGACCGCTTTTCCGGCCCCCGTGGGGGTTGACCGCCAGGCAAAGCCGTTGCGGGGGCGGTGCGCCTATCTCTTGACCTTTCGCTGGCGGGCCCATTGCAGGTCAATCATTGGAAAGGGCAGCATCCGCAAACCAGGCCCGAACGCCAGGGGATAGGGCATCAGTTGCCAGTGGCGTCCATACGGGTATTCCCCATACGTCAGCAGGTACCCGATGACGACCCGAAACCGCTCGCTCCTGCTCCAGATGAGCCAACTGCCCAGCTCGAAGGCGAAGGACTCTTCCGCGCCGGGAATCATCAGCAGCTCCGCATCTCCCAGGACGCTCCATCTGCCGGGGAGGTCCACCAGCATGTCCAACCCCAGGTTGAGCTGATAGCCGTGGAGATACGCGGCCATACGGGGGAAGACCAAGGGAATGTCAATGGTTGTGCGCTTATCCAGTACGCCACTTTTCAGCGACACACTCACTCCGCCCCTGCACGTCAGCCCCAGGGATGGACTCAGGAGCCTGCTCGCCAGCAGCTCACCGCGTATGGCGACTATGCGGGGGATATCCGGAATGTCGGGATCGGGAGAGATCAATCCGCCGATGTCCCACCTTCTAACCAGCCGCAGCAGGGGTGTGGGATAGTGGAAGCCCCACCGCGTCGCCAGGTTCCACCCCTTGAACTTGCGGTGGGCTACTTTGACCCGCAGGTTGGGCATCACCAGATCGAGCACGGGATGGGTAGCCCATTCCAGGCGTTCCGTTTGCCCGTAGCGCAGAGGCTGGAACAGCCCTTTTTCCCAGCGCCCCTTGGGGAGGGTGCAGGCGGTGCCGGCAGACCAGGGGGTGTTATCCATGGCTGCGGCTGCACTGGCAAAGGCCAACAAGCAGCTGAGTAGAGCGATACACCGGCTTGTCCTGCACCCGGTTAAGGTTATCATGGCAGCCTTATCCTGACGGAAACCGGGCAGTGGTCGGACAGGGTGGTTCCAGGCGTGGCTATATCCTGGTGGGTGCTGTCGGAGTCCGGGACCCATCCGTCCGGGTGGTTAGTGAACAGGTAATCCAGCTTGCGGGTAAACCCGAGCGAACCGGGTTTATCACCGTAGGTGAAGTAGGGACCCTGGTCAAGGGCTTGCTGATACTCGTCCAGGCGTATTGCGTGGTGATAGTCGCTATTATAAAGGTCTGTCAACCAGCCCTTTTCTCGGCTGTAATCACTGCCCCCAAAGTCGTCCCCTTCGCACTTCGTGTCGGGAAAGTCGTTCACCTGGTGGGAGCCGGGCGGCAGGGTGTTAAGGTCGCCGCCGGCCACGAACAGTCCGCCCTCGTCGCTGATACTATCCAGCTCTTCCATGAACCGGTTGATGTGCTGCAGCTTGGTATCATCCTGTGACCAGGCGGCAGTGTGCACAGTCACCACATATAAATTGTTCAGCTGCTGAATCCTGGCCCTGACCATGCACCGGCGTATGTAGAAGTAGGTCGTCAGGGCGTCCTGGTCGGTCCGGAGGGCCAGGCCGATGCGCTCGGCGTTGTCCAGGGGCCAGCGCGACAGGATCGCCGGCCCCATGTCGGCCCGCCCCAGGCCATCCGACGGTACAAACTGCACCTGCCACATGGAGGCGTACACGCCATAGTTCAGGGCGGTGTGATCCAGGAGATACTGCATCTGGTCCACGTAGGCGGCCCGCTTGGAGTCCACGTCCACTTCCTGCAGCAGGAGAATATCCGGGTCAACCCGGTTGATGTATTCGGCCACCCGTTCCAGGTTGTCCAGCACCTCCTCCTCGGTCATTAGCACCCGGTCGTCGTAGCAGGCCCACCAGAAATCTATGTCGCCGCCGCCGTACTTGATGTTCCAGGTCATGACCAGCAGGGTATCCACCGTCCCGGGAGGTGTGACTATATTGGCGGCCTGGTAATACTCAGCCTCCTCAATGTCGTCGAAGGTGGTCACTATCGGCTCGCAGCTCCACCCAGCAATAGCCAGCAGGGTCGCGAGAACGAACGTCTTGTAATGATGCAGTTTTCGGCTATGGTTCACTGGCATGGTTTGTAGTGGCGCTCCTTATATCCGCCAGCCAGAATATAATAGGCAATACCCCCGGAAATCCCGCCCTAATTTGTTTCCCATCCAGGTGCAGTTTATAGGCCGACGTTGCGAGAGAAGCGACCATGAGCAAGCTGACAATCCCGTCCCCGGGACGGCCAGCCCGGGCGCGGCCCCGGCTGCCTTCCACTCCCAGGGCTTCCTTTCCCCCGGGCCGGGTCGTATCAAAGCCCGGGCCGGGGGGATTACAGCAGGGGCATAACAGGCGGGAGAATCAGTCGGGGAACTTGATGGTGCACCCCAGGGCCTTGGTGGAGGCCGTCTTAACGGGTTCGCCAGCCAGAGAGGCGTCCAGGGCATCGGCCAGGTAGGCTTCCTCCACTTTGGCCGGGCGCCTGGAGTTATCATCAATGGCGCCCCGGTAGACCAGTTTGCCCCTGGAATCAAACAGGAACACGTGAGGTGTCCGGGTGGCGCCGAAAGCCCTGGCCAGGCGGGAATCCTGGTCCAGCGCGTAGTAGAAGTTGTAGCCCTTCTCCTTAGCTTGGGCCTGCATGTCGACGTAGCCGTCTCTTTTCTCGCGGTAGGCCTCATTGGAGTTCACTGCCACGAAGCCGACACCTTTAGGCTGGTAGGCCGTGGCCAGCTTCACGTAGCGGTCCTCCCAGGCAGTCACCCAGGGGCAGGTATTGCAGGAGAAGATCACCACCAGGCCGCTATCGCCCCTGGCGTCACTCAGGCTTACCTCTTTCTCACTCACATCCTGCAGCTTCAGGTCCGCAAGGGGGATGCTGGAACCCAGCGCCAGCTCCTTACCGAAGACGCAGGAAACCAGCAAGAACACAGCGGGCAGCGTACGGATGAACAGTCGCATACAACCCTCCTTTTCCTATTGTTGGTTAGTTCAACAGGGCCGCTTGAATGGCGGCTTCAAACTTTTCGCGAGGGGCTTTCCCTTCCCAGAGATCCACAACCGCCCCGGACCGCCTGCCATAGACGATGGTAAAAGGCACGGCCCCGGTCCACTCCCGGGAAATCCCATCGATGAAGGGGTTATCCTTCTCGTCCTTAATGAAGTTCAGGCCTTCCACCCCGTGCCGCTCTAGGAAGGCGGCGACCTGCTCCGTCTGATCCAGCCAGTCCACACTTACGAAATAGACGATCAGGCCCTCACCACGGTGACTGCGGCCAAGGTCCACGATCATGGGAAACTCCTCCACGCAGGGAGCGCACCACGTGGCCCAGAAGTTGACCAGGACCGCCTCCCGGCCCTTGTGCTCCGCCACCTTTTGAATGATATCCGTGGCCGTTGCCCGCTTAAGAATAACCGGGACCGCCGACTGACGGCAGCCACTCAGCCCGACGACCAGGAGCAAGGCCGCCGCCCAACGCCGATGGTAAAGCAGGTACGGAATTATACTACGTGCACCAGCCGCTTTCGTCAGGATACAGGTTTTGCTGTCCGGTTCGAAAAGCAGCACCGCTACGATGATCCTGGCCTGAAAGCTGGCCGTACCAGATAATAGATCCTCTTCAAGACCAGCACCAGCCTGACATATCCTCTCAGAAGCCAGGACCGTGAGGCGATGGCGGCGATGTAACGGGCGATGTCGCGTGTCGAAAGCATTTGCCGCCGGGAGGGCCTTCTGGGGTAAATGTCGAAGAACTCGGTATCCACCCGGAAAGGAAAGATGGTGGACGCCTTAATACCCAGCTTGCGCAGCTCCCATCTCACCGACCGCTGGAAACCGGTGACCCCGTGTTTGGAAGCGCAGTAGGCGGCGTAGCCGGGCGCAGAATACAGGCCGGCCATGGACGCGACGGTAATGATATGACCCCTGACACTACCGCTGACCATGTTTCTGGCGGCAATCCTGGTGCACAGATAGACGCTGGTGAGGTTGGTATGGATAACGGACAGCCACTGATCCATATCGGTATCGATCAGCGGGCTTTTGAGACCCCGGCCAGCGTTGTTCACCAGGATGTCCACCCGGTCAAAATGTTCCTCCGCCGCGTGGAACAGCCGCTCCACGTCGGCCTCCCGGGTCACGTCGGTCTGGACAGCCAGGCACCGGCCGCCAGAGGGGCTGAGCTCCCGGCAGAGGGCCTGGAGTTTATCCAGCCTTCGCGCGGCCAGCACCACCCGGGCCCCCTTCCGGACAAATTCCAGGGCGGCGGCCCGGCCAATTCCGCTGCTGGCACCCGTGATGACAACCACTTTGTCCTTAAGCGAGGTCATTCTCCCTCATCCAGGCATAGGTATCGGCAATGGTCTGTCGAAAGCTGATGGAGGGGGACCAGCCGAAGCTGCTTCTGGCCCTGGAATTATCAAAATAGCGGTAGCGAAAGGAGGAATCGAGTTCAGAAGCAGAGAGGCCCAACCTGCTTCTGGCCATTGACTCCACCGCCAGCAATACCCGGAACAGCAGCGGCCTGAGAGCTCGCGGCAGGGTCAACCGGGGTGCCTTGCCGCCGGTTACTCCGGCAATCGTGCGGAAAATCTCCTTGAACGTAAGGTTCCAGCCCGAGAGGAGGTAGTTGCCGTCGCGCAGGTCGTGTTTCAGCACGGCCACTATCCCTCTGGCCACGTCCCGGACGTCAGCCACATTGGTGCCTCCCGGCGGGATGGCCGGGATTTTGCCCCGTTGGACGGCCCTGATCATCTTCACAGTGTTCCGGTAGTCGCCCGGCCCGAACATGAGACCCGGATACAGAATGACCGCCGCCAACCCATCCCGGCGGCAGGCCTCCACCTCCTGATCGGCCAGGTGCTTGGTGAGCATGTAGTATTTCTTTTTCGCCCGGGCGATGGTCCAATCGAACCGGAAGGTTTCATCCGCGGGATGCAGGGGATCATTGTTATAACCCAGCCCCGCCACGGAGCTGATATGGATGAATAGCGACACGTCATGCTCCCGCGAGGCCCGGACTACGTTCCGGGTCCCCTGCACATTGACGCGCTCCAGCGCCGCCTTATCCTTCAGCGAGGGGGATACCAGACCGGCGAGGTGCACCACCACCTCCACACCTTGAAAAGCGTCCCGGATTGCTTGCAGATTACAGATGTCAAGCCCCAGACGCACATCCAACCTGTTATCGGAAGAGAAATCGAAATGGGCGAACGGATTGGACTGCAGATCAATGATCCGCAGGCATACCTCCGGGAACTCCCGGAGCAGGTCGCGGACAAGATGTTGTCCCAGGAATCCGCACCCGCCGGTCAACAGGACCGTCTTCAAATTCATGGGCGAATATTAATCCGGTACGTTACCGAAAACACGCATATTTCCCCCGACATCCTTTCCCGGCGGGTTGGAGCTTACGCGGCTTTAGTATCGCAGGCCCGGCCGGGGATCAGGGCCAGGTCAAGAAAGAGCAGGGCATCATCCACCCTTGAGGCATTAAATTGTGCCAGGTCCGGGGGAGCAAGATGGAAAAGCAAATCACCCTTGATGATTTTGTGGCGGTGGACCTCCGGGTGGGGACCATCCTTGAGGCCCGCCCGGCACCAAAAGCCCGCGTGCCGGCCTATCAACTCAAGATCGATTTCGGCGAGCTGGGAGAGCGAACATCCAGCGCCCGGATCACCGACCACTACCGGCCCGAGGACCTGATAGGGCGGCAGGTAATCGCCGTGGTCAACTTTCCTCCCAAGCGGATTGGAGGGTTCGAGAGCCAGGTCCTCGTCCTGGGGGCCTATCAACCCGATGGTACGGTGCGCCTCCTCCAACCGGACGGCCCGGTAGAGAATGGAGCCCGCCTGAAATGACTCGTCTTGCGCCCTGGCCGGGCAGGCCGAGCAAGATCAAGGCCGTCATCTTCGATATGGACGGGGTGGTGGTGGACTCCGAGCCGCTCTACCAGAAGACGGAGGAGCGGCTTTTCCGGGAGTACAATGTTACCATTCCGAAGGATGACTGGAAACTTTTCCGGGGCATCAGCGAGGAGTGGTTCTACCAGTTGGTTCGGGACCGCTACGGCATCACCGAGCCGCTGGAGACCCTGCGCCAGAAAGGGCGGCGGTACGTCCTGTCTGCATTCGATGCCGAGCTGGACTTTAACGAGGGCTTCCAGGAGCTGCACCGGCGGCTTGTCGGGCGCTACCATCTGGGCCTGGTCACCTCCACGCCGGGCGACCTCTTTCACTGGATAGAGCAGAGGCTTGACCTTAAGCGGTACTTCCAGGAGGTGATCTACGGCGGGATGACGGCCAACCTCAAGCCCCACCCGGAGCCTTACCTGGAGATGATGCGCCGCCTGGATGTGGCACCAACCGAAGCGGTGGTAGTGGAGGATTCCATCAACGGTCTCACGGCGGCCCTGGCAGCCGGCGCCTGGACGGTTGCCCTGACCGGAACGGTCCCCCTGGAGGATATGCCCCCGGCCCACGCGGTGGTGAACTCCCTGGGGGAGATATCTCCGGCGATGCTGGAGGGGCTGAGTGACGCATGACGCTTTTGTGAAGAGAGCCCGTGAGGCCGCACGGTCGATAAGCCCGGTTAACACATCCATGAGTGAATACACCCAGTAGATGTTCGACCATCCCCCCCAGCCGAACAAGCGTGTGCGCCTGACGCTCCTCACTGAGGAGTGGGTGGATCAGCTAGTCCTGTGGCGGTCCCAGCCGGAGGCCCAGCGGCACCAGCCCATCACCGCGTTGGGCCGGGGGCGGCTTAACCAATACCTCCAGTCGCGCAATCCCGGAGAGCTGGCCGACCTGGCCGATCGCGACTATATCTTCATAATCGAGGACGAGGACCGGGGCGGGGGTATAGGCTGGGTGACCCTGGAGATCGTGTCCCGCACGCACGGTCTGGCCCGCATCGGCTACACCATCACCAAAGAGCACTGGGATCAGGGCTATGCCACCGCCGCGGTCAAGACCATCGCCCACCGGCTGTTCACCGAGACGCCCATCGAGCGGATCGAGGCGGACTGCTCCGTCAACAACCCTGCCTCCCGGAGGGTACTGGAGAAATGCGGGTTCCGGTACGTAGGCCTCAAACGGAAGTACCTGGTCATCCAGGGCCAGCGGGTTGACCACTACTACTTCGAGCTGTGCAAGGATGATCTTCCAGGCTGCTGATGTATCTGACGAAGTGACCATTTTAAGGACTGAGGAGGTTCAGTCTGCCTGAGGCCTACAATGCGGTCCTAGCTATTCTCGCCGGGACTGGCCGGGGCGGCGGGTCAGGGACTCCTGCGCACGACCTGGGCTCCCAGCCCGCCTACCTGGCCGCCGCCCGGGATGCTGTGGAGCAGCCGGCCTCGGCACCGGAGGAATCCGGGGACCACAGACAACCATAGACAATCCCGGCAAACAGGCCGGGGCTGCTACCCTGACGCCGCCGTTGGCGTCTACCAATCGGAGCGCTAAATTCGCCTGGCGGCAATCACCCCTCCCAAATAGAAACGTGCCCGCGACCCAATAGCTTGCACGATAGGAAATATTAATGGACCGGAACAGACAACTTTCACACTGGTATCCTCGCCTGCTCATTCTCCTGCTCACCCTGGCCCTCCCGGCGCTGGCGCAGGACCGAGGATTCAGCAACGAGCGCTCCATCCTGCACAGCACCCGGGACCGCACCTACGATGTGCAGCATCTGAAGCTTGATATCGCCTTCGACCATGCCGAAGGGTCTGTTATAGGCACCACTACTACCACTCTCGCGCCTATCAATGACGGCCTTTCGCGGGTGGTATTCGACGCGGTGGACCTCTCCATCGAATCGGTATCCCTGGCGGTGGACGTGGCGGTTGAGGCTGTTTCCAGAAAGGGTAATAGACCGTTAACCTATACCGTTGAGAACGGCCAGCTCATTATCGATCTGGACCAGCCCTATCCCAGCGGCGAGACCATTACGCTGCAGGTGGCTTACCACGCCCGGCCGCGGATGGGGCTCTACTTCGTCCGGCCCGATGAGGCCTATCCCGATAAACCGTGGCAAATCTGGAGCCAGGGTGAGACGGAGGAAAGCCGCTACTGGTTCCCCTGCTATGACTTCCCCAACGACCGGATGACCAGCGAGATGGTTGTGACCGTCCCCGACAGCCAGATGGCCATCTCCAACGGCGAGCTGCTGGAAGTCAGGCGGAACGAGGACGATGGCACCGTCACCTATCACTGGCGGGAGAATGTTCCCCACGTAACCTACCTCGTATCGGTGGTAGTGGGTGAATTCGTGGAACTCCAGGATGAATGGGAGGGAATTCCCGTCCTCTACTATGTAGAACCCAAATATAAGGACAAAGTAACGCGCTCCTTTGCCAAGACACCGGACATGATAGATTTCTTCTCGGAAATGATCGGTATCCGGTACCCCTACGAGAAATACGCTCAGACCACCATTGCCGACTTCATGTGGGGCGGTATGGAGAACATCAGTGCCACAACCCTGACCGAAAACACCCTGCACGACGAGCGCGCCCACCTGGACGTTTCCAGCGACGGCCTGGTGGCCCACGAACTGGCGCACCAGTGGTGGGGCGACCTGCTGACCACCAAGAACTGGAACCACATCTGGCTCAATGAGGCGTTTGCCACCTACTTCGACGCTCTCTACGTCGAGCATGACAAGGGGCGGCAGGAGTTTATCCTGAAGCTGGAAAGCGACCGCCGGGCCTACTTCGCCGAGGACGCCAATCGGTACCGGCGGCCCATCGTCACCAACCGGTATGAAGACCCCGAAGAGATGTTTGACCGCCATACCTACCAGAAGGGGGCGCTGGTACTGCATATGATCCGCACCCTGCTGGGTGATGAGCTGTGGTGGAAGGCCATCCGGCACTACGCCAGGACCCATACCGGACAGACGGTGGAGACCAACGATTTCAAGCAGGCCATTGAGGACGCCACCGGCCGCTCCCTGGAATGGTTCTTCGACCAGTGGGTCTACCACGGCGGGCATCCCGAGTATGAGGTTTCCTGGAAATGGAGCCGGAAAAACCAGGCCGTGGCCCTGGAGGTGAAGCAGGTGCAAGCGGTGGACGAGGTGACACCCCTGTTCCGGATGCCTGTCGAGGTAGCCGTTACAGGTGAATTCGGCACCGAGACCTTTAGCATCCAGGTGGACGAGGCCGGGGAGACCTTCTACCTGCCGGTGCCTGCCAAACCCTTGCGCGTGGAATTCGATCCTAATGACCAGGTGCTGAAGGAGCTCACCTTTCCCAAGCATAAGAAAGAGCTCCTGGACCAGCTGGCTCACTCCGGTGATGTGGGCCGCATGCGGGCGGCCGGGTGGCTGGTGGAATACGCCGACAGCAAAGTAACCGAAGCCCTGGGTAAAGCCCTCCGCCAGGATCCCTTTCGTGGCGTCCGGGCACAGGCAGCCCGGGCGCTGGGCGAGATCAAGACCAGTGCCGCCCGGGACGCGCTGCTGGCCGGCCTGCGAGATGAACACGCCCACGTCCGGCGAGCCGTCATCTCTGCCCTGGGCAATTATATCGGCGACGCGCAGGTGGCCGCCGCCCTTGAAAACGTGTTCCGCAGCGACAGCAGCTACTTTGCCCGGGCCGAGGCGGTGAAAAGCATCGCCAGGCTTGGTGCGCTCAACGCCTATGACCTGTGCACAGAGGCGCTGGAGGCGGCCTCACACCAGGAGGTCATCCGCGGCGCGGCCTTGTCAGGCCTGGCGACGCTGAAGGATCCTCGCGGCGTGGATCAGGCCCTGAAGTGGTCGGACTACGGTCAGCCTTCCCGGGCCCGCATCGAAGCCATTTCCGCTCTGGCCGGATTGGCGGCCCACGCCCCCAGGCGGAGGAAGGAAATTCGAGAGCGGCTGGTGGCCCTGCTGGAAGACCCCCAGTTCCGGGTCAGGTTGGCTGCCATTGATGCCCTTGGCAAACTGGGCGACCCCAAAACCCTCAAAGCCCTGGAGGCAAGCCTCGAACGGGAGGTGCATTTCAGGCACCGGGATAGAGCCAGGAAAGCGAT
>CAZULW010000065.1:0-13850 GCA_964621455.1 uncultured bacterium
GGGGTGGTACATTGTTCCGGCAACCTTACCCAATCTTGCCCGGCGCAAGACGAGTTTCAACAGAAAATGATTGCATTCCCCTATACCGTGCCTGACGTTGTCAATTGGTAGTGGTTAATCGTAAATTTTATCAATAACACCAAGGAGATAATTTGGATTTCTTATACGCTTTCAGCCAACCGGGCGGCCAGGGATCAGGGGGCGGCGTGCTGGCTTTCCTGCCCATGATCCTGATGTTCGCCATCATCTATTTCCTGCTGATCCGGCCCCAGATGAGGAAGCAGAAGCAGCAGCAGTCAATGCTCAGTACGCTCCGGAAGGGCGATCAGGTGCTTACCCGCGGGGGCATATACGGTAGAATCGAGGCTTTCAAAGGCAAAGACGACAGCCAGGTGCTGCTGGACATAGGCAAGGGGAGCAAGATCACCGTCGCCCGGGCCTATATTGTGGGACCGGCCTCAGAGACGGTCGAAGCGCCCAAGGGTTAACTGATGGCTGTCCTGCCCATCGTGAAATACGGCGACCCGCTTCTCCGTAAGAAAGCCGAGCTGGTGACCGATATCCAGGCCGTCCCGGACCTATTGGATGACATGTTCGAGACCATGTATGAGGGGGACGGCATGGGGCTGGCGGCCAACCAGGTGGGGCTGGATATGAATTTCGCCGTTATCGACATCAGCCGCGAGGAAGAGGACGAATACCCGCGTGTTATCATCAATCCCGAGATCCGCGAATCCTCCGGCGGTGATGCTCTGGAGGAAGGCTGCCTGAGCATTCCTGAGATCAGGGCCACCATTTCCCGAGCCGCAAAGGTTCTCCTGCATTACCAGAACGTGACAGGGGACACCCGTCAGGAGCAGTTTGAGGGCATGCTGGCCCGGGTCATTCAGCACGAGGTGGATCATCTGAACGGCGTCTTCTACATCGACCACCTGACCCCCGCCAAACGCGCCATGATCGACAAGCGGCTGGCAGAAATCGCCGCAACGGGAACGCCGTCCACTGGCATTACCCTCTGAGCGCTAGCGGGGCTTCTGTGCGCCTGGTCTTTATGGGGACACCCGAGTTCGCCAATCCCTCCCTCCAGAAACTGCACCAGTCTTCCCACCAGGTGGTGGCGGTAGTCACCGGCCAGGACAAGCCTGTAGGCCGTGCCCGGGGGGGGCGGGGTCGCAAGGTGGAACCGCCGCCGGTCAAGCGTCTGGCCGGCAAGCTGGGCTATCCCGTCCTCCAGCCCTCCAGCCTGAAGGACGACCGCTTTCAATCCCACCTGGCCGACATGGCCGCCGACCTGTTGGTGGTAGTAGCCTTCCGGATTCTCCCCGATGCTCTCCTGTCAATCCCCCCGCGAGGCGCCGTGAACCTCCATCCTTCCCTGCTTCCCGGATACCGGGGTGCTGCGCCCATCCAGCACTGCCTCCTGGCGGGCGAGACGATTACCGGCGTGACCACTATCGCCTTGACACCCCAGATTGACGCAGGCGATATCCTGCTCCAGCGTGAACACCCCATCCACCCCCAGGACGATTTCGGCTCATTGTCAGAAAAACTTGCCCACTTTGGTGCCGACCTGCTGGTGGAAACTCTGGATGGGCTGGAAAAGGAAAAGATCACCCCCCACCCCCAGGCTGAGCCGGGCGCCGGGGAAGTTCCCACCGCTCCTAAAATCAGACCGGCTGACCTGATAATCCATTGGGATCGTCCGGCGAAGGCTATCGCCAACCAGGTCAGGGCCTTTTCCCCCGGACCGGGGGCCGCCACTTTTCTGGACGGGCGGCGTTTGAAGCTTTTCGACGCCACGGCTATCGATGGCGAGGGGGAACCCGGTGTTGTGCTCGGCGTAAGCCAGGCTCGGCTCCAGGTGGGAGCCGGCGATGGGGTGCTGGCGGTAGCGGAGGTGCAGATTGAGGGGCGGCGGCGAATGGCGATAGACGAATTTCTACGAGGGACTCACGTGGAACCTGGGATGGTCCTCGGTCAGGAGATTGACGGCCCCCCGCGCCATGGCAGATGAAGTCCGGAAAGCCGCTTTTCAGGTTTTGACCAAGGCTGAGAAAGGCGGCAGGATCAACGAGGTGCTGGATCAAGCCCTCAACGGCGTTGTATTAACTGACCAGGAACGCCGTTTTATCACCGAGCTGGTCATGGGTACCACCCGGATGCGGGGGCGCCTTGATGCCGATCTGGCCGCCTGTTACCGGGGGCGGTATTCTCGCGTCGAACGGGGCGTTAAACGGCTCCTGCGCCTGGGCGCATACCAGTTGCGCTATATGGACGGTGTGCCGCCCCACGCTGCCCTGAGCACCACCGTTGAATTGGCCCGGGTGGTAAACCTGACCCGGGCGGCGGGGCTCATTAATGGCGTACTCCGGGAGCTTAGTCGGCAGTCACCGCCGGAAGTCCCGCTTGCAGGAGCATCAGCCGGGGAACTGGCCACTGCTTTCAGCCATCCCGCCTGGCTCGTGGAACGGTGGATGGACCGATGGGGCCGGGACCGGACCATCGCGCTGATGGAATGGAATAACCGCCGGCCCACGGTCTGGCTCCGGCAGCGCCGGGAGGAATCGGCCCGGCAGCGCCTGGCCGACATCGCCGCGGCCAGGGGCATATCCCTTCAGCCGCACCCCGTAATGGCCGACTACCTGTCAGCGTCCCCATCACCAGCCTCCCTGCTTAGGCCTCAGGTAATGAAGGAAGGACTGTTCATCGTTCAGGACCCCTCGTCCGGGGCCATAGTGAAGGCAGTAGATCCTCACCCCGGGGAAGTTATTGTCGACCTCTGCGCCGGACCCGGTGGCAAAACCGTCGCCCTGGCCGAATGCGTGGCACCGGAGGGCCGAATCCTGGCCTACGAGATCGACCACCACCGGGTCAACCTTATCAACAGCACCCTCAACCGCCTGGGCCTGGATAACGTGGACCTCTATCCTGGCGACGCCACCACCCAGACAATTCCTGAGGCCGATAAGGTTCTGGTGGATTCACCCTGCACCGGCACCGGCGTTATGGCCCGCCGGGCGGACCTGCGCTGGCGGCGGAAGCCCGAACATCTGGCGGAGATGACTATTCTCCAGATGTCCCTCCTGGAACACGCCGCCAGTCAGCTGCGGCCAGGGGGCACCCTGATTTATGCCACCTGCTCTCTGGAGCCGGAAGAGAACTGGGTACTCGTCCACGCCTTCCAGGAGAACCATCCCGAGTTTTGCGTCGTCCCTATGCCTGAGGGCGTAACCCGGGCCTGGATGGATACGGACGGCGTCCTCAGCACATTTCCCCCTGATAACCAGGTGGATGGCATTTTTGCCGTCCGTCTCCAGGCGCTATGAAATTCAGGCCCCTTATCCAGTATTTATTGGCCCTGGCGGTTCTGAGTGTTATTCTTATAATAATGCTGGATCAGGCGATCATGCCCATATACGTACGCCAGGGGCAGGTGCGCTACTTGCCCAACGTGGTGGGGCTGCCCTATCCGGAGGCCGTCATGCTATTGAAGAAGAAAGGATTCAGGGTAGAGAAAGCCCACGTGGCATACACCCAGGAATACCCCCCCGACCAGGTGTTTGAAATGTATCCCAAGGCCTATTCCCGGGTCAAAAAGGGGCGCATCATCCAGCTGACGATAACCGAAGAAGAAAAGATGGTGCCGGTTCCTGACCTGGTAGCCAAGACGCTGCGGGCTGCGGAGATTGAGGTGGCCCGGGCCGGATTGGTCATCGACACCACCCACACCGCTTACAGTGACGACTATCCCGCCGGCGTAGTTACCTGGCAGTCTCCCCGGAGTGGCAACCTGCTCCGTCGAGGGTCGGGGGTAGCCCTTATGATCAGTATGGGCCAGCCGCCGCTTTCATACTACGTTCCTAGTGTTGTGGGTATGGGATTTCAGATCGGACGGCGCGAAATTCTTGACGCCGGGATCGAAATCGGCCGGGTCAAGTACCTCTATGCCCCGAACCTCTTGCCTAACACCATTGTGGATCAAAGTATCGCCGGCGGCACCGTGCTGAAGGTCAAGCGGGCCATCAACTTGACGGTGAGCACCTACGAACAGGATAAGGAATGAGCATTCAGACCGGCTATCAGGCCGTACGGACTGCTGCTTTCACCTGCCGGAAAAGGAATTTCACGCCGCACGGACGGAGGCCCCTTTTCTTCCGGCGGCCAAACGGGGAATTTTATTAGTCATGCGCATCATTTCACCCAGCCTCCTCAGCGCCGATTTCACCCGCCTTGGCGAGCAGATCCGCCTGGTTGAGGATGCCGGCGCAACCCGCCTCCACCTGGACGTCATGGATGGTCACTTTGTGCCCAATATCACTTTTGGTCCCCTTATCGTGGAGGCCGTCCGCCGGCTGGCCACTATCCACCTGGACACCCACCTGATGATCGAGAAACCTCACCGCTACCTCAAGCAGTTCGTGGAGGCCGGCTCCGACACGGTGATAGTGCATGCCGAAGCCAGTGAGGACCTGCGCCGCGACCTGGCCGCCATCCGGGAGCTGGGGGCGGCTGCGGGTGTAGCCATCAACCCGGACACCGACTTCGAAACCCTCCGTCCGTACCTGGCCGACTTCGATTATCTCCTTATCATGTCGGTATTTCCCGGCTTTGGAGGCCAGGCCTTCATCGAGGGCACGCTGGAAAACATGCGCCAGGCTGCTACCGCCAGGGAGGATCACGGCTACCTTATCGCCGTGGACGGTGGCGTCAATACCGGCACCATAGAACGGGTCTTCGCCACCCGGATCGACATCGCGGTGGTCGGTTCCAGTCTGTTAAAGGCGCCCGACATCCCACAACGGTTCCGGGAGCTCCAGGGATGACCATGCTGCCGGCCAACAGCGAGGGTGGACGGAAGCTGATCCACCTGGGTTCCAGTGTTATTCCCCTTGGGTACTGGATCGCAGGACGGGACGCGGCCATCGTGATCTTATTCTTCCTGACCATCGCCATAATCGGGATTGAAATTGCGCGGATATATACCACCTGGGGCCGGCGCACCTATCAACGCTTCCTCGGCTCGGTAATCCGCCCTTCGGAGGGTCGTCGCCCTACCGGCGCCACCTATGTCTTTATCGGTGCATTTCTGGCGGCCATTCTTTTTACGCCCGTCGTCGCCATCTTATCCATGCTTTTCATGAGTGTCGGGGATACCGCCGCTGCTTTTATAGGCCGGCGCTACGGCCGTATACCCATCGGCGGCAAGTCCCTGGAGGGAACCCTGGCCTGCTTTCTCGCTTGCCTGCTCCTGACGCTGCCCACCGGGCTGACGCTGCCGGTGACCGTAGGGGGAGCCGCCGCCGCCGCCCTCACCGAACTCATCCCCAAGCCCTTCCTGAATGACAACCTCGCCATTCCCGTCTTTTCGGGAGCGGCTATGACTCTCCTCATGGCCGCCGGACTATGAGTTTTCTTATCCCCCAGGCCCTCTGGGCACTGCCGGCCGTTGCCCTTCCCCTGATTATCCACCTGATCAGCCAGACCAATACCCGGGTGGTGGACTTCAGTACCTTGCACTTTCTCCGCAAGATGGAGCATGAGTCCCTCCGCCGGTTGCGGTGGCACCAGTGGCTGGTAATTTTTTTGCGTACCCTTCTGCTACTGGTACTGGTACTGCTCCTGGCCCGGCCGGTAGTGAGAGGATATTTCCAGGGCTGGATAGGCGATAACGCCTCAACGCTTTCCGTAGTGATCATCGACGATTCCTTCAGCATGAGCGGAGAGACTCCGCAGACGGGTTCAAGCGCAGCCGCCAGTGCTCCCTGGCGCGCCAGGGTAGCGCTGCAGCCCCTATTCGAAATCCTGGTCGACCAGAGCAGCCGGGGCCGGGCCGTCGTCCTGAGGACTTCCGATGTCAGGACCATCTATGAAGGGCCCGTAGCCGACCTCCCCGGGGTAGACGAAATCGCCAGCCTGTGTGAGCCCGGCTACCATCGGGATAACCTGCACGCGGTGCTGGATACACTGAGTACCACCGCCTTTCAAGAAGCTGCCCACCTCTACGCCAATCGGGAACTCTTTCTCGTCAGCGATTTTCAGGTTCACCAGCAGAGGGCGCTCCGGTACTTCAGAAGCGACACCGCTCTCTGGAACGACTGGCACTTTTTCCTGGTGCCCATCACCCACCAGGAGAACAATGTGGCGGTTATCCGGGCGGAAGTGGAGACCGCTATCCCGCTGGTAGGAGAGCTCATGGATGTGACCGTCATCCTCCTGAATACAGGCCGCGAACCCCGGAGGAAGGTTCCCGTTCAGGTGGTGTTGAATGGTGTACGCTCAGGTCAGCTGGTTATTGATTTGGACCCGGGTGAACAAAAGACCGTCAGCTTTCAGGTTGCCCCCACCGAACCGGGGCACCAGCAGGGCTATGCGGAAGTTGACCGGGATGAACGCCCGGGTGATAACCGTTTTCATTTCCATACCTTCATCCCACCCCGAGTAAGGGTCCTGCTCATCGAGCCACCGGAGCTGGACCCCTCTTTTCCCCGGCTGGCCCTCCGCTCGCTGGCTGCTGAAACACCCCATATCCAGCTGCGGGTCATCCTTCCTGCCGATCTTGCCTGGACATCACAGGACGTGGAGGTTGTGATCCTGAACAGCCTGACGTCTGTCCCGCGTCTCCTGATACGGCAGCTGAAGGAATTCCTTGGTGAGGGGGGTACCCTGATTGTTATTCCCGGTGCCGGGCCGGAGGGCAGCCAGGCACTGGGAACCCTTCAGGGGCAATTGGGACTGCCGGCAGTGGGGCTGACGCCCCAGGCCTTCGATTCGCCCCTCTCACTTGACCAGGAAACCCTGAAAACATCCTTCCTCGGGAAGGTATTTCAGCGGGAAGCGGAATTGGACGAGCTGCCCCAGCTATCGCGCTTCTACCCGGTCTATCCCCGCGCCACCGATGATGTGGTCCTCTGGCTCACAGAAAATATGCCGCTGCTCACCCGCGGGACTTATAACAACGGGTCGGTCTTCCTCTTTTCGCTTCCTTTTCATCTTCAATGGACCGACCTGCCCCTGAAGGGCAGCTTCATCCCCCTGTGGCACCACCTGATTTACTGGCGGGCCGCGAAATCGGTGCTGGCTGACGTGCGGGTGGGAGACACTCCGGTTCTGGACGTCAACCCTCGTCAGGCGACCCAGTCCATGACATTGATTGCGCCTACCGGGGTGACCAGCCTTATAATACCTGACATCCGTACCCGCGCCGTCACCTTAAGGGATCTCAACAGGCCTGGGAATTACGTCCTGACTATACAGGGGCAAAGTCAACCGGGCACCTCACCCACCCCTGGCGAAGAGATCCAGTTCCGGGTCAACGTTTCCGACGAAGAGCTCACCAGCGGCGCACTTAGCCGATCGGCGCTCCTGAGTCTGTTTGACCCGGGCCGGACCTTAATCCTGGAGGAAGGTGGACCGGTGGAGGAGTGGATTCAGCAGGCACGTTTTGGAAGGGAGCTGTGGCGGCCCCTGCTGTACCTCCTGATTGTCCTGCTGGTCCTGGAAATGATATTTGCAAATGTATACCATTCACCCCGAAGACCCGCCCGGGAGTCCTCGTACTCGAAACGGCCGGAACCTGAACGTCCCTAAAGAGAACGTCATCCTGGTTGGCGTACGTTGGGGCGATACACCAGCCGAGGCTGTGGGCGAACACCTGACGGAACTGCGCCTGCTGACCGAAACCGCCGGGGGGCAGGTGGTAGGAGAAGTAGTACAGCGCCGGGTCAGTCCTGACGCCGCTACCTTCATCGGCAAAGGTAAGGCCGGATCCCTCATGCGGCAGGCCGATGAGTTGGAGTGCCACCTCATCATCTTCGATGATGACCTGTCCCCCTCACAGCAGAAGAACCTCCAGCGCGTAGCCGGAAACAATATCAAGATCATTGATCGCGGCGGCCTCATCATCGATATTTTCGCCCGGCACGCCCGAACCCGGGAAGCCAAAACCCAGGTGGAACTGGCCCATCTGCAGTACCTGCTCCCCCGATTGACCCGGCAGTGGACCCACCTGGAAAGGCAAATGGGCGGCATCGGCACCAGGGGAGGCCCCGGCGAGGCTCAGATCGAAACGGATCGGCGCCTTATCCGGTCCCGCATTAAAAGGCTCAAAGACGAACTGAAGCACATTGCCTCCGAACGCGCTACCCAGAGCCGCCGGCGCCGGGACACTTTCCGCGTGGCTCTGGTGGGTTACACCAACGCCGGCAAGTCGTCCCTGATGAATGCCTTGACCGATGCCGGAGTCTCCGTGGAGGATCGCCTCTTCGCCACCCTTGACACCACCACCCGGAAGCTGCAGCTGGACGAGAACCACAGCATTCTCCTCAGTGATACGGTGGGCTTCATCCGCAAACTGCCCCACCATCTTATCGCCTCTTTCCGCTCCACCCTCGCCGAAGTGGCCGAGGCCGAGCTGCTCCTCAAGGTCATCGATGCCTCCTCGCACCTGGCGGAAGAGCATTTACGGACCGTGAACGAAGTGCTGGAAGACCTGGGGCTGAACGAAAAACCGAGCGTAGTCGTTCTGAACAAGCTGGACGCCATCGATGACGGCGGCACCCTGACCCGGCTTCAGCGCCAGTTTCCCGAGGCGGTGGTGGTATCAGCCAGGCAGCGGCTGCGCCTTGCCCAGCTGGAAACGGCCATTATGGAGGCTTGCACCCGCGACTTTGACCGGTGCCTGCTGCGGATTCCCTCCGGGCAGTCGAAGCTGATCAGCACGGTCTACCAGAAGTTGGAGGTGCAGGAGCGGGCCTTTGAGGAGGACAAAACCGTCCTCACCGTTTGGGGCCCTAAAGGGGTGATTCAGGCCATCAAGGGGAAGATTCTCGAAGAGGTGTAGCTGTGAGGGCAATCGAGTGTGGGGCTTTTCGTGGAAGGGGCACCACAGAAAAAAACATGCCCGCGAACTAACTTGCACTCCAGATCCCGTCCTTTTAGGAACGGTGGGTGCCTCTCAACTAAAACAGGCTTCCTTGATCCCGAATAATCGGGAAAGGCCTGCACTGCGTTAACCGAATATGGCCCCCTACTGAGTAAGTTTGAAGGATCTGAGTTACAGGTCAACTCACGGGCAAAGTATTTGAAAGAACCTGCGACAACTTACGCGATCTGACGGCGGTCGTCAAGGAATACCGGCTTCCAGCCGGAAAAAATCGCGGCTTTGCACCGTGTCCCCCTCCAATGCTATCGGGTAAGTCAGATTCTCCGCTTCCGAGTGAGTGATCACCGCCGCGCCGATGGAGTCGCTGGTGATGTTCACCACCATAGCTATTGAATCCTGCAAAAAGATAGTCCTATTACAAACCGACGTAGGGGCGTAGCCTCGGCATAGCCTACGGCGAGCCTTGCAATATGCCCCTACCGCCAGTGGGTGGGGCGACCGGGTGGTAGAGGCGACCCTGGCCGTCCCGGCCACGGGGAGGCCTCGCCGAGTCGCCTCTACATGAGGACTTTACTTTGGCAGGAATCAATAATAGCGGATTTTGCCTCCCTTTCTGTACCACATAAGGAAAAATGGCAGACCGGTGGCGATGAAAGCGAGATCAACCAGCGACTTCTCCCATTCAAATACAGCACGGAAAATGAGAAGCGCCAGAATGCCGGCAAGATAAAGACCGGGAAGCAGCGGATAAAGCGGCACTCGATATACGTGCTGACCGCCGACTTCATTCTTTCGGAGCTTGAAAAGGGCGAGTGTGGTAAACGCGTAGAATATGAGAATGGCAAATACGTACCCCGCGATAATGGTTTCGAACGTGCCCCTTATCAACAGGATAGCAGCGGCCCATACACAATGGGCCACGATCGCCCGCGAAGGGGTCCGAAACTTTGGATGCACGAAATTGAGCCACCTGAAAAACAGGCCGTCCTTCGCCATAGCGTAGTACGCTCGCGTGGCAGTCATCATGGTCCCGTTAATGCTTCCCGTAGCCGATATTACGACGAGCACTGCGACGAGACCAGCGCCGATGGGACCGATCAGGTTAGCGGCCACGTCAGAAGCCACTATGGTACTCGCGCGCATCCCCTCCATACCGAGCGTTCGGTGATAGATCGTATTCGTTAAGATATAAATGAGAACGATGGTGGCAATGCCGATAAACATGCTCAACGGGATAGCCCGGCGAGGCCTCTTCATTTCACCTGCCACATAACCAACACGGTCCCACCCGATATGTGTAAAGACAATCAACATCAGCGCGGCAATCGTATTGCCGAACGGGCCCAGGGCAGCGGTAGGTGGGACGCTGTCAGAAAGCAGGTTTTCGCGCCCTTGTGCCAGAATCAATCCAAGTACTACCAGGACCATAAGACCGCCGACTTTGAGCCCTGTTGAAAGCTTCTGATAAACGCTTGCCCTCTGAATGCCAACGTAATTAAGGGCACCCAGCAATGCGATGACGGCCAGGGCTACAGTGGTGTGTGCGAATCGGCCTAATTCAACAAAGTACCCCAGGTAGTTTGCGGTGATAATCGCCAGCCCGGCCGCCGGGCTCGTCCTGATGATGAAGAGTTGTGCCCACCCGAACATAAAGCCGGCAAATGGCCCAAAGCAGCGGTGGATGTATACGTATTCCCCACCCGTATCAGGCAGCCGACTACCCAGTTCAGCATAAATCAGGCCGCCGAGGAAAACAAAAAGACCAACCAGTATCCAGAGAGCAATAATGGGATAAAAGGATGCTTGATAGCCCGCGATAATCTGTGGAGTTGAGTAAATGCCCGCACCAATGGTAATGCCGATTAAGATGGCAATGCCGTCGAGAACGCCGAGCGTTTTGCGTAGAGTGGGCCGCTGCAGCCCATTGAGGCTATTTTGCCGGGAGTTAATGTTCCTCCAAGTCCGGTTGTATTATGAGGGGGCTCCCCCCGGTGAAAATTGTCGCCAGGTAATCATTCCCACCCAAACCAACGGTCTCCAAAAACTCGATCCCTGCCATCGGGGCGCCGCTACTTGCAGGCAGCGCAGCTGAATATGAATGGGGGGAAGAAGCCGTTACCGTGGTCAGCTACGGACGGGGTCTCCCTCCAGGTTATCAACCACAGCGGCACCCACCGTGTCGCCCCATACGTTGACCGTCGTACGGCAGCGATCCAGAAACCAGTCGATAACCAGGATCAGCGAGATTCCTTCTATCGGCAGATTAACCGCCTGCAGGACAATGACCATGGTCACCAGACCTGCCTCGGGAATGCCAGCCGCGCCGATGGCTGCCAGGGTCGCCGTCAGAAAGATGATCACCATGTGCACCGAACCAAGATCAATGCCGTAGATTTGGGCGATGAAAATGGCGGCCACCGCTTCATAAAGGGCGGTACCGTCCATATTTATCGTGGCCCCCAGCGGCAAAACGAAACTGGCCGTGCGGTCAGAGATTTTATTTTTTTCTGTGGTACATTGGATGGTTAATGGCAAAGTAGCGGCGCTGGAAGCAGTCGAAAACGCGGTGGTGAGGGCCGTAATCGTATTCATGGAATAAGGCCAAACGCGTTGTTTCCCAAAGAAATAAAGTATCAACGGTAAAGTAAGCACGCCGTGGATCAGCAGTCCGGTCAGGACAGTGGCGGCATATTGTCCCAATCGAATGAGTTCCGGTGCGAAGCCGCTGAAGCCCCCGGCATCCCCAAGCCGTCCGGCAATCAAAGCCCCGATACCAACGGGGGCGGTCAGCATCAACAGGTGAACGATTTTCATGATCGCTTCGTTGAGACCTTCAAAGAAAGCCAGAACCGGACGCCCGTGTTCACCCAATGTGGTCAACACCGCACCGAAAATCAGTGAGAATATGATAAGTGGCAGCACATCATTGTTCAACATCGCCGCAAACAGGTTGCGGGGAACGAGGCCCACAACAACATCGCGCAGCACGGCGCCAATGGAGCGCGATTTCCCTTTTATCCCTTCGGCAACAGCAAGATCAACCCGAATACTTATTCCTTGAGTTCTCGGTGTGACCCGATTTCCGTCAACGTCAGTCCACTCGGAAACGGTAAGACTGGATACAAAAGGATCATGGCTTTTGGCAACCACGCCGCGAATATCGTCCTGATCCTGTAACAAAACCATGTAGCGGTTGTCATATGCTCGCTGGAACGTACCGGTATCCAGGGTCAAAGTAGAATTATGGATCCGATAGGCTGCATTCGGTAGTAATTCTCCACCCCGCATGGCAATGCGACCATAATCAGTGTCAGCGACGCCCGGCTGGATGAGATTAACCAGCGTGATCCCAACTATCACCGATAGCGCCGTCGTGGCTAAGTAATAAGCAATGGTTTTACCGCCGATGCCTCCTATTCGCCGGATGTCGCCCAATCGGCTGATCCCGACGGTCATGGTGGCCATGATCAGGGGCACCACCAGCATCAATAGGGCCCGTATGAACATTTCGCCGATAAATTTTACCGCCTTACCCGCCGCAGGAGAAAGACCGCCCACTAACAGGCCTAAAACAATACCAATAATAATAGCGATGAGCAGCTGGTTCGATTTGCCGTTTCTTGTCATATACCCTCCTATCAGCCAATACTTATATTATTCAGGATTCGCCAGCGGAGCCTGGACCTTGTCATCCTCCCGCGGAATAGCACAGACCGCGATAATTTGCCTATGATCGGGGTGAACCCCATCGGAATTGGTTTTGTAATCTACTGGAAAAATCACCTGCCGGGCAACCGCGATAACTCCGCCCGGTGTCGGGGGAACCATACTACCCAGGCAGGCTATGGATTTCTTACCTGAAGATGTCGTATTTTTGACCGGTGTCTATTAATGTATCAAACTCTCGGAGTCCAACCATGAAAGCCGCATTGAGCATGGCCCGCCTGGGCACTGAAACCGCCTTCGAGGTTCTGGTGCGGGCGAAGGAGCTGGAAGCCCAGGGCAAACCTGTCATCCACCTGGAAATCGGAGAACCCGACTTCGACACCCCGGTAAACATCAGGGAGGCGGCCAAGGCGGCCCTGGACGAAGGCTACACCCACTACGGCCCCTCCGCCGGACTGCCCATCCTCCGCCAGGCCATAGCCGAGGAAATCACCCGCACCAGGGGTGTAGGGGTAGGCCCGGATAACGTGGTGGTGACGCCGGGGGGCAAGCCGATCATCTTTTTCTCCCTCCTGGCCTGCGTCAATCCCGACGACGAGGTGATCTATCCCAACCCCGGCTTTCCCATCTACGAGTCGGTGATTAAATGGATGGGGGCTAAGGCCGTTCCACTGCCGATCCGCGAAGAGAATGATTTCAGTGTGGATGTAGAAAAACTGGCCGCCCTGATCACTCCCAGGACCACATTCATGATCCTCAACTCGCCCGGCAACCCCACCGGGGGCCTCATCACCCGTGATCAGCTGGCTCGCATCGCCGAACTGGTGGCTGAGCACAACATCACCGTCCTGGCCGACGAGATCTACTCCCGTATAATCTACGAAGGCGAGCACGTCTCCCTCCTGTCATTTCCGGGGATGAAGGAGCGCATGATCCTGCTGGACGGCTTCTCGAAGACCTACGCCATGACCGGCTGGCGGGTGGGCTACGGCGTCATGCCGGAAGAGCTGGCCTTCTGGATAGCCCGGCTGATGACCAACAGCAACTCCTGCACCAACACCTTCGTCCAGATGGCCTGCGTGGAAGCCCTCAAGGGTTCCCAGGCTGAGGCCCGGTCCATGGTGGCGGAGTTTCGCCGCCGGCGGGATGTCATTGTCGAAGGGCTCAACGCCATCGAGGGCATTACCTGCCGCCAACCCAGGGGAGCCTTCTACGTCCTGCCCAACGTGCGGGCCCTGCCCAGGTCGAGCAAGGAGCTGGAGGAGTACTTCCTTGAGGAATATGGCGTCGCCACCCTGTCGGG
>CAZULW010000066.1:0-13491 GCA_964621455.1 uncultured bacterium
GGGCGGGGACCCACCAGGCTCATGTTGCCTATGAGGACATTCCAGAGCTGGGGCAGTTCATCCAGCCGGACACGGCGGAGAATTCGGCCTAAAGGGGTAATGCGCGGGTCGCCGGTTTTCGCCCACACCGGGCCGTTCTGCTTCTCTGCATCTTCCACCATGGTGCGGAACTTATGGATGGTAAAGCGCCTGCCGCGGCAGCCCAACCGCTCCTGAGTGAAAATGGCCGGGCCCGGGCTGGTGAGCCTGACGATGAGACCAATGACCAGCATGAGGGGGGCCGCCAATAACAGTCCTGCTCCCGAGACGAGGATGTCAATGACCCGTTTAATAAACGCCTGATAACGGGTGATGAATTCAGGGTTGATACGGATCAACGGCAGCCCATAGATGTGCTCCGTCTTAGCCAGACCGGTTACCGCCTCATACATATCCGGTAGAATCTTGATCTCGATGGGTTGACCGTTGATGGTGGATATGAGCTTCAGCAGTGATTCGTGCTCCGGCTTCTCCAAGGTGATGATAACCTCATCCACCTCCAGATCTTGAATGAGTTGGGGTAAATCCTGCAGGTCGCCCACCACCGGCTGGAGAGTCGACCCCCGGGATGGTGGTGTGTCGCTGATAAATCCTACCGGGTCATAACCGAGCTTGGGATGGGCCACGATCTGCCGGTAAACCTCTTCCGACCGCCGGTTCACACCTACGATCAAGGTGCGCTTGGTCCCAAGGTTAAAACGGAAGAGATATTTCTGCACCGACCTGAATAACCACCGATAGGGAACAATTAAAGCACCAATGACGAAGGCCAACTTGGCCCAACCACGTGGTCCCATAGGCAGGGCGGTCTCAAAAACGATGCCCACCAGAATTATCCCGATAGTCAGAACAAGTATAGTGCGCCCCACCTGTACCGCCTCGTCCACCCGGGAGACTGTACCGTCAGGTGTATAGCGCCCTGACAAAACCAGCGAAAACACGATGCCGGCCGCGAACATCAAAATCCAGGGGTTGTGAAGGACCCTGGTGACGTTGGAGGTAGTGAGCTGGAGGGCGAGGATGAAACCGATCAGGTCGCCGAGGACCAGCAGGACGATGAGGAGTTTGTTCCAATATTTCCTGGACATAATGTTCAGCTCCTGCGTTTGTTATGAACGAATTTCCTCTAGCAAACCCTCAACGGCGGTCCCTTCTTTGGTTTAATGAGATCACAACCATGTTTTTCTACGATCTTCGCTTATTCTTTTCTGGCGGTAAGAATATTGGCTCCTTCATGGTATGTTCGAGGCCACCTCTTGTTGCAACCCTGTCTTTAGCTGCTTTGATTGCGCTACTGAGGCATATTTCTCTTCAAGATGCTCGGATTATCTCCATCCACTTAAAATTTTGTCCAACAAATTCCCGCCCACCCGTCGCGATAGCCTGGTAGTGCGCTGGATTTTCAATCAGCGCCACAATGGCATTCACCTGTCCCTTTAAGGTGTTCTCTACAATGATGCTTTTCCCATTTCCCGCGTGTATGCCTTCGTTGCCAATTGGCGTCGTCACGACATGCAGCCCGCCTCAACCACCTTCATTTGAAGAACCTCCTCGTACATCCGGTTGAGTTTATCAATCCTGTTATCCCATTGAAAGTGCCTGGTAAAAAAGTTAGGTGATTCATACCCAAGGTTGTACTCTAATGTGTTATACAATAAGTTAGTGCAACTTTTATTACCCATTCCCATTTCTTTTAACAACTAAGTACTTAATTAAATGTAAAAGGGAAAGAAATATATACGTAGACATATAAATATACTTTCTTAGTCCTAACGATTTACCATTTACTTTATAATTAGAGTAAACCTTATAATTTTTTCTTAACATAGCCAATTTCGATTTTGATATTGACAAGTCAGAGAGTCGATAAAATACTAAATAATGTTTCAACCAATAGCTTTTATCTACCTTGTATTGATGAATAGTTAGCCAAAATAGATAATCTTCAATTGCTTTATAATTTACATCCTCATAAAACCTAAGCTTATCTAGAATTGAAGATCTTAAAACTACACTCGACGTACTAATTACATTTTTATATAAAAGTTTTGAATGACTTAACGTGCTATACAAAATATTTTCATACTTAAATAATTCTTTTATCCGATTTTCTATTTCTCTAATTCCTTTAAAAGGAAAAACATCGGTAAAACAAAAATCCGCTTCTCGCTTGGTTAAAAATTCAATTTGCAATTCTAATTTTTGTGGGTGCCACACATCATCTGAATCAAGAAAAGCTAAAAATGTACCTTTTGCTTTTTCTATCCCTTTATTTCTAGGAACTGCAGGAATCCCACTATTTCTTAATAATGAAATATATTTTACTCTTCGATCAGTTTGACTAAATTTTTTCAGAACATCTATGGAATTATCAGTTGAATAATCATCAATAATTATCATCTCCCAATTCTTATAAGTTTGATTTATAACCGATGTTAATGCGTCTTCTATAGTTTTAGAAGAATTATAATTTGGTACTATTATAGATATTAACTCTTTACTGTGTGTACTCATTGATTCAGCGCTTTCACATGTATGTATTTGTCGATTCGCTAGCTACGATGGCCTCCCCTAGCTTTCTTTTGTTTATGCCCCAATAGACTCAATTTGTCAGGCTCCTACGCAATTCGCTGTCGTAGAGCAGTGTCCTGACGCTGTCGATAAATTCTTAGGAATACTTACCAGCAAAATCGCTCTTTGAGGTTCCGAATGTGATGATAGGCCCGGTACTTGTTTCCCTTGTCCAACTGGTAAGGTAAACGCGAGGTCAGATACAATATCTTCTTCATCTAGGCAGTCTCCCTCACCTTTGATGGTCGCTCCTTCGAAGTTAGGGAAAGGAGAAAGGCTACTAGCAGCCAGAAATTCACATAGGCCAAACTGTCAAATTGCAGCAGGCTGACTAGGCATATAAATAGCCATAAATATAGATAGTTTTTTATCTTCACATCATGGAGATCTACAGCTCTTAGCTTAGCGAATAGCTCTCTTATGAGAATGATAAATACGAAGGCACCCAAAATCCCAAACTCACCCAATACGCGTGTGTAGAGATTCTTGCCTTGATCCCTTTTTTTTCTTATTTGAGATCGTAAGTAATGGTATTGCTCTTGATTTAATGCTCTAGGGAACTTTTCACGGATATACTTACCATAATAGTATCTAAAGTTCCCCCCACCGGCCCCAAAGACCGGATGATCCAGAAACATAAAGATGCCAATCATTGGGGACGCCACTCGAACAAACACAGACTCGTCAATGTATATAACATTTGATACGTTTAGCTCGCTAAGTCTCACCTTCGACAATCGATCGATGCGGGAATAGAAATACTGATTTTCTTTAAAGAAAATGTTTCTTGCCAATACAAACACGAGGGCAAATACAACTCCAACACCCACGGCGGCTATTAACATCTTATATATCAGTACCATTTTTTTCTGCCGGTACTTGTACACTACGTATAGCGCGAAAGACAAGACCATCACAACAAGTCCCTCCAGTGAAAATGTCAAGAGGGCCAGGAGGAAGAGCAGGATAGTCCAAATACTGAATCTGCCTTTAGAGATCAGTAATACCGGCAAACCAAATAAAGCTTGGCGAGCGGCCCACGATGGTTCTCTAGCCAGCAGCTGTAGCCGGTTGCTGGTCTTGCCGGCGAACAAAAGGTTCATCTCCGTTTTTAATCCGGTAGGTAAAAGGGGGGTATATAAAGCCAGGAGCTCGATGATACCGACGAAAATCATCAACATACAGCCAACGGTCAAATATTTAATAATGACTTTTGTATATTCGTCATTGTTGGCTGTCTTGTTTCTTACCTTAATGAATGTATATCTGAATACGGCAAAGGTGGATATGCCAATAGCGAATGTAATAAAGAAATCGATAAAACCACCTAGGCCCAGCTGTGCATGTCTTGTCACCATCAGCGAAACGATACTAAAGCCAATCAGCGCAAGTATCCCAGCTGACACGGCCCTATCAAGTTTCCTTTTATAAATACTATTCAGGACGATGAGCAAGAAAACGGGGATAATAAACAAGAACGACAACGGTCTATAGTCCGTGGGAAAAATGAGTGGAAAGGCGTCGACAGGGAAGAATACCAGCGCCAGAATAGTGAAGATGTTGATGCTATCGCTGGATAACACTCTCGTAGGCCGCGACATATTGCTCCGCTACTGTTTGTGGATCAAACTGCTCTAGCTTCCGGCTCATCTCACGCCGCATCTTCTCACCGGGTCTCTTGTTTCCCTGGATTTTTCCGACAATGGCATCCAGGCTCGTCAAATCATCAGCATCGAAGATAAACCCGGTGGCGCCATCCTCCACCAGTTCAGGCATGCCGCCTCGGTTTGAAACGATCACCGGCTTCCCATGGGCATACGCCTCAATAATGGCCCGGGAAAAGGGCTCCTCCCAGAGAGATGGCACAATCACATAGTCAGCCCAGGCGATTTCATTCTCAGGATCGATAAATCCAAGGTAGTTGATACCCCATTTTTCAAACGCATGCCTGTAATGGGCTTCAACCAGTTCCCCAGCTACTGTGATCTCCAGGTACGATTGGGTCCTCGCTAGGTACAACAGCGTATCTATCCCTTTCTTGGCCATGACCGAACCCAGGAAGAGCAACCGGGTTTTTCGCTCTTCCCCGGGCAGGTGGAGAGAGCTCTCCGGGCTGTGGTGCGGGCCTGACCGGGTGCTACTGCGAGCCGGCACACTGTTAAATATTCTCTCTGCACCAACACCCCTGAACATTCCATTGCGCTTGTGCGTATCCAGCGTATTCTGAGATATCCCCACCACCTTCTGTACGTAGCCATGGTTGGACAGCCACTTCTTTTGACCCGTCATCAGTTTGCACCGCAGGCATTGACGGCGGCAGACAGCACCGTTTCTAAACATGGAACCTTGCATGATACACAGCAGCTGATAGTCCCGGAGGGTATGAACCACCGGAATTTTATGCGCCTGGCCCACAATCCAGGGGGCTACGGAGAGCCCCACCAGGCTATTGACATGAATAACCTCCGGTTTTAGCCGCCTGATCACCTGCCATACCCTGAGGATCAAAAACAGGTTGAAAAAATCAAGGAGATGCCAAAGGGCTTTCAGGAGGAGAGGCTTCGTTCTTGAAGTCTTCCAAGCATAGAGGTTGTTCGCGGGCAGGTACACGGCATGTACGCCCCGGATAGGCCGATAGCCCCCCTTTTCCGTAGTTGTAATGACAAACACCTCATGGCCTAACTGCTCCAGGGACTCGGCCAGCACTTTCACCGAAATCTCCGCCCCTCCCTTGATATCGGGGTAATACAGGGAGTTAAAAATTGCTATTCTCATACTTACCCAGATTGGCCCTCAGGCCGCTTCGAATCGCTTCCCGAATCACCATCGTGTTCCCCAAGGCGATGGGGCCGGCCAGCATGCTCATAATCAACGCAAGAAACACGTAAATAACCATATTCGTGAAATAGACAGCCTTGTTGGTGGTAAAATTGGTGACCTCGAAGTAGGTCCGGTTACGAAGGAAATAAAACAAGCGGGCCTCATCGATGGTCGCATTGAACAGAGACACCCGTCGCCGCATGAGCTTGACGGAGTGCCATGAAACATCCAGATCGTGGACGATACTGCTTGGGACAAGATAAATTGGACATCCATGCCGGGTGAAGCGGTAAGTGTATTCGTGATCATCAGAATACAGGAAAAACCGGCTGTTGGGGAGGCCCACCTCCCGCACCAACTCCTTTGCGAAGAAGAAACCACCGTAGGGGGCATACACGAGCCGGGGATAAAAGGGTGAGCAGACCTTGCCGCGATTGAGGTTGAGAACATCCCGCACTTTCTGAGATAGCAGGTTGAGGGGCGTGCGGAGAAAATGAAACCCGAGAAACGAGTTTCGATTGAGATGCTGGTTACGGTGATTTGCGACCAACTTGCCGAATTCCCGCTTGGCAGGACGGTTGGATACGAGGCATGTGCGCTTGGCATCGCCGTGCTCGCGGAGCTGGTTGACGATCTCTCTCAGGGCATCATTGTCGGGGCAGTTATCATCATCCAACAACCAGATATATTCACAGTCTGCACAGTCAAGTGCTCGCTCAAGGCCTGCCTTGTATCCTCCGGCGGAACCAAGGTTTTCAGGTAAGGAAACCACCAAGACTTTTCCACCCGAAGCACCCGCCAGTGCCCTGATGCGTGCCCTGCTGTTTGAACCGGTGCCGTTATCCACCAGGATCACCTTTTCAACGCCGTTTTCAAGCGCGGCCTCGATAACTCTGCTCACGAAATGAAAGCGTTCGCCATAAGTCACTATAACAGCAAAAACCCGTTCGGACTGATCCACAAGTGTAGATCCCGGTTGTGTCACTCTATCGTTTCCCTTCCGCAATCATAACAATTTCTTCGCCCCAGGGACGAAAGCGCGTTAACAGGTGTTCCACCCCCCAGAAGAACCGGCCTTCCCCCTCCAGACAGCGACGCTGCAAATCAGCCGGATTCGAGCCGCGCAGTGAACCTTGTTTTTGGATGACTCGACTCCTGGCCCACAGCGTTGGAGCCGAACTGGCGCTCGTCCAAAGGTCGCGTATTTCCAATCCCCCGGCGTCGGCGCAGGCACCCAAGGATGCGAGGGAAAAAAGATAAAAGTGACGGGGGGGCTCCAGGCCCCGCCAAGCATGCCTAAACCAGCGGTGTCCCAGGCTGGCGACATTGGGGGTGACCACCACCAATCGGCCTCCCTTTTTTAGCAAACCGGCACATATCTGAAGGGTGTGCACCGGATCTGGCAGGTGCTCGATGACGTGATTCATGGTAATAACGTCAAAGGACGACTTCGAAAGCCCTGCTTGTTCGATTTCACCTTCATAAACATCTAGACCATGATGCTCGCGGGCCACCTGGGCAGCCGTTGTGTCAGGTTCAAACCCGGTAACGTCCCATCCCATTTGCCGCATCTGTGCCAGGAACTTCCCATTGCCACAGCCAAAGTCCAGCAACCGCCCCCGCCACAAGCCGTTCAACCACATGATGCCTCGTCCAATCCTATCCTGGATAAAATAGGGTTTCGCCAATATCCTGCCGATGATTGCGCTCCATCCTTTACCCTCCAATTCCCGATAACCATACACGTTGGCCTGGATCGATTTCCTAATGAATTCTCGCAGCATGGTCAGTCGCCCATTCTTGGGTGTCGTGGCATCCGCTGTGTGGGTGTGATAATTCACATAAAGACCACTTATGTCGTCCCTAATAGGTTTCGGGTCAAGCCATGTTAGACCGCATTCGGGGTTTGGGCATTGCTTCACATCCCATTTTCCTGGGGCTCCGAATAGTCGATCCCGCAGATTTTGGTAGAGTGGAGCACCTTGGGTGCCGCATAAGTAACAGTCCGGCGTAGCATGTACCCGGATGCCTTCATTGTCATGGAGCTCCATTTCGCGCTCACCTCATCTCGGCCGGATTTAGGACTACTTTTACCCACCTGAGGACCATTCGCCGCTCATCGGGTGCCAAAATCTTTAACCACGCCACCAAAACGAAAGTGAGCGTCGTGAGCAGCAGGAAAAGACCTTTCATAAGAAGGTAGGGAAGTTGGGCTCCAATGGCCATCATCACGAGGGCAGCGCCCGTCATGAGCATCATACGCCAAACGCCTGACGAACTAACCGGTAACAACCGCAGGGCCATGAGAAACAAGAATACACCATCCACCATGATACGCGCCGTCCAGATGATCGCCGTGCCCATAATGCCATAGTCTTTGGTCAGCCACCAAAGCATAGGAAGATAAATTACCAACTCGGCGAGGTGCAGCTTAGCGGTGAGATCCGGCCGTCCCGCACCCTGCACAAGCGCATGAGGAAATCTACTCAGGCTATTAAGCAATACCCCGACAGCCAGGAGTTGCAATACCAAAGTGCTCCTCCGAGCAAATTCGGCACCCAGCCAGAACTCCAGACCCTCACGCGCAAAGGTAACGACCAGCAGGAGGAGGGGAAACATAACAAAAAAAATGTAATTGATTCCCCTTGTAAAAAGAAATGCTGTCCGGTCACGGTCTTGCTTCATGCTGGTGGCGAAAGCGGGAAACAATACACCCACCATCGCAATGGGAATCACGGAGAGCCTGGTGACCATTTCATGGGGCATAGCATAATATGCCACCGCGGTTGTGCTCATCACCACACCAATTAAAAAGCGGTCGAAATAGACCATCAGAGGCCCTACTATGTTGGATACTGTAATCCAGCCGCCGAATGCGAGCAGGGGTTTCACGAGGGCACGCTGAAGGCCTAAACCATGGCGCAGCTTGGGAATGACACGAAAACACACAAGAAGATAGATTAACCAGGCAATGACACGACCCGCCACCAACACAGCCACGATCGAGTCGAGTTTGGAGGAAAAATGTAAAGCCACTAAAGGGCCCACGAAGGTGAAAATGCCCATTGGAATACGAATGGCACTGATGATACCAAATTGTTGGTACGCCTCCAGAATACCTCGTAAACCAACAGTGCTAATAACAATTGGGATCGATGCTGACAGTAAATAAAAGCTGGTTAGCGATTCTCCCCGCAGTTGTTGGGGAACATTAAGCAAATCATACACCAGCAGGGGAGATATCAGTAGCCCCGCCGACGCACCCACAAGGCCCAGCAGCAGCAGCAGGGCAAGGGCCGTCCATATCAGGGGAGGTATCTCATTAGAATGGCCGGCCCCCAGCTTTTCGGCCACCGAATAGGTTAAGGCGCGACCGATGCCCAAGTCAAAGAAGCTGAAATAGCCGATGACCACCCAGGCTAGGGTCAGGAGACCGAAGCGTGCCGTGCCCATCCCCTGAATGAGCAGGGGAATGGCAAAGATGGCCGCCAGCAGCGGAGCGCCCAGGCCCAAAAGGTTCCACATAGTATTTTTTGCCAGAAGGCGGTCACTAGTCAAGTTTGAGGGGTAGGGGGCATTACCCATAGATCACTAGCGGCTATAACAAATCGGATTTAGGTCTTAACCCCTCGGACTGGGGCTTAACCCAGGATGCTCTGGTAGGCTTCCATATAATCCTTCACAACCTGGTCCGGAAGAAATTTCTTCGCCTTATCCAAACATTGAACCGACAAGGCACCTATCAAGGTTTGGTTATGGGCTAACTTCTTCAGGATGCCTGAAAGCTCGGCGGGCGTATCAGTATCAAACAGTAAACCGGTTTTGACCTCTACTAAAATCTCCGGGATGCCACCTCGCAGAGAACCCAGAACGGGTTTCCCGTGAGCGTACGCCTCAAAGATGACCCGGCCCAGCGGCTCTTCCCACAGTGACGGCACAATCACCACATCCACCTTATCAAAAAACTCAGCTGGCCCTACCGCCCCCAGGAACTTCACGGGCATATCGGCCGCCTTCGCCCGCAAAGCCTGGACATAGGTGTCCAGACCATTCCCTGCGATGATCAGCTCAGCGGCATCGGTAATATCCGCTCCCCTGAAAGCGTCGATCAACAATTCGACACCCTTGAAGGGGTGCAGCCTTCCTATGAAGCCGAAGCGCAACTTGTCACTTTTAACACCCTTGCCGGGTTGGTGGTTGTTCTCATAACTGTTGTAAATCACACTCGTCTTGGCCTTCGGGAAATCTCCGTGGCGTAAATGGCGGTCGAGAATGAACCGGCTAACACCCACGACGTAATCGACATCTCTGGAAAGATGCTTTTTCGGAGGCGTTAACAACTTGCATCGCAAGCACTGCCGGCTACACGGCTTCCCGTTCCTGAACATGGTCCCCCGCATGATACACAGCAACTGATAGTCCCGGAGCGTATGCACCACCGGAATCTTATGCGCCTTGCCCACGAGCCAGGGGGCAATGGACAGACCGGCCAGGTTATTGCTGTGCAGAACATCCGGTTTGAGCCGCCTGACAATCCACCATATCCTGATGAGCATAAACACATTGAAGAAATCCAAAAGGTGCCAGATCGCTTTGTAGAGGAAGGGCTTTTTTCTTGAATTTTTGAAGGGATACAGGTTGTATGGAGGCAGGTAGAGCACATTTACGCCCTGAATATTCCTGTGGCGCGCCCGGTCCGAACTGCAGATCACAAACACATCATGCCCCAACTCCTGCAGGGACTCGGCCAGTACTTTCACCGAAATCTCCGCCCCGCCTTTGATATCGGGGTAATACAGCGAGTTAAAAATTGCTATTCTCATAACGGCGGTGCCTTGTACTTCAGGTCCCTCTAGGTGCTAATCGAAGCAGCAGTGCGTTTTCTAAACCACCTGCCCTCGCCCCGCCTGGACGTAGCCACCACGGGAGACGAATCAGACGCCATCCGTTTTTTCACTATTGCGGATCAAATCTCTCATAGCGTGCCGATCACAATTTTTCGCTCCTTCACGAGGATATAGAATACCTGGATGGCGCCCGCCAGGAAGACACTGGCTAAAACGATCATCATTCTGGACGGCTTGCTTTTGCGCATCGGCACCACCGCCCGGTCGAGCACCTGCACGGTGGGGGTGTCCTTGGCCTCTTGAACCTTGGCCTGTTCATACTGCTGCGTCAGGAACTGGTAGAGTAGCGACTCGGCCTCCATTCTGCGGGTCAGCCTGACATACATGACACCCAGCTCCGGCGCCTGGTTAAAGAGGGGGAAGATGGCCAACGAATCCGGCCCCTGGCCTCCAAATTTCATCTCGGCCAGTTTTTTACGAAACTCCCTCAGTTGGATTTCCAGGTCCTGAACCTCAGGGTGACCCGGATCCATCATTCTTCTGGCAGCTACAAGTGCCACTTCCTTGAGGGTGATCCGTTCTTCCAGCGCCGCCGCTGTAAGAATCGCCGCACTCACCTGATCAGGCAGGGAGATGATCCCATAGGTTTCACCGTAGACCTTCATCTCCTCCTCGATTTCCTGCAGCTCGGTTTTGTTTCTATTGTAAAGGTTTTCAATGAGCAAGCGGGTGTACTTCGCCTGCTGGGTTTGCAGCTCGGCGCTTATCCGATCCAGCTCATCAATGATAAAATTAGCCACATCAGCACAGAGAGTCCGGGCTTCTTCTTCACTCGCAGGAGAATGCAGAAACCCGGTTCTGGCCGACACCTCCACCCCGATCATCCCCTCATCGTCCACGGATACGTCCGTCATTCCTTCAAGGGTGTGAATGGCATCCTCCAGGTAACTTTTCTTGTAACGCTCCATCAGATTGAACTGATGGATGACGCTCGCCGCCATGGTTCGGCTCTTGAGGATGGCCAGGAACCGGTTGGTCTCATCGGTGACCCCACCGAACAAACTGCTGATATCGCTTATAGGGGAGCCCATGGAAACGCCCGCCAGCAGGCTGCTTCCCGGACCAGGGGGCATGACCACAGCCGTGGCGGTGTATGTCTTGGGTAGTACCAGGCTGATCGCGGCAGCCACAATCCCTACCGCCACCGCCAGCGACACGATCGACTTACGCCGCTTGAAAAAGATGTTGAAATAATCCCCGAGGTTGAGCTCGTCCCAGCCTGTTGCCGTGTTCTCTTTCGTCATCACATCCATAAAAGGGATTGAGGGGATCTTTAGCTTTTTTGTCAGACTCTTTTCTTATTCGGACCTGGCTCCATCCGCTTTCTCAACGCCCGGAACCTTTTCCGCCGGTCCTACCTGGCCGCTATCAGGTACATATTGAGCACCGCCAACACCACCTGTACCAGCCCCATGCCCCCTACCATGATGCTTCGAAAGGAGCGGGCCACATAGATCACGTCTCCGGCCTGGATTTCCGTATCACCGCCCCGCGCCCTCTTTCCGTTTACCTGAGTGATGATCACATTGGATCGGGAACCATCCCGGGTAATACCACCGGCGTAGGCCATATAATCCTCCGCGGTAAAGCCCGGTTGGTATTCGTAGCGACCCGGCCGCTTCACTTCCCCCACCACATCGACCCCGGGTATGGTGTTGACATAAACGATATCGCCGGCCTGCAAGTCCACGGTTGAAAAGTGTTCGGCCGTAATAGTGTGCACCTCCTTCAGTCCGTCCTTGCCGGATCGATGGAGCTCCACCCCCGAGATCTCAGCCTTGCTGTGCTCATCGTACCAGCGGCCGATAAAAGCAGCCAGGGACTCGCCCGGCCTGATGGTGTAATAGGCGGGCACCGTAGCCAGCCCGCGCACCGATATCATCTCAATATGGATGTCACTGAAGGGCACCAACACCTGGTCACCCTCCTTGATCAGGGGGTTCTGGGTAAGATCTCCCTGGTAGAAATAATCGGTGAGGTCCACGGTTCGGTGGTTCCCTTCGGCGTTGACGATCTCGATGCGATGAAGGGCGGCATTGGCTTTCCAGCCACCTGCTAGACTGAGCAGGTCGGACAGGCGGTATATCGGGGTGACCTGATAGAAGGCCGGATTGGCCACGGCGCCGGTGAGGCTCACCCGGATTTCCCTGATACCGTAGAGGATACAATCAGCCTCATAAGAGGGATAGGCTCGCCTGATGCGGGCCAGCACCTTGCGGGTAACCTCTTCAGCGGTGAGAGCTTTGACCTCTAACGACCCAACTGTGGGGAGCACCAGCTTCCCGGAGGGTGTCACCGTTACTCTTGTAAGATAGGGCTCAAGGCCGATGATGGAAATCAAGAACACATCGCCGGGGCCAACGACATAGGCGGCCGGATCGATGGGCTGTTCAAGGGCCGTACCTGTCACCTGAACCCGATAGGGGGGTATTGTTGGTATTCCAGGTGCCTCACCGCGCTCTTCTCTCTGATAAGTGTCCCGCACCTGGGAAACCGCCACACTTGCCAGAAGGACGAGAAGGACCCCTAACTGCTCCAACCGATTGCTCATCAACTTATCCCTACAACGAAAAGCCTGACGATAGTCGTCGTATGACCGGATAGCCCGCTGTTTGTCCTGGGGGAGGAGGTCACACCTGCCTCCGGTCGCCAACGGACCCTATCACGGTCGAGCTAACCACCATCCCGTTGACTTCTCTCGGTATTTCCAACGTTTGGTCAACACTCCTTTCCCTGAAACTCCAGCGGTCATCCACTTGGGAGCCGGCCCTGGACTACTCTGGCAAAAAAAAACCGAATGCCGCTACATTCGGTTCCAGACAACCTCATGTAAGGGCAAACTTGATCCACTCTTGCAGAATAAAAAGATCAGTTACCCTTAGCGAAGTTGCTTATGCGTCTCCTTTGTCCAGTTGACAATTCCATTGAAAGTTATAGGCATGAAACCTGGATGTCAACCACAACGACACCACGGGGGTGTGCAATCACTTTCTGTTGAAGCTCGTCTTGCGCCCTGGGCCTGGGCCCTGGCCGTTCCGGGCCTCGGCGTAGGCGCCACGGCGAGCCCCACGGGGAGGCCGGACCCAGCCTCGACGTGCCGTCTACGGCGAGTCCGGGGAGTCCCGGGCAGGCCCGTCAGGATGCCGGGCAGGCC
>CAZULW010000067.1:0-13215 GCA_964621455.1 uncultured bacterium
TGCCGCGCCGATCATGGACGCGGCCGGACAGCTGGAGGCCGTCGTCGGCACGTTCGCGGATATCACCGCACGCAAACAGGCCGAGTTCACCGAGCGCAAGCGGGCGGAAGAGGCCCTGCGGAAGACCCACGACGAGCTGGAAATCCGGGTCCAGGAACGAGTGGCAGAATTGGCGCAGGCCCGCGAGGCCCTCCCGGCCGAGTCCGCCGAGCGCAAGCGGGCGGAGGAGGAACTACGAAAGAGTGAAGAGAGGTATCGCACCGTTGTAGAGGATATGCCCGCGCTGATTTGCCGTTTTCTGCCCGATGGAACACTCTCCTTTGTAAATAATGCCTATTGCCGGTATTTCAGCAAGACGCATGAGGAGCTGGTCGGGCACAACTTTTTTCAATTCATTCCAGTGGAAGACCGGGAAAAAGTTCGAGAGCATTATGACTCCATCAGTAAGGAAAAGCCTGCGATAACCTATGAACATCAGGTAATAGCACCTGATGGAACGATTCGTTGGCAGAGGTGGACAGCCCGGGGGCTCTTTGATGAGAGTGGCGCGCTGGTGGAATATCAATCCATTGGAGAAGACATCACCGAGCGCCAGCAGGCGGAGGAATCTTTTGCCATGGAGCTGGAGCGCCTGTCCACCACCCCGCGGGGCATCGGCGACGGGGTCATCGCCACCGACGTTGATCGACCGGCGGTGCTCATAAACCAGGCCGCCGAAACACTCACCGGCCGGTCCCAGGAAGAGGCCCTCCAGGCCGAGTCCGCCGAGTACAAGCAGGCGGAGGAAGAACGCGAGAAACTACTGCACGATAAGGGAGAACGTGTTAAGGAACTCCAATGCATGTATGGTGTGGCCAAATCTATTCGTGCACGAAACACCCTGGAGGAGATATTTCAGGATGTGGCCGAGCTCATCCCCCCCGGCTGGCATTACCCGGAGATCACCAGAGGAAAGGTCACCTTCGGCGAAAAAGAGTACGTTTCAGAGCCATTCACGGAGACCGAGTGGAAGCAGTCAAGCGACATTGTCGTGCATGGCGAGCCCCTGGGTTCGATAGAGGTTTATTATCTGGAGGAGTGCCCGGAGCTGGATGAAGGTCCGTTCATGACGGAGGAACGGAACCTGATCAACGGGATGGCCAAGAATATTAGCGAAGCCATCGAGCGCAAGCATGCAGAGGAGGCGCTGCGGGAGAGCGAGAAAAAATACCGGTCTTTGTTCAGCAATATGCGAAACGGTTTCGCGTATTGCCAGATTCTGGTCGATGAAAAAAACCAACCTATCGATTTCATTTATCTTGAAGTAAATGATGCCTTTGAAAAACTCACGGGATTAAAAAAGGCAGACGTTTTAGGAAAAAAGGTTACAGAGGCGATCCCTGGAACAAAGGAAGCTCATCCTGAATTATTTGATATCTACGGCAAAGTTGCCTTAACTGGCGAGGGCACTCAATTTGACCTCCACTTCAGGCCCTTTGAAATATGGTTATCTATTTCCGTTTATTGTCCCCAGAGAGGTTATTTTGTTGCCGTTTTTGAAAATATTACCGAGCGCAAGCGGGCGGAGGAGGCGCTGCAGGAGAGTGAAGAGCGGTTCAGGCAGTTCTTTGAGAACGAGCCGGTATATTGCTACATGATTTCTCTAGAAGGCCAAATACTCAATGTCAACACCCCTGCACTCAAGGCCCTGGGCTATCAGAAAGAAGAACTGGTCGGCAAACCTCTGAAAATGATTTACGCTCCTGAATCACTGCCGAAGATGAAGCAGCTATTCGCGAAGTGGCAGGAGACTGGAGGATTCAAGGATGAGGAAATCGTTATCATCACAAAGGAAGGTGACAGGCGCAATGTCCTTCTCAGTACAGATGCAGTGAAAGATAGTGATGGGAAGATATTGTATTCCGTATCTGTACAAAGGGACATCACCGAGCGCAAGCGGGCTGTGGAAGCCCTGCGGGAATCTCGTGAAATGTACCAGGAGCTGTATAACGAAGCGCCCGTGGGATATCATGAGATAGACCTGGAAGGAATAATTACCAGGGTCAACCAGACTGAAGCAGAGATGCTAGGGTATTCAGTCGATGAGATGATCGGTAAGCCGGTGTGGGATTCCCTCGCCCCGGACCAGCGGGACATAACGAAGGAGGCCGTGCTGGAAAAGCTCCGGGAGCCGCAGCCCCTGAAGGATTTCGACCGGAAGTATTTACGCAAAGATGGCCGGGAGATCGACGTTCAGATCACGGACCGGCAGATTGTCGACAGCGAAGGCCGGGTAACCGGCATCCGTTCCACCCTGCAGGACATCACCGAGCGCAAGCGGGCGGAGGATGAATTGCGCTTGCATAGTACAATTATGGCCCACATGGACGAAGGAGTATATCTCATTCGAAGTGATGACGGAATAATTGTCTATACAAATCCCAAATTTGAGGAGATGTTTGGTTATGATCCCGGCGAAATGATAGGCAAACACGTTCTCATTGTAAATGATCCATCCGATAAACATCCTGAGCAAACAGCAAAGGAAATTATAGGGATCCTGAACAAAACCGGAGAGTGGCATGGGGATATAAGAAATATCAGGAAAGACGGTACTCCATTCTGGAGCGCTGCTAATGTTTCAACTTTCAATCATCCTGAGTACGGCAAAGTCATGATCTCAATTCACACAGACATCACCGAGCGCAAGCAGGCGGATGAGGCCCTTATCAGAACCAACCGCGCCCTGAGACTGGTAAGTGAGTGCAACCAGGCCTTGGTTCGGGAGAAGGATGAGATCCGACTGCTGGATGCCATCTGCGAAATCATCGTGGATATCGGTGGGTATCGTCTGGCGTGGGTGGGTCTGGCCGAGCACGACCGCCAGAAGACCGTTAGGCCGGTGTCCTGGATGGGATACGAAAAAGGGTACCTGGAAACGTTGAAGATTACCTGGGCGGACACCGAGCAAGGGCGCGGTCCCACCGGAATAGCCATCCGAACGGGCAAGCCGGTCATAGCCCGCGACATCCCCAACGATCCGGTCTTCGCTCCCTGGCGCAAGGAAGCCCTCAAACGGGATTATGCCTCCTCAATAGCGCTGCCCCTGAAAATCGCCGACCAGGCCATAGGCGCGCTGAATATTTACTCGCCCGAGCCTGACGCATTTATTGACGAGGAATTAAACCTGCTGCGGGATCTGGGCGACGATCTGGCCTATGGTATCATGGCATTGCGGGCCCAGGCCGAGCGCAAGCGGGTGGAGGAGGCTCTGGCCATGGAGCAGGAGCGCCTGTCCACCACCCTGCGGGGCATCGTCGACGGGGTTATCACCACCGACATTGATCTACAGGTGGTGCTCATAAACCAGGCCGCCGAAACACTCACCGGCTGGTCCCAGGAAGAGGCCCTCGGCCGGCCGCTCGCCGAGGTTCTCACTCTCGTTGATCAAACCTCCGGCAGGGCTATTGACCTCCCCACCATCGAGATGCTTAAAGACCAGGTGGTGGTACTTCCCGGCCAGCGTGCCACACTCGTCTCCAGGAGTGACAGCCGGATACCAGTCTCGCTGAGTTTTTCACCCTTGAAAGATCGGGAGAGTCAGGTCATCGGTATGGTTATGGATATCCTGGATATTACCGAGAGGGAGCGGCTGGAGTCTGAAATGCTCCGGTCAGCAAAACTGGAATCCCTTGGTGTCCTGGCTGGGGGGCTGGCCCACGACTTCAATAATTTCCTCATGAGCATCATGCTCAATCTGTCCACCGCCCGCCTGTACCTGCGGGACGATCCTAAAGCAGCCGTCATGCTGAAGGACGCCGAAGAGTCCACCCGCCGGGCCCGGGAGATCACCCGACAGCTGGCGACCCTCACCCGCGGGGGTGTCCCGATCAAGGCGAGCAGGTACCTTACCCCCCTGCTTAAGGAAGCAGTTAATTTCTCCCTGCACGGCTCCCTCGTAAGGCCCTTGTTCAGACTTGAAGAGGAGCTCTGGCCGGTGGAAATTGATCACGGACAGATCAACCAGGTGCTCAACAACCTGGCAATCAACGCCGTGCAGGCCATGCCGGAAGGAGGAACCCTGACCGTGACCACCATCAATGTTACCGTGGATGAGGAACATCCCAGAGGACCTCTGAGCCGGGGCCAGTATGTGGAAGTAGCCCTCACGGATGAAGGGACCGGCATCCCACCAGAGGCCCTGGATAAAATCTTTGATCCGTACTTTACCACCAAGGAGACGGGATCGGGGCTGGGGTTGTTCTCCGTCTACAGCATCATCAACAAGCACAACGGGTGGATTACGGTGGATTCCGAAGTGAACAAGGGGACCACCTTCACCTTCTACCTCCCGGCGGCAGAGGAGGCCGTTATTCCGCCCTATTCAAAAGAAAGCGAGGCTATGAAAAAGATAATCTCGGGCACGGGCCGCATCCTGGTCATGGACGACGATGAGTTGATCCGCAAGGCCCTGGGGCGGCTGTTGGATGACCTTGGATTTGAAACGGCATATGCCCCAGACGGAGCCGCCGCGCTGGAGCTGTTCAAGCAGGCCCACTCAACAGGCAAGCCGTTCAGGGCCGCTATCCTGGACTTTTCGATCCCCGGGGGTATGGGCGGGGTGGAAACACTAGCGCGTATACGTGAAATCGACCCGGAGGCCAAGGCCATTATTACCAGCGGATATGCCAATGCGCCCATCATGGCCCATTACAAGGACTACGGCTTTCAGGGAAGGCTGGCCAAACCCTTCACAGCCGTTGAATTGTCCGAGGTTCTCAAGGAGGTGCTCGAGGAAAAGCAGGGGCTGGTTAATCAATAGGCCGCACGTAGATCTCGTCAGCGATCTCCGGGTCCAGGGCCAGTTCAGTCTCACCCAGGCGCACTACGAAAGCCGGTTTGCGCTGGTGCAGGTTCAACGCCACCCCGGGATTGATCCCCAAAGCCGCCAGACGGTCGAAACGCTTGTGGAAGCTGGGGGTTAAAAAGGCCACCCGGGCTGATTTCCCAACCCCCAGGCGTGACAGGCGCGTGATCAGGGGCGTAACGAATTCAGCAGGTTCTGGCGGGGTGTCGCCAGGGGGGATGGGCCGGCCGGTGGGGTCTACCTGGGGATGCCCCAGGAAAGCGGCCACCTTGTCGCTCACCTCCTCGCTCAAGAAATGCTCGAACTGGCAGGCCATCTCCTCACTGACCTTTTCCGATACATCCAGCACATCCATGAGCAGCCGCTGAGCCAGCCGGTGCCTGCGAATGACATTCCGGGCTCTTTGGCGACCCTCATCGGTAAACTCGACTGCACCTCCTTTCAGCACCACCAAGCCCATGTCCGCCATTTCCCTCAGAGACTCGGGCAGATCAACGTCGCCACCATCGTGTTTGCATTCCATGTGCAGCCGCTCTATCTGCGGCTGGCCGTCCTCGTGGGCAATCCACACCGCTTCCAGGATTTCATCAATGAGACAGGATTTTTTCATGACCGGGTTGGAACCTCATCTTGTTTCTTTTGCAGATATTTTAACAACGCCTTGAACAGGTTAACGATCCTGGATTCCGTGAGAAACTCATAACCGCAGCCGGGACACTTAATCATGGTACATCCCTTGTTGAACGGACAACCGGCGTGGCAGTTCTCCCGCCGGGAATCGAACTCATAGCCACACAGGGGGCAGGCAATCACGGGAACACCACATTTAATAGTCTTAACGACCAGTTCACCGCACCACCAATTAAGATGGCAAAGGGGAGGATAAAGATCGCCATCCCCAGGGCCACGCGCCAACCCTGCTCTTTGATGATCATGAAGAAGTTGGCGATGCAGGGCATGAAGAGGGTAATTACCACCAGGCTCACCAGCGTCTGGATGGTGTCCAGCTGTCCCTCCCGTGCCAGGAGAAACAGCCCCGCCGCACCGTAGTCCCGCCGGAGAAAGCCCATGATGAACGCTACGGTGGCCTCCCGGGGGAGGCCCAGGAAAGTCTGGATGATGGGGCCCGTAGCGTTTTCGATCCATACCAGAACGGCCAGGCGATCCATGACAAACAGCACGAATGTCCCCAGGAAAAAGAGGGGCACCGCCTCCCGCAGGTACCACTCCAGTCGAGCCAGGGTCTTGATGAGGATATTGCCCAGCAGCGGTTTCCGCAGGGGCGGCATCTCCAGCAGGAAATCGGATGTCTGGCCCGGCAGGACCTTCCCCGACAGGTAGCCTACCAGAAAGATAGTGCCAAGGACGACCACCAGCCATATTCCGGCAGCACCCAGGGATATCCCCCCCAACATGGCCAGGATGACACCCAGTTGGGCCGAGCACGGCACCGCCAGGGCCAGCAGGAGGGTAACGATGAGCCGCTCCTTCCGGCTGTCCAGGATGCGGGTGGTCATGGTAGCCATGGTATCACAGCCCAGGCCCAGTACCATGGGCAGCACCGCCTTGCCATTGAGACCCATGGCCCGAAACGCGCGGTTCATCATCACCGACAACCGGGGCAGGTAACCGGAATCCTCCAGCAGACCAAAGGCGATGAAGAAAGTGCCGACAATGGGCAGCACGATGGCGATGGAATACGACAGGGCCATACTGAGCAGGCCGAACTCCCCCACCAGCAGGTCCCGGATCAGCTGCCAGGGGAAAATGATCTCCACCACTCTGGTCAGCCCCGGCACGACGTAGCCGCCGAAAAAGCCCTTTTCCAGCCAGTCCACCAGGGTGCCAGCGCCGAACACCCCCACGAAATAATACACGCCTGTCAGGACGGCGGCCACAAAGGCTAACCCGCCCACGGGGTGGATAGTGGCCCGGCTGAGCCACTGGGCCAGGGAGGTTAGGCGGGTCGCGCGATGCTGGAGTACTTCATCCATCAGCCGTGATGCGGACCGCATACGCGCCTGGGTGATTTCCACGTTCACGCTCCGGGCGAACGCCCGCTGAGTGCGGTCAATAATGTCCCGGATGACCTCACCAGTGGCAGCGTCAACGGCTGTGTCCAGCCAGGCGGTGAGGGCGGTATCCCCTGTCAACAGCATGAGGGCCAGGGATTTGCGCGAGATGGACGTTTTCCGAAGGGATCTCCCGGAAAGGGATTCCTTCGAGTCTTTCGAGACGGGCAGGAGCGGAACAATCTCCTCCACCGCCTTCCGGATCGGTTCCGGATAGGTGACTGGGACCTGCCGCGGCTGGCTGATGTTGTCCAGCGTCCGGCGCCGGGCCTCCTCCAGACCCACTTTCTGTGTTGCAATAGTTTCCACCACCGGCACACCCAGCGCCTTGGCCAGGGCCTTCGAGTCGATGATGATGCCACGTTCGCGGGCCTCATCGGTCATATTAAGGCACAGGGTATAAGGCAGCCCCATCTCGGCCAGCTGCAGGGAGAGCAGCAGTCCCCGCCGGAGATTCTTGGCGTCCGCCACCTGGAGAATGCGGGGCGGGGTCTGATCCATGAGGATGTTGCGGGTAACCACCTCGTCCTCACTGGTGGGAATGAAATTGTTGATACCGGGTGTGTCGATGACCTCCCAGTGGCCGTGATCTCCCCCCTTACCATGCACGGCCAGCCGGCCCCGGGCGAGCTCCACCGTCGTGCCGGGATAGTTGGAGACGTTCACGTAATGGCCGGTGAGATAGCCGAAGATCACCGACTTTCCCACGTTGGGGTTCCCCACCAGGGCGATGGTGGAGGTTTCGCTACCAGTGGCAGGCTTGGCAGCAGCACCTTTACCGTGACTATGGCGCTGGAGACTCATTGGTTACTTTTGCTTTTTTCGTACGGCAGACCCGGCAAATGCCGAAGAGCTGATGGACGTGGCTGATGAGCTGGAAATCGTACTCCTTGCTCAGCCGTTCCTGCTGGCGCTCGATCCCGCGGTCCACAAACTCGATAATCCGGCCGCATTCCAGGCAGATGAGGTGGTCGTGGTGGGACTGGGCCAGTCTGTTTTCGTACCGGAACCGTCCGTCGCCGATGTCCATTTTGCGGACGAAACCAACCTTCTCCAGTATGTCCAGCGTCCGGTAGATGGTGGCCCGGGAAACGGTGATTCCCCTCCCCCGCAGGGAGAGAAAGATATCGTCGCATTCGCGGTGCTCGTCGCCGGTCAGGATGTCCTCCAGGACGGCCAGGCGTTGGGATGTAAGGCGCAGGGAGCCCGCGCGAAGGGCTTGCTTGAAGCGGTTGATGTGTACCGAAGCGACTTCCATTACTAACAATATTGAGACTCAGTCTCAAATAAAATTTACAACATGATTCACTAATATGCCACTTATTTTGTGACTCATCCGACCGTTGTGTTTAACTTGATAATTAATCGTATTTTAATTTCCGGCTCAGACCATTCGAACTGCCTAATGAAAGGATTCAGTATATGAAATCTTTTTTATACTACGCGCTCTCTGCTCTCATAGCGCTTACATTTTATTCCTGCGACCAGCCGGAAACCGGCGAACTGCTTAACGTTCCCACCGATGAAACCTACTCACTGGCTTTTCAGGTAGACAGTCTCGTCACTGCTATGGTTTTCTGCAATAAATGCAGCGGCCAATACGAAGCTGGTGCGGATGGCTTAATCTCTATAGACATACTGATGTGTACAGAGGTTTACTGTGGAGAAAGCCGAATACAGGATATCTTTCCCTTGGCTCTCGAAGGGGCAATGACCTGGTCCATAGTAGGGGATAAATTGACGATCGAGTACGGCTATCTCGAGGAGAATGGACTACTCAATTTCGAATCCGGCGGACCTTTCGATAATGAGGATGTCCTCCCTATTGTCGGCGTCTTATGGAAACTCTCGTCCATACAACTCGATGGGTAGGACTGTTCCTAAACGTCTCTAACACACGGTCCCGGGGAGCCAATTGTAAGCTGGATACTTGAAACTCGAAACCCGAAACTCGTAACTCGTAACTACAGCCGAGTAAGGTTCGCATACCGCGCCACCAGCTTTTTTGTCTGGCCGCCTGAAAACTTAACGGTGAGTTTCAGGTTGTCTCCTACCCCCTCCCGCTCGGCGATCTGTCCTTTGCCGAAGATTTTATGCTCTACCCAGGCACCGACGACATAGTCATCCAGCACAGAGTGGACGGCGGGGGTCTTGGGCAGGGCCGAGCGGAAGGTCTTTATGGGCCTGGCTGGATGGCCACCCTGATCGGCGATACCTGGCACCTCGCGCCGGGCCGGCCAGACCACCAGTTCCTCGGGCAGCTCCCGGATGAAGCGGCTCATGACGCCGTTAACCGCGCTGGCGCCCCACCGGCGGCGCTGGGTAGCGTAAGAGAGATAGACTTTGTCCCGGGCCCGGGTAAGGCCTACGTAGAACAGCCGCCGCTCCTCTTCATCATCGGCCCAGGTCTCATCGGGCCGGATGAGGGGGAACAGACCTTCCTCCAGGCCCGTGACGAAGACCACCGGGAACTCCAGTCCCTTGGCACTATGCAGGGTCATGAGGGTCACGGCGTTGGTTTCGTCGTTCCAGCGGTCAATGTCAGTGAGCAGGGAGACCTCCTCCAGGAAATCCCGCAGCGTGGCCCCTTCCCGCTCTTCCTGGAACTGACCGATGCTCCGGACCAGCTCCTCGATGTTGTCCAGGCGTTCCCGGGCATCCACGGTTTCCAGCCGCCGGTAGTGGCGCACAATGCCGGTTTCCTCCAAGAGGGTTGTGACCAGCTCCTCGATGCCTATATTTTCTGCACTGCGCGCAACCTTACCACCCGTATATTCTCCAACAATGGGACTACTCCCCCCCACCTCTGCCAACGGTTTTGCCGCCAGTGCCTGGTAGCGCTCGATGAGTGCCTTGAAATCCTTCATGGCCTGGGACTGCTTGGGCTGAACGCCGGCCTTCAAACCGTGCGACAGGGCCTTGAACAACGTCAGGTTCTTTTCCCTGGCGAAGGCCCGTAGCCGGTTCATGGAGGTATCACCGATGGCCCGCGGCGGGAAGTTGATGATCCGCTCCAGGCTAACCGAATCGGAGGGATTGACCAGCAGCCGCAGATAGGCCAGAACGTCCCTCACCTCCTTCCGCTCATAAAACTTGGTCCCCCCTACAATCACGTAGGCCATAGTCCTGCGACGGAGGGCTTCTTCCAGCGCCCGGCTCTGGACATTGGTGCGATAGAGGATCACCATGTCCCTGAAACGCCGTTTCTCTACCAGGACTTCATGCTGTATGCGGTGGTAGATGTATTCCGCCTCATCACGTTCGTCGGCCGCAGGATAGATGTGGATCAGTTCCCCCCCTTCGCGTTCCGTCCAGAGCGTTTTTGGGGTTCGGCTCTGGTTGCGAGCCACGACCGTGCCGGCAGCCTTAAGAATGACCGCTGTCGAGCGGTAGTTCTGCTCCAGCTTGAAGACCTTGGCATCCGGGAACACGCCGGCAAAGTTGAGAATGTTTGTGATGTCGGCGCCGCGCCAGGTGTATATGGACTGGTCATCGTCTCCCACGACGCAAATCTGCCGGTGCTTCTCAGCCAGGCGCCGGACAAACTCAAACTGAGCCCGATTGGTGTCCTGGTACTCATCCACCAGTATATATTGAAACTGCTTCCGGTAGCGTCCCAGTACGCGAGGGTACTCCTCGAAAAGGGTAAGGGGCAGCAGAAGCAGATCGTCGAAATCCAGGGCGTGGTTCTCTTTCAGACCCTGCTGGTACTCCCGGTATACGGCCACCAGGATCTCAGACTCGATGCCTCCGGTCTGGTCCGCCAGTTGGTCCGGAGTAAGCATACGGTTCTTGGCATGGCTGATGCGGGATTGGAAGGCCTGGGGCGGGTAAAGGTCCAGGTCGTAATCGTTCTGCCCCAGGATCTGCTTAAGCAGGCGGAGCTGGTCGTCGGTATCATAGATGACAAAATCCTGCCGGTAACCCAGGCGCTGGATTTCCCATCGCAGGATGCGGGCACAGACGGAGTGGAAGGTGCCTACGTGGGCATTGTTGCTGCCTCCCGGAAGGTAGGTCCAATCCGGGACGGCGGTCTTGCCGCGGCTCTTTCCCCGCTTATGAAGGAGGGCATTGACCCGGCTGCGCATCTCTCTGGCCGCCTTGTTGGTAAAAGTGACCGCCAGGATATTGCCGGGAGGCAGTCCTTTCTCCTCGATGAGGTAGACGATCTTGTAGGCAAGAACCCTTGTCTTGCCGCTTCCAGCCCCGGCAAAAATGAGCACCGGGGAGTCCACATATTCCACGGCCTCAACCTGGACGGGATTCAGTTCGTTGAGATTCACTGTGCCCTACCCGGTAAACGATGGATGCGTCGCCCAATCACGGCTGAGCTGGTCTTATTAGCGTAGATCACGAACAACCTTGTTGTGCTCCTCCAGAGTATGGGTAAAAATATGTCGTCCCTGAGCGTTGGCCACAAAGTACAGGAAGTCCACGCCGGCCGGTGAAACCGCCGCCTGGATTGAGGCCAGTCCGGGACTATTCACCGGACCCGGGGGCAAGCCCTTGTGAAGATAGGTATTATACGCAGACGGATACTCATAGTCCCGGTAAAGCAGGCGTCGGGGGCCATCAGGGATGGCATACTGGACCGTGGGGTCAGCCTGCAGGTGCATACCGCGACGGAGGCGGTTGTGGTATACTGCCGAGATAATAACACGCTCAGAATCATACCGGGCCTCTCCCTCGATAATGGATGCCATGGTGAGGATTTCATGGAGATCTAATCCCAACGCCAACCCTTGCCGGGATATCTCCCCGCCCAGTGCCTGTTGAACGGGTCTGACCATATGTGTAATGATTTCCTCCTCGGTGTTTCCGTTGCGAATCTGGTATGTGTCCGGAAACAGATAGCCCTCCAGGGAATGGACCTCCAGGTCGAGGCTACGGATAAAATCTTTATCTTCTGTCAGGGCCAGGAAGCGGGCGATGTCGATAGAATATTTAGCATCAATAAACCGGGCAACCTGTTCGCGGGTGAAACCTTCGGGGATGGTGATGGTAACGGCTCTTACCCGGGGACGGAGTATCTGCTCCACCAGATCACCAATATGGCGGATGTTGAATAGTTGATAATTTCCCGCCTTGATGGCCCTCGTCCCGAACTTCAATCGTACCGCATTGACAAATATACTCTCGTTGGAAATGAGACTCCGCTCTTTCAGCATGCGAGCAACCTGGTACGCCGAAACACCTTCCGGGATCGAAATGGAATCCCTGAAGATTACCGGAACGGGCCAGCTGAGTACCAGGTAGCGGAAAGCTAGAAAGGCAAAAATGCCTGCGGCGCAAATGGCCGCCATCCACCTGAAACTGGCTATGCGCAATGGAAATGGCCACATTAGAGTGGCTAACTTAATCTGGATAGAGTGGGCAATTCAACATCCAGTCTCCAAATGCCGGGTGGAGGCCTTACTTGACTGCACCTGACAGCCGCCTGTAACTTTCTTCTGAATATGGCCAAAGACCGAAAGCAATTATCAGCACCCATATTCGGTGATTGGGATTTCACCCCTGCCAACTACCTTATCTTTCTGACAGGGATTGTGGTTATTATCCTGGCCTATATCATCATGGCCCTGGGTACTACGAACAGCTTCCAGGCCCTTACCCTGGCTCCGATCATGCTGATCATTGGGTATTTGGTAATCATCCCCCTGGCCATTGTCTACAAGCCCCGGAAGCAATCACGAGATCAGAAACCGCACTAGGTTCACTGCCATTCTCGGCATCCGGCATTTCGCCAGAAGCCTCAAGAACGATAAATGTACCAAGAAGGTAACATCATACGCATGGCCTTTGCACGTCGATGGCATTAATTTTGTTAGGTAAAGATCAGGGACCGTAGTTCAGCTTGGTTAGAACGCCGGCCTGTCAAGCCGGAGGTCGCGAGTTCAAATCTCGTCGGTCCCGCGATATAAATAGAAGCCCCACGCAGGTGGGGCTTCCTCATCTCATGTCTGAATTCACGGTCTATATCCTCCAGAACCCAACAGGCAAGTTTTGCATCGGGCAGACCAGCAACCTCGAAGACAGGTTGAAACGTCATAATGAAGGACGCTCCCCATTCACTAAAGGAAAAGGTCCCTGGAAACTGGTTCATCAGGAGACGTTTCCGACAAGAGCTGAAGCCATAAAGAGAGAGAAGCAGCTCAAAAAATGGCGTCGTGAATTATTGCTCAGATTGATTGGATCCCCTTAGGTCAGTTTGGTTAGAACGTCCCCCGACGCCTCGGTCGGGGGAAGGTCGCCCCGACATAAAGTCGGGGTCGGTCCCGCCTTAAATAACAAGGGCTT
>CAZULW010000068.1:0-13052 GCA_964621455.1 uncultured bacterium
ACAGCGGGGATAGTTTAACTTCTTCATCACGTCTTATCATTATCAACATCGGGACTGGATTGCGATTTTACCTTTAAAATTGTTGCCCTTCGTGCCATATACGCGTGTTTCTTAAAGAAGACCCAACGTTTGATTTTTACAGATTGCTCAAACTTTTATATTACATACATAAATGATGAAAAAAGCAAGGCTAACGGTCAATAGCTGACATAGGTGAAATATAAGGAGGCAGATAAATGGCCAGACCTGTAACACTTTTCACGGGACAGTGGGCGGATTTGCCATTGAAGGAATTGGCCCGGAAAGCGGCCAGTTGGGGATACGATGGACTGGAGCTGGCCTGTTGGGGTGACCATCTGGATGTAAACCAGGCCGCTTCCGATGAGAAGTATTGCCGTAAACAGTTGGAAATATTGGAAAAGAATAACTTGCAGGTTTTCGCTATCAGTAATCATCTGGCGGGACAGCTGGTCTGCGACCTGAATAACGACAGCCGATCCGACGCCTTTGCCCCAGCCGACTGTGCCGGCGACTCGGAAAAGAAACGCCAATGGGCCGTGGAGGCCATGAAGAACTCCGCCCGGGCGGCGAAAAACCTGGGGCTTAGGGTAGTTAATGGCTTTACCGGCTCCTCCATCTGGCACATGCTGTACAGTTTCCCCCCGGTGTCCGAAGAGACGATCGAGGAGGGGTTTGCCTATTTCGCGGAAATGTGGAACCCCATCCTGGATGTGTTCGACGAGTGCGGCGTGAAATTCGCCCTGGAAGTGCATCCGACGGAGATTGCGTTTGACATTATCACCGCCCGGCGCGCGTTAAAGACAGTGGGGAATCGTGAGGCCTTTGGATTTAACTTCGACCCCAGCCATTTACTCTGGCAGATGGTCGATCCGGTCTTCTTCCTCAATGAGTTCTCAGACCGTATTTATCATGTGCATATGAAGGACGCCGCTCTGCAGCTTAACGGCCGCACTGGCATCCTGGGCTCGCACCTCGACTTCGGCGAGGCGGAGCGCGGCTGGGACTTCCGCTCGCTGGGCCGCGGCGGCGTTAATTTCGAAGAAATCATTCGGACCTTGAACCAGATAGGTTACAACGGCCCGCTGTCAGTGGAATGGGAAGACAGCGGCATGAACCGCGAACTCGGCGCGAAAGAAGCCCTCGAATTCATCAGGAAAATTGACTTCGCGCCTTCGGCGGTGGCTTTTGACACCGCCTTTGAGCGTTAGTGCAACAGGGAAGGATTAAATATTCAAGTGAATGTATCAATGCTGCGAAAGAAGAATATCAGCCGTCGTCAATTTCTGAAAAGAGCACTAGGGGTCACGGCCGGTGCAATGACCTTCCCCTATATTGTTCCATCAGCGGTACTGGGGAGGGCTGGCAAATTTGCTCCGAGCAACCGTATTGTCATGGGCGCCATCGGAGTAGGCGGGATGGGCGTAAACAACCTGAAAGACTTCCTGGGTATACGGGACGTCCAGATCGCGGCTGTATGCGATGTTGATAAGGCTCATCGCGACCGGGCTAAGCAGATTGTGGATCTGGCGTATGGGAATAATGATTGCGCCTCGTACAATGATTTCCGTGAGGTAACCCGCCGCGGTGACATCGACGCGGTGGTGATTTCCACGCCGGACCATTGGCATGTGCTCCCGGCCATCGACGCGGCCGAACACGGCCAGGACCTGTACGTCGAAAAGCCCCTGACGCTGACGATCAAGGAAGGCCGCGTTCTCAGCGACGTAGTCCGCCGCTACGGCCGGGTCCTGCAGACCGGGAGCCAGCAGCGCTCCGACAGAAACTTCCGGTTTGTGTGTGAACTGGTCCGCAACGGGCGGCTCGGCAAACTGCACACCGTGCGCGTTTCAATCCCCGGCAACAACCGAACCACCGGCCCCACCTGGACCCCCCAGCCGGTCCCGGACGGCTTCGACTATGATTTCTGGCTGGGACCGGCTCCCTGGCAGCCCTACCACGAGCAGCGCTGCCACTACCAGTTCCGGTTCATCCTGGATTACTCCGGCGGGCAGGTTACCAACTGGGGCGCTCATTACCTGGACATCGCCCAGTGGGCCCTGGGGATGGACGACTCCGGGCCGGTCGAAATCACCGGTCATGGTGAGTTTCCCACCTCCGGGCTGTTCACCACGGCCACGAAAGTGGACTTCCGCTGCACGTACGCTGATGGTGTGGAGCTAACCTGCATGACTGGCGGCCAAGGGCTCAGGTTCGAGGGATCTGACGGCTGGGTATTTGTTAACCGGCAAATTCTCGAAGCCGAACCGGCCTCACTGCTGCAAGAAAGGATCGACCCGGACGAAGTTCACCTCTACGAAAGCCAGGACCATAAACAGAACTTCCTGGACTGCATCCGTATGCGCAAGAAACCCGTTGCCGACGTGGAAATCGGGCACCGGTCGGCCACGATATGTAACCTGGGCAACATCGCCATGCTGCGGAATGGCACGTTGAAGTGGGACCCGGAGCGCGAGGAATTTAACGACGATCATGCCGCCAACCGCATGAGGAGTCGCCCAATGAGGTCGCCGTGGACGCTCTGATTGCCGGAAACAGGACATTTTATAGGTAGATTCATGTCAAAGACTCGAACCATCACCCGGCGTAAATTTCTCAAGCGGGCATCAGCAGCCGCCGCAGGTATGGCAGGATTTCCATACCTCATCCCCTCTTCTGCGCTGGGTCAGGCCGGCGGTGTCGCTCCAAGCAACCGGATCGTGATTGGCGTCATCGGGACGGGCGGCCAGGGTACGAGTGACCTGCGCGGCTTCCTGAGCAAGGATGAGGCGCAGATCGTCGCCGTCTGTGATGTTGACACCGACCACCGCAACCAGGCGCGGGACACAGTTAACGAGAAGTATGGCAACAGTGACTGCGCCGCCTACAACGATTTCCGCGAAGTAATCGGGCGCAGCGATATTGACGCGGTCCTGCTGGCGCTGCCGGACCAATGGCACGCTATTTCCGCGATCATGGCTGCCCGGGCCGGCAAGGACATCCATGCCCAGAAGCCCCTGGCCTATAATATCGCCGAGGGGCGGGCCATTGTCGACGCCGTCAATCGCTATGGCGTGGTATGGCAGACCGGCAGCCAGCAGCGTTCCAATCGCAGGTTCCGCTTTGCCTGTGAGCTGGTGCGTAACGGGCGCATCGGTGAAGTAGGCACCGTGAAGGTCGGGCTGCCCAATCTTAACAGTATTCATGGTAATGATACCCAACCGGCGCCGGTGCCGTCCGGTTTCGACTACGACATGTGGCTGGGTCCAGCGCCGTGGGCTCCCTACAATCCTGGCCGCTGCCACTGGAATTTCCGCTGGATCAGCGATTACTCCGGCGGGCAGATCACCGACTGGGCCGGGCACCACTGTGATATTGCCCAATGGGGCATGGGGACCGAGCTGACCAGTCCGGTCGAAATCGAGGGGACGGGTGTTTTCCCCAGGACCGGTCTCCATGACACGGTGGAAAACTATCGTTTTACCTGCAAATATGCTGAAGGCTTCACCATGATCGTGGCAGGGGCGTTCTCCCGGGGCGTGCGGTTCGAGGGGAGCGACGGATGGATTTTCGTCAATCGCAGCAAGATCGACGCCTACCCGAAATCCTTGTTAATCTCGGCCATCGGGCCGGATGAAATCCACCTTTACAAGAGCGATGATCACAAGCAGGACTTCCTTGATTGCGTGCGCACCCGGTCCCGGACGGTGGCGCCCGTTGAGGTCGCCCACCGCTCGATCATGATCGGCCACCTGGGCGTCATTGCCCTGAAACTGGGACGCAAAGTGAAGTGGGACCCCGGAAAGGAGCGCTTTGTCAATGATCCCGAAGCCGACAGATTACTGTCACGGCCTATGCGCAGCCCCTGGCACCTGTAGGTGATTTTCAGGGAAGATTAATCATTGGCGGAAAAAAAGAATATTGGCCGTCGTCAATTCCTGAAGAAGATAACCGGTGCTGCCGTAGGGGCCGTGGCTCTGCCGTATATCGTGCCCTCTTCCGCGCTGGGCAAGGCCGGCACGGTGGCACCGAGCAACCGGATCGTGATGGGCTGTATTGGAGTGGGCGGTCAGGGAACGGCGAACCTGCGGGCCTTTATCACCAAGCCGGAGGTGCAGGTGGTAGCCGTATGCGATGTCGAAACCGAGAGCAGCCTTTACTATCGCGGGCAAACGCGAGGTCGGGAGCCGGCCCGGCAGCTGGTGGAAAGTCATTACGCCGATCAAACGCCGTCAGGAAGGTTTAACGGTTGCGCGACCTACAACAACTTCCAGGAGCTGCTGGCCCGCAGTGACATAGACGCCGTAACCGTCTGCACTCCCGACCACTGGCATGGGCTTATTTCCGTGGCGGCGGCTAAGGCCGGCAAGGACATCTACTGTGAGAAACCGCTTGCTAATACTATCTCCGAGGGCCGGGCCGTCTGTGAGGCCGTGAAGCGGTACGGCCGGGTCCTCCAAACCGGCAGTCATGAGCGGTCCAGGCACAGCGTGCGGTTTGCCTGTGAACTGGTTCGCAACGGCCGCTTAGGGGAGCTTCACACTATCCGGGTGAATATGCCCAATGACGAACCTCATCATGAGAAGGTCCGTACCACCACCGCTGCACAACCACCCACGTCCGTGCCCGAAGGCCTGGATTGGGACCTGTGGCTTGGGCACACTCCCTGGGTGCCCTATACCCCGCTGCGGTGCCATTTCTGGTGGCGGTTCGTATTGAACTATGGCGGTGGGGAAATGACCGATCGGGGAGCGCACATCATCGACCTGGGGCAGCTGGGGGGCGGCACCGATGACACCGGGCCGGTGGAAATTGTCGGGCGGGGGATGGCCCCGGCCACGGGCCTGTTCAATACATTCATAGAATATCAGTTTGAATGCCGTTATGCCAACGGTGTTCGCCTGCTCGGCAGCAGTCTAGGGCCGCGTGGTCTGAAGTTCGAGGGTTCTGACGGCTGGATTTTCATTCACATCCACGGCGGGCGTCTTGAGGCTGAGCCAAAGTCGCTCCTGAAGGAAACAGTCGGCCCCGATGAGATTCAGCTGGGCCGGAGTCCCGGGCACCATCAGGATTTTCTCAACGCGGTCAAAACCCGTCAGAAGCCGGTGGCACCGTCCGAGGTCGGTCATCGAACGGGAACGATCTGCCATTTGATTAACATCGCCATGCTAACCGGGCGAAAACTGGAATGGGATCCCCTCAAGGAGCAGATCATTAACGATCCTGAGGCCAACCGCATGTTGTACCGTCCCATGCGCAGCCCCTGGTATCTGTAGGCCCCCAGGCTGTGGTCATAGAAAAGTTTGTGTTAAGGGGTTTATTTTACTTCCATTAGATGAAAGTGGATTCAGGTTGAACAAGAGGCCGATCAATCGCCGTCGGTTTCTCCGCCAGGCAGTGGGGGCGGCGGTGGGCGCGGCCAGCCTTCCCGCCATTGTGCCCTCATCAATATTGAGGGCGATGGCACCGAGCGAGCGGATCACCCTCGGGTTTATCGGTGTGGGCAAGCAGGGGACTTACCTGCTGAGGGCCTTTCTTAACGAACCGGGCACCCAGGTTCTCGCCGTGTGTGACGTGGATGCGCTCAAGCTGGAGCGGGCCCGGGAGCTGGCGGATCAATACTATGCCGAACAGACGGTTGCCGGCAGCGCCAAAATCTGCAAGCCCTACCGGGATTTCCGGCAGCTGCTGGCCAGGGACGACATCGACGCGGTAGTGATTGCCACGCCGGACCACTGGCACGCCATTCCCGTGATAGAGGCGGCACGGGCCGGCAAGGATATTTACTGTGAGAAACCCCTTTGCCAGACTATTGCCGAAGCCCAGACCATGGTGCGCGAAGTCAGGCGGCACAGCAGGGTCTTTCAGACCGGGAGCATGCAGCGCTCCTATTCACAGTTCCGCTTTGCCTGCGAGCTGGTGCGTAACGGTCGCATCGGCGAGGTTCAGACAGTGACGGTGGATGTTGGCGGCCCGCCGGTCAGCTGCGACCTGCCCGCTGAGCCGGTGCCCGACTACCTTGATTGGGACCTGTGGCTCGGACCGGCCCCGTGGCGGCCCTATCACCCGGAATTGTCCCCCCATATCAGTGTCGATGTATTTCCCAACTGGCGGTTGTACCGGGACTATGGCGGCGGTATGATGACCGACTGGGGCGCGCACCATTTCGATATCGCCCAGTGGGCGCTGGGCATGGACGACAGCGGGCCCGTGGAAATCATAGCACCGGGGCAGGAGAACAACCCGGTGCTCACCTACCGGTACGCCAGCGGCGTCACCATGACCCGGGACAGTTTCGGTGGCCAGGGGGTGCTGTTCACCGGCACCAAAGGCAAGATAGAGGTCAACAGGCGCTATATACGCACCTGGCCCGAGCGGCTCACCAGGGAAGCCATCGGTCCCGATGAAGTACATCTTTACAGGAGTGACAACCATTACGCCGACTGGCTCACGGCCATCCGTACCCGCAGCAGACCAATTTGCGATGTGGACACCGGCCGCCATTCGGTCATCGTTTGCCACCTGGGCAACATCGCCTATCAGCTGGGCCGCAAGCTGCAGTGGGATCCGGCCAAGGAACGCATCACCAATGATCCAGAGGTCGGGCGGCTGCTGACGCGGTCCATGCGCAGTCCGTGGCATTTATAGATGGGGGGATGGTCTGACCCCATGCGAAACACAACGTTTAAAAAACGGCTCAATGGAATCCCTGTAATTACGGAAGGGAAGAAGGATACAATGAATTACCGATCAAAGGTCAAAAATATCGCATTAACCGCTATTGTGGCGGCAAGCGCCGCGGTGTATTTCCTGCTACTGCCGGGCTGCTCGCGGGCGGTACCTTCGGGAAAAGAGGTGCGGCAGATTGAGGAGGCCGTCCCGGCCAAAGCCACCGCTGTCCCGGCCCAACCGCGGAAACTGCTGGTCTTCACCCGGTACGAGGGATTCAAGCACAGCTCGATCCCCTACGTTACCAAAGCCATTGAAATCATGGGTCAGAAAACCGGCGCGTATGAAGTGGTCGTGAGCGAAGATATGTCCAGCTTCTCGCCGGAAAACCTGGCCCAGTTCGACGCGGTCTGCTTCAACAACAACACCCAACTGGAGTTTGCCGATCCCGCCCTGCGCCAGAGCCTGCTGGACTTTGTCAAGGGCGGCAAGGGCGTGGTAGGCATCCACGCCGCTACGGACAACTTCTACGACTGGCCGGAAGCGGCCGGGATGATGGGCGGGCTGTTTGACGGCCATCCCTGGACCAGTAACGGTACCTGGGCGGTCAAGATCGACGATCCTGAGCATCCTCTAACGGCCGCCTTCCAGGGCGAGGGCTTCAAGATCAACGATGAAATCTATCGCACCAAGGCCCCTTATTCGCGCGAGAACCTCCGCGTACTTCTGAGCCTCGACATGGCGGATACAACCAACCTGAACGCCAGGGGTGTCAGGCCTTCCGATAAGGACGTGGCCATCAGCTGGGTTCGCAGCTACGGCCAGGGACGCGTATTCTACTGCTCTCTGGGTCACAACCATCACATTTTCTGGAACCCGGCTATAATGAGGCATTATCTCGACGGTATCCAGTTTGCCATGGGCGACCTGACCGCCGATGCCACACCCAGCCTGGATGTAGCTATAGCAGAAATTGCCGCCTACGAATACGGACAGAGCCGTGAACCGCTTACCGAACTGGACGAGGTCCTCCATTCCGCCTACGATTCACCCCAGGCTCTGACTCGCATCCAGCAGCGCCTGCTGGAGCTCCTCCGGTCGGATGCAACGTTGGCGGGTAAGCAGTTTGTCTGCAAACAGCTGGGCATCTACGGCACCGAAGAAGCCGTGCCCACTCTGGCTGCGATGCTTACCGACGCAGCCACTTCGGACATGGCGCGGTATGCCCTGGAACGGATTCCCGGGGCCGCCGCGGATGAGGCCCTGCGGAAGGCCTTGCCAAAGGCACGTGGTGAAGTGAAGGTAGGTATCATCAACTCGCTGGGGCAGCGCCGTGATAGCCAATCGGTAACCGCTCTGCGCAGTCTTGTTTACGACGCCAACGCAGCGACAGCTATGGCCGCTGTGGCCGCTCTGGGCCGGATCGCTGATCCTCAGGCTACTGAAGCGCTAGCCGAAGCCAGCGGCAAGACCACCGGCAAACTGCGCCGGCTGGTTCTGGATTCTTATCTGAAGTGTGCCGACCAGCTCGTGGCCCAGGGTGAACAGCCACCGGCTAAAGCCATTTACCGGCAATTGTATGTCCCCGGCGAGCCCGTGCCGGTTCGTTCTGCTGCACTCACGGGTCTGGTTCTCGCCGAGGCGGGAAATGCCGCGGAAGAGATTGTCAACGTTCTTCGAGGCGGCGATCCGGACATGGAGCCGGTGGCCATCGGGCTTGTGCGTGAAATACCCAGGACACAAAATATAATGGCGCTGGCTGAAGAGCTGCCCAACCTCTCCGTCGCCGGTCAGGTGCAGCTGCTGGCAGCCCTGGCAGATCGTGGCGATCCTGCCCTCCGTGAAGTGACCCTTTCCGCGACACAGAGCGATCAGCTTGATGTCCGCGTTGCTGCCCTGAAAGCCCTGGCGGCGTTGGGTGACGACTCCACGGTTCCCTTGCTGGCTCGGGTAGCTGCCGCTGACAGTGCCGCGGAAAGGGAGGCCGCCCGCGAGAGCCTCTACCTGCTCCGTGGCCCGGAAATCGAAGCAGCGATTGTGGCCGGCATCCCGCAGGCTGACCCCAAAGTCAAAGCCGAACTGGTTCGCAGCATAGGTCAGCGCCGGATATATTCCGCCATGGAGACTTTGCTCAATACCGCGAAAGATTCGGACCCTGACGTTCGAATCGAATCGACCAGGGCCTTGAGGCTAATTGCGGACCCAAAGCAGCTGCCGGCACTGATCGATTTTCTGATCCAGGCCCCCAGCGATGCCGAACGGCAGGAAGCCGAGAAGACCGTCGTTGCCGTCGCCCATAAAATCCCCCGCAAGGACCGCCAGGCCAAGGCGGTGCTGGATGCACTGCGTCCGGTTAAGGATACTGTTGTCCGGGGTTCGCTGCTGCGGGTGCTGGGGGAAATTGGGGACAGCAAGGCTCTTCCCACATTGCGCAAAGCTCTGAAAGACCGCGATGCCGAGATTCAGCTGGCGGCTATCCGCGCCCTGTCCGATTGGCCGACCGACGAGCCGCTGGACAACCTGCTGAAGGTCGTGCGGACCTCTGAAAATGAGATACACCGGGTACTGGCCTTGCGCGGTTATATCCGCCTGATAGGACTTGACAGCGACCGCCCGGAGGATAAGACGCTTAAGATGTATCAGGAAGCCATGGACCTGGCATCGGCTGCGAGTGAAAAGAAAATGGTATTATCGGGGCTGGGAAACGTGGAAACGATGGCCGCGCTGGAGATGGCCACCGGTTACCTGGCTGATAGTACCCTGCAGCAGGAAGCGGAAGTAGCTGTGGGCATGATCGCCCGGTCAACGGCCAGCGACCACCCTCAGGAGACCAGGGAGGCGCTGGAGAAGGTACTCCAGGTTACAGAGAATGATCAATTACGACAGCAGATACAACAGTTTATTGATCAGATGAAGTAATTAAAACAGGAGAAGTCATGCATCGTCGTAGTTTCCTAATAAAGGCCATACTGGCGTCAGCAGCGGCTCCTTTTGTAGGGCTGAGTATTGAAGAGCAGGCCTTATTAGCAAGCACAAAAAGAAAAGCGGTGGATCAAAAGCCCGGGGGTTATGTTGAAAACTTGCAGATGGGGAAAATAGGTGAGGTAAAGATCAGCAGGCTAATATGCGGTGGTAACCTGGTTGCCGGCTATGCCCATGCCAGAGACCTGATCTACACCAACAACCTTTTCAAACAGTACTTCACTGACGAGAAAATCATCGAGACCCTGCAGCTGTCCGAAGAGAATGGGATAAATACCGTCGTATTGAACAATCACACCCGTGATATGAAGGCGATTAATGTTCTCAACAGGTACTGGAATGAAAGGGGTGGTGAAATACAGTGGATTGCCCAGTGTAACCCCACGTCAGATGATGTAGAAACAAACATAAGAATGGCGATAGACAATGGCGCGATTGGCGCATTCATTCAGGGCGGAATTGCCGATAATTGGGTCAAAAACGAACGGGTAGACTTGATAGGGAAAACAGTATCGTTTATCAAGCAGAACGGATTAATTGCCGGTGTCTGCGGGCATTCGATAGAAGTGCCTAAAGCCTGCGAAAAAGCAGGAATAGCTAACGATTTCTATATGAAAACATTCCATAGTCCGGATTATTGGTCCTTTAACCCGGATGAGGTAGAGTTCGGCAGGTTTCATGCTGACACTCAACAATCCCATGATAATGTCTGGGACACTGATGCAGAAGTAACTATGGAATTCATGAAAAAAGTGAAAAAACCGTGGATTGCATACAAGGTATTGGCAGCCGGGGCTATCCATCCGCGAGACGGTTTTAAATATGCCTTTGAGAACGGCGCCGATTTTCTCTGCGTTGGGATGTTCGATTTTCAGATCACAGAGGACGTGATTATCGCGAAAAATACCCTGGCGGGGGAATTAAAGAGACAACGCCCCTGGAGTGGGTAAGGTGGTACTATGTTAAAAAACCTGAATCGCCGTAGCTTCCTGAAAAGGGCGGCGCTGGTGCCCTCCTCCCTCTAGAGGAAGGGGTAAAGGGGGGTGGGGGCTGGGGATTTGGGACTAGGGGCTTGGGGCATTGTTGATTGTCGAATGATGAATGTTGATTGAAGATTGGAGTATGTAGCTGGTGACAGAGAAAACCCCTGAAGGGGTTCACATTTTATTTTACTTAGCCTCCCCAATCCCACGGTTAAAACCGTGGGCTGAGTTGAATCAATGTTTTTTAAATCACTTGTATTACCTTCTCTTTCTCCCCATATTTAGGTGATTCTTATACCGTAAACCTATTCAAGTGGGCCGAACCATGACAGAGCCTCCTTCCAGATTCGCAGCCTTTATTGCCGAGCTCCGGCAACGCCGGGTCTTCCGGGTAGCGGGGAGACCTCACCCCTGTTACTCCGTAACTCCCCCTCTCCTGAAGGCAAGGGGGGTGATTCGTGCCAGGGATTTGGCCACTGGCCAATTATCTGACGCATTCCCTAACTTGCTTGGGGCAGCATGAGCCATTTTACTGCCTTTATCGCCGAGCTCCGGCACCGCCGGGTCTTCCGGGTGGCAATAGTCTATGCGGGCGTGGCCTTCATCATCTTCCAGATCGCCGATTTCACTTTTCCCGCCCTGCACGTCCCCGATTGGTTCAGCAGCGCGGTCGTGGTGCTGCTGATCCTGGGCTTTTTCATCGCCGTCGGCCTGGCCTGGGCCTTCGACCTGACCGCAGAGGGCCTGGTGCGGACGCGGGAGAGCAAGCGGGATCAGCCGAAAAAGCCGTCCCGCCCCGTCATCGGCAACAAGACCCTCGTCGTTATAGCAGCAGTGGCAGTGGCAGTGGCAGTATGGAGCTGGTGGGGGCGGCCTCCCCAAGCGGGACCCATCCGCTCCATCGCCGTGCTGCCCCTGGACAACCAGATGGGCGACCCGGAACAGGACTATTTTGTGGAGGGCATGCACGACGCCATCATTGCCAACCTGGCCCGCCTCAGCGAATTGAAGGTGATCTCCCGCACCTCAGCCATGCTATATAAGGATAGCAACAAGCGCGTGCCGGAGATAGCCCGTGAGCTAAATGTGGATGCTATAGTGGAGGGTGCGGTCCTGAAGGCCGGAGACCGGGTGCGCATCACGGCGCAGCTGATCCACGGCGCCTCCGATGAACACCTGTGGGTCAACGATTATGAGGGGGACCTGACCGACATCCTGTCCCTGCAGAAGACCGTCGCCCGGGCTATCGCCAAGGAGATCGGGCTGGCCCTGAAGCCGGAGGAGGAGGCCTACCTGGCCAGCGCCCCCCAGGTGAACCCCGAGGCCTATAACCTGTATCTCAAAGGGTGGCATTTCCATAATCTGGAGACTTCCGAGAGCATGCCCAAGGCCGTGGAATACCTGGAGCAGGCCGTAGCACTGGATCCCACCTTCGCCCGGGCCTGGGCGGCCCTGGCCCATAGCTACCTTATGATGCAATGGGTTGGCGGCTGGAGTGGCGATTATGCCCTGAATCGGATGAAACCGGCGATAGATAAAGCTCTGGAGCTGGACCCCAACCAGGCGCTAGCCCATGCGGTTCTGGGGTCTTACCGGTGGTTCTCTGTGCCAGGCGACATTGCCGGGGCCGGAGCGTCTGGCAAGCGGGCAGTGGAGCTGGACCCCAATTCCGCCTGGGCCCACTACCAATACGGTAACTTTTTAAACCGCACCGGCTGGCCTGACGAGGCTATGGCCGAGTTTCGACGGGCCCAGGAGCTGGATCCCCTTTCCCCTCTACCCCTGCTGGGTATCGCCTGGGTTTATCTCTACACTCGCCAGTATGATAAAGCCCTGGAATACTTCAAGGCCGCTTTGGAGCTCCAGCCCGGCTTCGCCAGGGGCGGTATTAGGTGGGCAGAGTGTGCTATCCTCATGCAGCAGGGCCGCTACGCGGAAGCCGCTGCCGAGATGGAAAAAGCGTACGCGGAAATCGATAACGAGTGGTATAAAGCGGAGTATTTCTGGTTGCAGTTGCAGGCCGAGTGGGCCCGGGGGAACCGGGAGAAAGTATACTCAGTCCGTGATTCGCTGAGGTCCACCGGGGAGCTGCAGCAGCGGGAGCAGGAGGACCCATTCTGGTCTCCGCGCCTTTATGCAATCATGGGTGAGCGGGATAAGGCCCTCAGCCTGTTGGAAAGGGGCTATGAAGATACCACCAAAGAGGTTTATTATCCTACAGACCTCGTGTATTATCAGGAATTTGATTTCCTCCGCGCCGAGCCCCGGTTCAAGGCCCTGCTCGAGAAAATAGGGCTGACGGAAGTATTCGATCAATACGGGCGGAGGATTCGGTAGGGGGGGGTGGGCTTGAGACTTGAGGCTTGAGGCTTGGGGCTAGGGATTAGGGGCTGGGGATCG
>CAZULW010000069.1:0-8708 GCA_964621455.1 uncultured bacterium
GGACGTGAGGCATCAGCGTGTTGCCCACGTCGTTCAGGCACATCGCACCGACGCCCAAAAGAAGACAAGCGGCCAGCACAGAACTATATGTCTTGGCGCGCGCAATCATCAGAATGCAAAAGGCCGTCACGATAAACCCGATGATTGCAAATGGTTTGTGACCCCATAGGTCAATGAGTGCACCAACAACCACCGACGCCACCAGACAGGTAATCATAAAACTGGAAATGAGCGTGCCGAACCGCGCCGTGTCGATCTTCAGCCGTGGCATCAGCTTGACGCTGAGCGATCCGAGAAGCGCGAAGGACATGCCCAAGCCAAACACACACGACAGTGCTACAACTTTTTCCATCTTTTACCCTCCTTAGTTTACGGTTTACACCAAAAAAGCCTGAAATATCCTGACCAAACTCCAGCAGGGTCTTTACCGCCCTTGAGCTGATTTAGTTATTAGGATTGGTACCAAACGACTACCATCACGGACGTCGCCGAGTTTCTGCTCCTGCGCGGGGGCTTGCAAGACAAAAATACCTACAGCCACCACCACGCCGGCAGCCCATCCTGCTCGAGAAGTCGGGCCGGTCATGAACCTGTGCCGTTTCCTTCCCTATCCAGAATTAGATTCTAAATTCCCCGGCTTTGAAATCGAGTGTGCTGCCGGCCTCTACCGCCTGGTTGACCTTCAGCACGCTTACAGCCGTTTCGTAACCCACCTCCGGCGGGCAGGTAAGGCTTGCCTTGCCCCGGATGGCATCGAAGAAGTTCTCCAGGTGGGGCTTATGGTAGGGGTCATTGAATTCCACCAGCAGTTCATACATGGGCGGTGCCAGGGTTTCGCGAACGTCCAGCACCGCATCGGCCGGGGCCTGGGGCTCTGGTTCAACTGGCGCCTTCAAGTAGTCCATTTTCACCCACTTGTCCCAGTCGGGCGCCGACGGTTCGCGATAGACACCGCCCCTGCCGGCCGCTTCCGAGATAAGCAGGGTACCATGCTCCCCCATGAAGCTTTCATAATATCCCTGGCTGCTGTTGGTGGTGATGGTCTGATAGAACGCTTTGACGATTCCCTCCCTGGTTTCATAGTCGTAGATGGCCATGACGGAATCATACCATTCGTGGGTCTTCTTATCGTAGTAGTCCCTGCTGCCGGATGCCATGACGGATCGGGGGGTTGCATCAAGGAACCAGTTGAAGATGTCTATCTGGTGCGAGCCCAGGTCAACGATGGGTCCGCCGCCCAGCTGGCGGTACCAGCGCCAGTTGCGATACTGGCTCATTGACTTGAAACCGTACTTCTCCAGGGTGGCCTGATCAATAGCGTATTTTTGCGGCCAACCAAGATCCGGCTGGACCGAGCGGTTCCACTGGCCATTGATTGTAGTGATACGGCCCAGTATTTTGGTATCCTTCAGCAGTTTATAACAATGAAGGTACCGGGGATTGCTGCGGCGCTGATGGCCGATCTGAAGCAGCTTGCCGGTCTGCCGGGCGGCCTGCACTATCTTCCGGGCGCCTTCGAGTGTGTTGGACATTTCCTTTTCACAATACACATTGAGGCCCGCCTTCAGACAGGCAACCGTGTGCTCGGCGTGCCAGAAGTCGGGAGTAGCAATGATAACGGCGTCGAGGTCACTCTCCCGGTCCAGCATTTCCCGGTAGTCTTCATAAGTATTGAGCTCGTGGCCGTATTTCTTCAACAACCGGGCGGCCCGTTTCTGATTGTATTCCGTCCAGATATCACATACCGCCTTAAAGCGGATACCCGGAATCTTCAGACAGGCGTTCAGCAGGACCTGGCCCTGGGCACCGCTGCCCAACAGCGCTATATTCAGGTCATCGCTTTTACTCCCGCCCGCCTGTCCCAGCGCCATGGGCGATAATATCAATCCCGCTCCCGCAGCAGCGGTAACCCGCAGGAAATCGCGCCGGTCTATGCATTTCTGGAAGGAGTCCATACGGTTTTCCGTACCGCCCTGATCTTCGCTGTCGCTCGTTATGCTCTTACCCGATTCCATCATTAGATTCCATATATTGCTTTACCGTTCGCCAACAACCCACTTGGCCAGACGTTACGGCTTTGTACGGGGTAATTGTAATCCCGGGAATATGCGCCAATCGTCCAGGCTGCAGCTGCATTTCACTCCCTGGACTCAGCTATCAGCTCCGACAACTCTGGATGATTGCTCCTGTCTATATCCCCAATGCCCTTATCTTGATATTCCGAAACCATATCGGCTGGCCGTGATCCTGTAGTCCGATATGGCCCTCCCGCGGCATATCCTTAATGGCAGTTCTGAATTTATTCGGCGTAATAAGTGTATCTACAACAGCACCACCCCTTCCCCGTCTTTGCGTAATGATGGGTGGATTCTGGCGCGGCTCCGTCCACAAATCCACATCCATGTCGATGATCTGCACGTCATTCAGCACCACGTATATTTTGTTCTTCATGCAGGTAATAGTATAGTGATTCCACTCACCGGCCTCTCTTACCATAATCATGCTTGGTGACAGGCAGTCGAAGATGGCCCCGCACATGCCGTGGTTTGATCCATCCGACGTTTCGTGTATCTGCACCTCGATAGACGTCTGTACATACCGTTCGATGTCACCGGTGCGAATGAAAACGCCGCTGTTGGTGTTTTCAGCCAGTTTGAACTCCAGGTCGAGTATGAAATCACCGTACTGCTCATTCGTCCAGATGTTACCGCCGCCCTTACGGATCAATAACTCCTCTTCTATGGTCCAGCTGCCCGCCTTAAGCGTCGCGTTTGACAGGTCGGGCGCAAACAGGTCCTGCCACCCTGAAGGCTTCAGCTCTAGCGCCATCTCATTGAAATAGGCCACGCACCGGCGAATCTCCGGGACGGAGTTATCCCAATTATATTCGTACTCAATTGAGAATACACCCTGGAAGTTCTGTCGATCAAGCTCCGTGAGCAGCGCTTTTACATCTGCCTTGCCCGTACCCCATATAACGTCGTGCGCCTCACGGACGCCGAACTCGTTCAGGTCCTTTAAATGCAGACTGACGAGGCGGCCTTCCAGTTTCTTGAGCGCCTCGAGGGGGTTTATCCCTGATCGCATCCAGTGGCCGGTGTCACCACACGCGCCGATCAGCTTGCTCCGCCCCTTGACTGCCGCCAGTACCGTATCCGGATCCCAGTAGTGGCTGGGTTTGGGATGGTTGTGTATTGCCACCTTGATCTGGTACTCCTCACACAACATCTCGATCAAGTCAAGCGCATCCTCGCTGGGCTCAGACACAATTGTCTCTATTCCCATCTCCTTGGCAAAATCAAAGACTTTACGGCACTCAACAGTATCTGCGGGCAGCCCGACCACGCCGTAGGCCCTCAGCCTTACTCCTGCATCGGCCAGCTTCGCCTTTACCCGATTCCTTGTCTCGGGATCCATAGTGTGGCCGAATCTTGCATCAATATCCTCACTCACCCGCTGACCCGGATAGGCCTCGATCCAATCCAGCCCCAGCGACGCCACCTTGTCCACCGCCTCGTAAAACGTAAAGTTCTTGAACGTATAGGCCTGGCACCCCAGGCGCCAGCCCTCGTAAGCATCCGTGGCTGGATGGCTGGTTACCTGTAATGCCTCCGGCCCCGCGCAAGAGCTGAAAAGCGCTGCCATCCCAACCAGACAAACCGCCAATACCGCTGTCTTTTTATGCATCTTAAACCTCCTGATACAATATTATTGATTCCTGCTAATGTATTGTCTTCATGTAGGGGCGTATTGCAATACGCCCCTACAGCCGTTGGCAATAGGACTATCTTTCTGCAGGATGCAATAGCATACCGCAGGTAACATGGGGAACCCCTCCCTAAGGGATTCGATTTTACCAGGCTATGGCCCGGCCCTCCGCACAGCACGTGCCCGGTCGCCTTCAGGGGCTACAGGCTCCACCCCTTGCGATACTCACGGTGGACATACTGATTCGCCTCTTCTACGTTGGTCACCCTCATGTTCTTGCCATCCCAATCCAGCTTTCCATCTACACGGATGGCAAGATTGCCCATCACAACTGTTTCGGTCAGCGGCCCCGAGTAGTCGAAGTTCGAACACGCCGGTTCGCCGCCCTTGCAGGCCCTAATCCAATCCTGTTCGTGACTCCCATCTATCCTGGGGATAGTTTTAGGCGGGCGCTGGTATTCTTGCATCCTCGTTTCGGGTAGCAGCCGTGGACTGTCACCATACTCATTGCACATCAATTTGCCTTTGTCGCCCACAAAGATCACGCCGCTGTTGCCATTGCCCATGCGCCGACCCTCTTCCAGCTCTTCCGGTCGGCGGGGCACCAAACCGCCGTCGTACCAGGTCAGGTTGACCGGCGGCATATTGCCCCGCGCTGGAAACTTATAATAAACTATCGATGCCAAAGGAGCAGTTTCAGTATTGACCTCGGTGGATCTGGCTTCGACGCTGGTGGGATAGCCCAGTTTAAGCGCCCAGAAGACCGGATCAATTACGTGACAGGCCATATCACCTAATGCCCCACATCCGAAATCCCACCAGCCGCGCCATTTGAACGGCGCGTAAGCCGGATGATAGGGCCGATAAGGCGCTGGGCCGAGCCAAATGTCCCAATTCAAGGTCCTTGGTACCGGCGGTGTCTCCTTGGGCCGAGCAATCCCCTGCGGCCAGATGGGTCTGTTGGTCCAGGCGTGTACTTCGCGCACATCACCGATGGCTCCGTCCCAGATCCATTCACACATCAAGCGGGCTCCCTCACCCGAATGGCCCTGGTTGCCCATCTGGGTCGTGACTTTGTACTTGCGGGCCGCCTCGGTAAGCTGGCGGGCTTCATAGACCGTAAGCGTCAGCGGTTTTTGAACGTACACATGCTTGCCCAGCTTCATCGCCATCATAGCGATGACGGCGTGCGTGTGGTCGGGCGTGGCCACGATCACCGCGTCAATGCTCTTCTCCTTTTCCAGCATCTTGCGATAATCGGTGTATGTCTTGGCCGTGGGGTATTTCGTGAAGGTCTCTGCCGCGTACTTCCTGTCCACGTCACACAGGGCATAGATATTCTCGCTCTAGCAGCCACGGACGTTATTCTTGCCCATGCCGCCCACACCGATACCGGCTATGTTGAGCTTATCGCTCGGCGGTGTGTATCCTGGACCTCCCAGGACATGGCGGGGGACAATCGTAAAGGCCGCCGCCGCTGCCGCTGTACTGACAACAAAATCACGCCGGGACATCTTCCGGCCCTGTTGTTCGGGAGTTTGTGCCTGATTTTCCATATTTGGATTTCCCTCCTATTACTATAATAAATTCGCCCGCCGCTATTCTTCCTTTATCCCAGCAGGGAGTGGTCAGATGGGCAAGCTCTGCTGTATCACCCTTGTTCGACCGCCCTCCGTAATTACAGGGACCATCCTTCGCGATACTCACGGCGGACATACTGATTCACCTCAGCTACGTTGGTCACCTTCATATTCGGACCATCCCACATCAACTTCACATTTCTCCCCGCACGAATGGCGAGGTTGGCCAGCAGGACAACTTCGGTCAGGGGACCTGAAACGTTGAAATTGGAGCTGGCTGGCTTGCCGCTCCTGATAGCATCGAGCCACCCCTGGTGAATCCCCGGGGACCGGGGAATGGTCTTCGGCGGCCGATTGTAGGCTTTCATGGCTGCCTCGGGGATCAGCCGGGCCTCGTCGCTGTAGTCGGCGCACATGATTTTGCCCTCGGTGCCCACCAGGATGGTCCCGCTTTGGGGCATTCTCCGGCCCTCTTCCAGCTCGTCCGGCCGTGGAGGCATAAGGCCGCCGTCGTACCAGTACAGCTTCACCGGGGGCATCTTTCCCCGGGCGGGGAAATCGTAAGTGACGAAGGACGCCAGCGGGAAGGTCTCATCGTTATACGGGGTAGAGCTGGCCTGCACACTCGTGGGATGACCCAGGTTCAAGGCCCACACCGGGGTGTCGAGGATGTGGCAACCCATGTCTCCCATTGCGCCCGTGCCGAAGTCCCACCAGCCGCGCCAGTTGAAGGGTGTATAGAGGGGATGATAGGGTCGATAAGGCGCGGGTCCGAGCCACAGGTCCCAATCCATCCCTCGCGGAACCCAGTGTCTCCCCGTAGGCCGATCAATCCCCTGAGGCCAATTATCCATAGGCCGGTTGGTCCAGCAATGCGCCTCATACACTTCGCCGATGGCCCCGTCCGCGATCCACTCTACGAGCAGGCGGTTGCCTTCACCGGCATGGCCCTGGTTGCCCATTTGGGTCATCACACCGGCCTTCCTGGCCGCCTCGGTTATTGCGCGGGCTTCATAGATGTCATGGGTGAGCGGTTTCTCGGTGTAGACGTGCTTGCCCGCTTTTATCGCAGCCATGGTAGCCACGGCATGCACGTTGTCTGTAGTCGCCACCACAACGGCATCGATGTCTTTTTCTTGCACCAGCATTTCGCGGTAATCCTCATAGGTGGCACAACCCTTGTAGCTGCCTGATTTTGCCTGATTGGCATAATAGTCTTCTACCAGTTCTTTAGCCGGGTCACGCCCCTTGAAGCCGCCAAAGTAAAACTTGCTGTAATCGGCTCTACGAACGGGATCGGCTACAGCAACCACCCGCGTACCTTCTCTGGTCATAAGCTGCTGCATGTCATGGGTGCCCTGGCCACCCACACCGATAATTGCCAAGTTGATATTCTCGCTTGGCAACGTATAGCCCCGTCCTCCCAGCACGTGTCGGGGGACAATCGTAAAGGCCGCCGCCGCTGCCGCCGTTGTGGCCAGAAAGTGACGCCGAGACATCTCTCCGCCCCGCTGTTGGGGCGTTTTTTTCCCGTCAGTCATTTTGATGCTCTTTAACCCACCCCCAAGTCCCTCCTCCCTTGCAAGCCTGTCCCGCAGAAAGCGGGGGGAGGGGCCTCCCGACCGCAGCGTCGGGAAGGGGGGGTGGGTTGAATCCGCTATATTCTATGCTATACTCCCTCAGTTATCCTTGTTCTCTACAAGAAGGCCCTTGACACTCTCTGCTCCTGAAACCCGGATCGAACCGTCAGATCAACTCCGTCTGGCCGGGGACCGCTACTGCCGGATCGGGCGCGTCGCCGAACTCGTATTTCGGCGGCGTCAGGTCCAGCTTCGACGCATTCATCGCCCAATCCCACTTCAGTTCCCGGCCGGTGTAGGCGCTCATGCGGCCCATGATCGCCGACAGCGTGCTTTCCGCGATACGCCGGCCCTCGTTCAAAGGCTTGCCGCTGCGGATACTGGCGATGAGATCGGTATGCTCCAGGACATACGGATCGGGCGATTCTCCCTCGTATTTATAGGTATTTGGCCCTTCAATGTAGCCGTTAGAGGAGTCAGTGTAGGTGGAACCCGTGGTGCCCACGACCCGCTCCGAGACCCGGCGGCTGGCCCCGGCGGTCTGCCGGCACATGCTTAAGACCCGCACGCCGCCCGGATACTCAAACTCCACGGCGAAGTGGTCAAAGATATTGCCCCATTCGGGACCGGTGCGCACCTGCCGGCCACCCATGCCCATGACCCGAACCGGATTGGCGCCAATGGCCCAGTTGATCACGTCGATATTGTGCACGTGCTGCTCCACGATGTGGTCGCCGGAGAGCCAGGTATGGAACAGCCAGTCACGCACCTGCCACTCCATGTCGGACCATTTCTCCTCCTTCCGCCGGGCCACCAGCTCCTTAACCCGGTCCACCCACAGGGCTTCCGAGTTCCAGTAGCACTGGCCCCCAACGATCTCACCGATCTGACCGCCATGAACCCGCTTCATGATGTCCAGGTAGTGCAGCTGATGCCGCCGCTGGGTGCCGGCCACGATAGCCAGGCCCTTCTTCTCGGCCAGCTCGGACGTGGCGATGATGGAGCGCACACCCACCGGGTCAACGGCAACCGGCTTCTCCATGAACACGTGCTTGCCCGCCTCGATGGCGGCTTTGAGGTGCAGGGGCCGGAACTGGGGCGGCGGGGCCATAATAATATAGTTCACTTTGCTGTTGATGACTTTCTTATAGGCGTCCCAACCGGCGAAGGAAGTTCTCCTGGTAACCTTGAGATTTTCCGCCGGGACCTTCTCCTTGAGTCTTGCAAGGGATTTGTCCAGTTGGTCCTTGAAGAGGTCGCCCACGGCCACGATCTCCACGCCTTCGGCCGACTCCACACAGTTGATGGCTGCGCCGGTCCCCCGCCCGCCGCAGCCGATGAGACCGACCTGGATCTTATCCGAGCCCTGGGCGAAAGCTCTGGCGGCGCCCGGCACTATGGCCGCCAGCGATACCGCCGCCGAAGCCTTGATAAAGTCTCGCCGAGTAACACCGCGACCTTGCTCGCCCGTTTTGTCATTTTGCATAATTGACCCCCTTTTGTGATTTAGTATGTTTCTAACAAACCGGTATAATGAAAAATGAAAATGTCAAAATGCAAAGTGTCCCGCAGGGACTCCTTCGGAGCAAAATGATTTCTTTTTCGTTGTAATTATTGACTCGGCAATAGTAAATGGACCCATTAAAAGATTCCCGATTTGATGATATCTGCCGCAAAATCCAATCATCCGCAAAATCTAATCAACCTTCTGAAAGGTCATTTTAAATTTTTCAATTTGCATTTTTCGTATTGCATTGAGCGGTGGCGTATTACAGTTGCCAGCCGCAAGCTGCTAATAAAGTCCTGTCTTGCCCGGAACCGCTACGGCTTCGACAGGCAA
>CAZULW010000069.1:8808-12969 GCA_964621455.1 uncultured bacterium
CAAGCTGCTAATAAAGTCCTGTCTTGCCCGGAACCGCTACGGCTTCGACAGGCAAATCGCCCATTTCATATTTCGGTGGCGTCAGGTCCAGTTTGGACTCCTTAATCGCCCAGTCCCATTTCAGTTCCCTGCCGGTATAGGCGCTCATGCGGCCGATAATCGCTGTCAGCGTACTCTCAGCGACCTGCCGGCCTTCGTTCAGAGGCCGGCCCTCGCGAATGCTCGCAATGAGGTCGGCGTGTTCCTGGACATAGGGATTAGGCGAAGGACCCTCGTATTTAAACGGCTTCTGCCCTTCAATATATCCGTTGGCACCGTCCGTGTATGCTGAACCCGCTGTACCGACCAGCCGCTCCGAGACCCGATGGCTGCACCCGGACATCTGGCGGCACATGCTCGTAACCCGCACGCCGCCGGGATATTCGTATTCGACAGCGAAATGATCGAAGATATGGCCGTACTCCCGCCCGGTTCGCACCTCGCGGCCGCCCATACCCATGACCCTGACCGGATGCGACCCTATCGCCCAGTTGATGACATCTATGTTGTGGACGTGCTGCTCAACAATATGATCCCCGGAGAGCCACGTGAAATAGTTCCAGTTACGGCACTGCCATTCCATATCGGACCAGCCCGGCTGCCGCAGAACCGCCTGGTAATATTCGTAATCGCCGACCCAGTAACACTGCGCCGCTACAATTTCACCAATATCCCCGTTATGTATCCGCTTCATGACCTCCTGGTAGTGGGCCTGATGCCGCCGCTGCGTACCCGCCACAATAGCCAGGTTTTTTTCAGCCGCCAGTTCGGATGTTGCGATCACCGAGCGGACGCCAACCGGGTCAACAGCCACCGGCTTTTCCGTGAATACGTGCTTACCCGCCTCGATGGCTGCCTTCAGATGCTCCGGACGGAAGTGCGGCGGTGCCGCCAGGATCACCAGGTCCACATCAGTGGCGATGACTTTCTTGTAGGCGTCAAAGCCTACGAAGCAGGTCCTGTCCGTGACTTTCAGCTTGTCCCGGTCCAGTTCCTGCGCAAGGTTGCTTCGAGACTCGTCCAGTTTGTCCTTGAAAAGGTCACCCATGGCCGCAATCTCAACACTGGGTGCCGAGCTCAAGCAGTCCTTCGCCGCTCCCATGCCCCGGCGGCCACACCCTATCAGGCCAACGCGCAACTTCTCCGCTCGGGCGCCAAAAGCAATACCGGAACCTGGCATCATTGCCGCCAGCGATATCGCCGCCGAGGCCGTGATGAAATCACGCCGAGAAACCTGCCGCGTGTGCCCTGAACCTTTATTCTTTTTTGCTTCCTGCAATAGAATCTTCCTATTTCATAGGGGATTTCTGTCCAGCGCACTGGTCAATTGAAATATCACTACAGCGACTCAATGTAAATATTCCGAAACTCAATGGGCCGTCCCTCACTCTGCAGACATATTTTGCCCGAACTCACCGTGGTCTCGGTAGCCTCGTTTTGCAGCACCCCGTTAACAAAAACCCGGATCGTATTACCGCGACAGACAATTTCGTAGATGTTCCACTGGCCAGGCGGTTTTTCGCTGCTCTCGGCTTGCTTTTTCAGTACCCGTCCCTCAACCAGTTCCTTGAATCCCGTTCCTTCAAAGGCAACAAAGTCGCCCGCATTGCCTGACATCAACTGGCATTCGATACTTCGGGGCCATACTTTGTCCGGTTCACTCATGTGGAGCAGGACCCCGCTGTTGCTTGCCTCACCGGGCCAGCGCCACTCAACGTGCAGCTGGTAGTCGGCGTAATCGGCTTCCGTCCGCATGTAGCCGTATGGCTCTCCCGTGCAGTGAATAACCCCCTCGCTCACCGACCAGACCGTCATGGGGTCCACGCCTTTATCGCGCAGGACAAACGCCCAGCCCGACAGATCCTGACCGTTAAAAAGGGGCGTCTGCTCCGGGGGCGTACATCCCCCCGCAATCAACAGGACCATCACGGCACCTGTCGCCCATCTGGCCACGGTTCTCCTCATATAGCTAACCCCCAATCCTGATTTTCGCCAACGTGTTAAAAGTCATCGACGGTTCGATAGGCCTCGATCACCGCCCATGAAACCCTCTGTATGCGCTCTGACTCTTTACTCTCTGTTACTCTCTGAATAGCAGCTCCTACACTTATCTCGGATTTCTGTCCAGCGCGCCGGCCAATTGAAATATCACTCCAGCGGCTCAACGTAAATATTGCGAAACTCGATAGGCTTACCCTCACTCTGTAGACATATTTTGCCGGAGCTAACCGTGGTCTCGGTAGCCTCGTTCTGCAGCACGCCGTTAACGGAAACCCGGATCGTATTGCCGCGGCATACAATCTCGTAGGTGTTCCACTGGCCCACCTGATTCTCACTGGAGCCCGCCCGCTTGGGCACTCGTCGGGTGGAGGTCTCCACGTGCTCGGCAAACTCGGCGCCGCCGATCACCCAGAAGTCTCCGGCATCGCCCCAGTTAAGCTGGGCCTCGATACTCCGGGGCCAGACCGTATCGGGCAAGCTCATGTGCACCAGTACACCGCTGTTACCCACCCGTTCAGGCCAGCGCCACTCTACGTGGAGTTTATAGTCGGCGTAATCGGCTTCCGTCCGCATATAGCCGGAAGGCTTTCCCGTGCAGTGGATGACCCCATCGGTCACTGACCAGACCGTCATGGGGTCCACGCCTTTATCGCGCAGGACAAACGCCCAGCCCGACAGATCCTGACCGTTGAACAGGGATATACGCTCCGAAGGTGAACATCCCGCCACCATCGAGAGACCAAGCAGGCCCGCAATGAACAGCCTGGGAATACCCATAGTATTGACTCCTTTATTATATATTTGCTAAGCGATCATCTAAAAGTCATCCACGGCGCGATAGGCATCGATCACCGCCCGCTCGCCTTTTTTGCCCTTTATACTCTGACCGTGCTCCATACACAGGACGCCGTCATAACCCTTTGCGTGGAGATGCTTGAAAATGTTCTTGTAGTTGATCTCGCCCGTAGTCGGCTCTTTGCGTCCCGGGTTGTCGCCAAGGTGAAAGCTGGCGATTTCACTCCATGCCATGTCGATGTTAGGGATCAGATTGCCCTCGGTGATCTGCTGGTGGTAGATGTCGTCGATGATCTTGCACGAGGGGCTGCCCACCGCACGGCAGATCTGGTAGGCCTGGGGTATCTTCGTCAGGAACAGGCCCGGGTGGTTCGTCCAGGCGTTGAGTGGCTCAATTACCATGATCAGCCCGGCCGGTTCGAAGATGTCGGCGCAGAACTTCAGGTTCTCGATCACGTTGGCCGTCTGGTAGTCCCACTCCAGGCTGTCGTCGTAGCGGCCGGGGACAACGAGGCACCACTTGGCGTTCGTACGTTTGGCCGTCTCGATCGCCTTTTTCATCTGGGCGCTCAGCATTTCGCGTATCTCTTTTTTACGCGTGACAAAGGACATCACCTTGAAATCGGAGTAAGCGACGAACGGCCCGAGATCCATGCCCTGGCGACTCAATTCGGCGGCAATCTTCTCCTGGTCCAACGGCGTTTTTTTCATCAGGCCATTGTCGAAAATTGCGCGAAAGCCCTCGTCGGCTATGAACTTGATCTGATCAATGAGGTCTGTGCCCGCGTGATTCTTGAACATGCCGAAGTTGGGGGCATATTTGAGCTTGAACTTGCTCCCGCTGCTGTCTGATTTGCGGCGCAGCAGGCCCTGCCCCACGGCAAGGGATGGAGCGGCGGAAACCGCCGCCGCCGCAGCCGCGCCAACCAGGAATTTTCGCCGCGAGAGAATCCCCTCCCGCCGACTGGAAGTTTGCTCCTGATCAATCATAATATGGTATTCCTATCGGTTTGTTAAATTAAATATACCCCTAAAGCTACCTTCAGAGATGCTAAAGTCAACAGCTATATCTTTATTACCGCTCCCTATGATAGCCAAAATATATCCCAACGGCTTCTAAGCATTTTACGACCGCGTAGTATGAGTGAACTCGTTGAGGTATCAGTCCGTCTCGCCAATCTCGTTTTTTAGGTTCCGCCCTTTTATTTAAGGTAATACCCCATGAAAGTTGCACTAATTGGAACTTGGAAAGGGTTGTTTGAGCATTTTTCTTAGGGCGTGTTAACACTATCTGAGTGCCTCGGCAATAAGTGCGAAGTGTATGAA
>CAZULW010000070.1:0-12810 GCA_964621455.1 uncultured bacterium
GTGGTAAGGAGGTAGGATATGTCGACGGTTTCGGACAAAGTTATGGACGAAGTTCTCTCTCTGCCGGCCGATGCACGGATGAGTTTGGTCGAGAAGTTGCTCGCCAGCCTTAATCTTCCAACTCAGCCGGAGATCGACCGTGTGTGGGTGGAGGAGGCTGAGCGACGGGTCGCCCAGATTGACCGGGGCGAAGTGGAACTCATTCCTGGCGAGGAGGTATTCGCAAAGCTCCGCCAAAAGCACCGCCGATGAGATTCTACTTTCACCCGGACGCCGATGCGGAATTTGACAAGGTTGTGGACTATTATGAAGATTGTCAACCCGGCCTTGGAATAGAGTTCGCGGAAGAAGTGTACGCCACAATTGCTCGCATTATCGCGTACCCTCGGGCCTTGCCAGGTAATATCGACTTGGTGAGGAGTAGAATATGATATTCTCAGTATGGGTAGGTTTTCTTCATAAATGATAGGTATATGCATAAATAAAATAGGGTCAAGACTAGAATAGTGGGTTATTTCAAAAAGTAGCTATTACGTAAAAGGGACATCTTATGATTACAAATAACAATTCTATAAAAATAAAAAATTATCCATCCATTCTATTTTTTATTGTTTTTATTTCATCCTGCAACAAAGCAGTTGATAATTCAAATAATGATTGGGAGAATTTAGATTGTGATAATCTAAAGGCTGGAATAATCAATATGGATTCAGACATTGTAAAGTCTGAGATTAATAAATTAGTAACTGATTTAGAGCCTGTAATAACTGATAGTGATAATATTGGTCACAAAGAAAATCTAGATTTATTAATTGAGCAATTGAATACACAATGTGATAACGTAAGTGCTGAATTGATTTGTTATGCCTGTATTTATGCCAATCCAGCACAATCGGAAATATTAGTGACAACTGATTCTTTAAGTATTACGATTGACAGAGTGGTTGATATATCTACACCAAAGGACGCGAAATTATATTGTGTGAGAATACATAAATAAGTAGTATATTAAATAAAAACGTCCTACAACAATTCATTAAAATGGTAAGCGAGATAGTATGTTTTAAGGGATTTTTAGCCATCTTTAACAAAATGCACATAACAAGCGTTTGCACTCTGGCCAAAGGGCGATGTTTCAAAATCCTTTAGTCAAGTGCATTGTTTAAAGTTTTGTGAATTAATAAAGCCCTGTGCATCGCCCGCCCTTTGGCAGGTGAAACGCAGAACGTTATCCAGCGCGTAAAAGCAATCTGATCCCCATCCGGTGATCAAAAGCGAATCCATAAATGAATTCGCTGAATCGAAAAAAGACCCCTAAAGGGGCCTGTACGAAACTGATAGCCCCGCCGGGCTCCCCGTGGGGCTCGCTGGAGGCGCTACGCCGAGGCCGGTTAGAGCCGTCTACGGGCAGGCCTCTCACTCGATAGAAGGCTTCGGCCCTGGCCGTCCCGGCTACGGGCAGGCCCCCGCTCTCCCGATAGCCGGGGCTTTGAGTGCGTGGACCAGGATGAACCTTTTAATCCGCTGAACATACGTCGTAATATGCTTGACCCCTCGGGCCTCGCCAGGTAATATCGACTTGGTGATAAGCAGAACGTCATATTCTCAGGGTAGGGTGCTTTTCTTCATAAATGATAGTTGGAGATAAAAAATGGAAACAGGTTTACTTGAGTCATTAAGAAAGTATCAACCACGAGAGGGGAAAGATCCATTAGAGAATTTCATCACTGAAGCCTTTGCATGGATTCTTAACAATTACCCTGATTTTAGTGAGTTCTTTCTTAATTATATTTCATCTAAGGTGCAAATGACAGAAATGGAAGGCAAAAACTGTGAGTGGATAACCCAATACAACTTTGATGGCGTTTTCCCAGATATGGTTTGCCTTTCAAATAACATCGCTATTGTATTTGAGAATAAGGCGTGGAACCATCTTCACGAAAACCAGTTAAAAAATTACAAAGATTATGCCACCAAATATTTTGAGAATAGTAAAGTAGTTCTTATCACAGCAACTAAGGATCAACATGCTCAGAACCCCGATCTAGCTTTATGTTGGAGCAATATATATGAGCTAATATCTGCATGGTTAGATAAAAATAGTGACACTCCATTTATTTTTGGAGATTTTCTACGGCTATTAAAAAGTGAAGGGATGGGGCCTCCTGCACCAATATCACATGAATCAATCTTACATTATTATGCGTCAATTGATCTAAAACAAAACATAGGTAATCTCATAAAACGCATGGAGAATGAAGATTGGTCAAAAAATATAAAACAGGATTTTAAGCTATTTGTGGAAAACAAAAACAGATTAGCCTACGGAGAAGCATGGGGAAAGATGGGTTTACATCTGTTGGATTCGTGGAGACCAGGAATATTTGTCGGTATACTTTTAGATGGAAACGATCACTGTACAAAACCAATAAATGAAGCTAAGGGGCCTGATTTTTGTTTGATTTTAGATTTTGATGATGATCTACATAGTCAATACCCATCAAATAGACACTATCTTGAGTTCGTGAAAATCGTGTCAAAAAAAATCACAGCCTTAAATAATGGATGGGAATTTTATCATCACTTGGGTGACAATAAAATTAAGAGAAAGAACAAATGGCATCCTATCCACATACGAAAGCCAATGCTAGATATTTTTTCTGGAACAACTTCAATAGAGGAACAGGCAGATATATTTTACGAAACAGCAAATCAACTAATAAAAATTGTTACTGATGAAGATTGTTTTTGGTCACTTAGGAATGATTATAAATAGAATCTCTAACAAACGCATGCACACGGACAGCAAAAAGCGCCGCTCGTTCCTCGCTATGCTTTTGTCTGCCGGTTATACGGAGCGTTAGGCGGCTCGAAAGGACTGGCGATGAAAAATGCCCAGAGTGAGATGAATGTGGAATGGTTTGAAATGCCTGATTTAAGGCAAAGAACTTATAACAGCAAAACATGGGTGCCCATTCGCGCTTATGGAATAATCAGTAGAGAAGGTATATGGGGCAGAGATGGATACATAGAAGAGTTTTTTGGCGCTGGTGCAGTCATGGTTCCTATTGAGATACGTGAGGACGCATTGAAATTCGAATGGAATGATGTGGGCTTGGCTTACAACACTCCTTCATTTGAACAAGGAGAATATCACGAAGCCGCATACTTCCGAGATTATAGATCAGGAGTAGAGGGGCATTATCTCTTATTGACGCAATGGTTCGATACTGATGAGAACGAAGTTTGGCACCTCAGCCAAGATTTAGTCCTCGGATTAGGTCTACTTCGACAGGATGACTCATGGGTCCGTCCGGAAGAAGGATATACAGAAGTTGCAAGGCTTGAGCGTGATGCTACTGAACGTCCTCGCCTTTTGAAGATTAGAAATGAGCATTTAAAAGACTATCTTCGTGCATCCAATTGTGGATTGTTATTGTCTCGATATCACTCGCGTGTTCGAGTGAGCAAGACCGTGGAAAATATTGATTGGCCTAACTCGCAAAAAAGAGAGATTCTTCCTGATGGAATGTGGGAAGGAAGACTGCAAAGAGCACCAACGCTAGAACAACTTATCCGTGTCTCAGGGGAGCTTTGGAAGAATGATTGGGTCACTCCAGCAGCAATAAGTTCCCGCGTAAGAGGTGACCATGTAGAGTCAACTATTCCCTTCATTGGTGACGTAGAAGGAAAAACCCAATCGGGTGAACAACTCAAGGAAGGCATCCGGTGGCTCTGGTTCCGTCCTTCCGTGATTAATGCATTGATGGACACACCAAAAGGTGGATTAACGTGGTATTCTGAAGAAACCGGTGCCGTTGGTGGTGACCAATTTGTTCACTTCGGGGTGAATGAAATCGGACTAATCACTGTGTTTGCGAAAGATATTGCCGAGTTGCCAGTTCGCCTTCAGCGGATTTGGTCAGCATACAACTGCACTCCGGAAGGCGGAGTATCTCATGAATTATTTATGGCCCAGATGCAAGTTCAGCCGGCGACCACAGTTGCACCTGAAGTAGTGTTCCAGAATAGCATACAGCACCTACAGACAGCCTCTAGGGATAGATTTGGACAACCGCTACTAACTGATCATTTCATCGTTGAGTCTCTACTTCCACGGGTAAATCGTTTTCATGCAACTGACATGGACGGTATCTATATGCTGGCTAAGGAGATAAATAGGATTGTCATTGAGCGCATTGACTTAGACCTGCTCAAACGACTACAACCCGATTTGGAAAAGGATTTGGGATCTATCAAACGATTAGGACGGGTTTTGGATGGTCTAGGTGTAGATGGATACACGTTGACCGGTACACTCGTGGGTATCTATGATCTTCGGATGGCTGATGCGCACCTTCCATCAAGTGATCTTTCAGAAGCACTACAACTTGTAGGCATCGGTGATGAGACAAACCCAATAAGAGCAGCAAAGAAGATGATCACCAACGTCGCTCAAACTATAGAGGATATTGCATCCGCCTTTGAGAATAGCACAAATGACGCCGCATAACACCCGCTTCAGCCGACCGTGGGCGCAGTGGTTCTGCTTGTTTGCAGCGTTGGCGTTTCCGTGCTACCTTGTTACGTCATGCGGCGCCCGGCGGCTGAGCTTCATCGTTAGAGGTCAGGCTTGGAGTGATTAGAACCGAGGTGTAAATTTTAACTATGACAGACATAAAAATTGCTGATGTGTTGAAGCTTCCAATGTCGGAGCGAATTCGCCTTGTGGAGACCATTTGGGATAGCATTGCCGAGTTTCCCGAAGCCATCGAACTCTCGGATGCCCAGCGAGCCGAGTTAGATCGGCGCATGGAAGTCTATCGCAAAAACCCCCACGCCGGTTCACCCTGGCCTGAAGTAAGGGCAAGAATTCTAGCCCGCTCATGACTCACCGGTTGAATGTTCGACCGAAGGCAGCGAGTAAAAGCAGTCTGATCCCTAGCCGGCCCCCTTCCGCCTTCCCTGTCCCGCTATCACTACCCTAACTTCCCCAGCCATGCTGCTGGAACTGTGCCCCATATGGCCCGACCTGGCCTGGCTGCCTCGCCCGTAGGGCTACCCTGGCCGTACCCGTCCACGGGGAGGCCGGCCCGAGGGCTGCCGGGCGCCCTGTTGTATGCCGAGATGCACTACCGCTGGTGGCCCCTGCCCAGCCGGTATTTCCGCAAGGAGCCGGAGATCCTGGCCGACGCGCCCCGGCGGGTGGAGCCGGGCCGGCCGCTGCCGATATATTGTTTCCAGTACTTTCCTATTGATAACCCCGATTGCTGCCAGTAACGTAGGTTTGGAAATGATCATTATGACAGTTTTTTCAGGCTGGAGAGATTGCGTTATAAATGATAGCTGGGCAACCATAACAGATCAATATGTATTAAAGGCACAGCATGAGTTTATCTATCGAAACAAATGGGTTATCAAAGTCCTACGGCCAGGTGCGTGCCGTTGAATCGGTCGATCTGCGCGTGGGGGAAGGGGAAGATCGGTGATTCACATCATTGAAAGGAACGCCACCTAGCAGCAGATCAGCGAGATGCGGGAGAGTCTCGGCTCCTACATCAAGTTGGCCGTGGACATTGAGCGGGGAATACTCGCAGGAGGAGGCGATCTGCACGCCGACTGTGAGGCGCAACTGCTTGCATCCGGCAGCCGGCAAGAGAACATCTGGGGCGCCGACTGGATTCCGGAAACCCGGGAAGTGCGCTTTGAGGCGCTCATCAACATCCGATCTCGGCAGAAAAACCCATCCATGACGATTCTGGATGAAGGAGTACGTAGGAGAGTGGAAGCCATCGTCAGGAGATTACTTGAGACATGAAAACAAATGATCGTTTGGCGCTGATTAAAAATAGGTACATGCAAGACGGCTTGGCGACTCGTCTCGGAGGACTTGCGGCAAATCTCGCTCGGATTTCTTCCTTCTCGGACGACATTCGACACCTGCAAGCGGTTGACGATCTCTTAATCGAGAGCGAGCACTTCATAGAGTGTACCGCTAAAGATGCCGAGTTGAAGGATCAGGAGCGTCTCGTCGAGTTACAGCTTGAGCTAGCGGGTTGGCAGTTTCGACTGAGGGAGGTTTGGGATGATGAGTCCAAGCGCCGAGAGATCGCTGACGTCGCAAAGAACTGGTCCAACGAGGTGTTAGAAATGTCCGGACTGCTCAAAACGAGCGGTTCCAGATAGATCTGCCGCACTTCACGCGCTCCTATCTGCATAATCTCTCGCTGGAGCGGACGCAAAGTGCGCGCGGCAGCTGATCTTTTTCATTAGATTACTATTATAGAGCTAGTATGTATTAAAAGGTACCGCATGAGTTTAGCTATCGAAACAAATGGGTTATCAAAGTCCTACGGCCCAGTGCGTGCGGTTGACTCGGTCAATCTGCGCGTGGCGGGAGGGGAAATTTACGGCTTCATCGGCCTGAACGGCGCGGGTAAGACCACCACCATCCGCGCCTTATTGGGCATGATCCGTCCGAATGCGGGATCGGTCAAAGTGCTGGGTCAGGCGGTCGGGCCGAATGGACGGGGGCCCTGGCGGCAGATCGGCCATCTGGTCGAGGCACCCGCCGCCTATCCCGAATTGACCGTCAGGGAAAACCTGGACATCGCCCGCCGCCTGCAGGGGGTCGCGAACACGAGCGCCACGTCCCGCGTCATCGAGCGCCTGGGTCTCGCCTCGTACGCGGATCGTAAAGCTGGCACGCTTTCGACGGGCAATCTCCAGCGCCTGGGGCTGGCGCGCGCATTTTTGCACGAGCCCGAGTTATTGATCCTCGACGAACCAGCCAAAGCACTCGACCCGGCAGGCGTGGTTGAGATTCGCGTACTCCTGGCGAGTCTCGCCCACGAGAAAGGCGTGTCCGTGTTCATGTCGAGTCACATCCTTACGGAGGTGGACCGCCACGCCACGCGCATCGGCATCATCCATAATGGTCGTTTGATCGAGGAGCTCGAGGCGGAGGAACTGGAAAGACTGCGGTCGCGGCGCCTGGAAATCAAAGCGCGCGATCTTGAAGCCGCGCAAAACACGCTGGCCGAAGCCGGCTATGCCGTGAGAGTGAGTGAAAGCACGCTTTTCCTGAACGAAGCGCGCGCCATCGAAGCGCCTGACGAGGTGGCAACCATTCTGGTCAACGCGGGGACGCCTCCATCCAGGCTGGCCGTGGCACAGGAGAATCTTGAGGATTATTTCCTGCGACTGACGGGGGAAAAAGAATGAACGCTTTCCTTGCCGCTTTTTGGGCCGAGACGCTCAAAGCGCGCCGCTCCAAGGTGTCGCTGCTGACGTTCGCCGGATTCTCGATCCTGCCCCTCGTGGGCGGACTGTTCATGATCATCCTGAAGGATCCCGAGCAGGCGCGTGCAATGGGATTGATCAGCGTGAAAGCACAGCTGTTCACCGCGGGCGTGGCTGACTGGCCCACCTTTGTCGATATTCTCCTGCAGGGCATGGCTATCGGCGGATCGATTGTGTTTGCGCTGATTACCGCCTGGGTCTTCGGACGCGAGTTTGCCGATCACACCGTGAAAGAATTGCTGGCCTTGCCCACCCCGCGCGGGACCATCGTCGGCGCGAAGTTCGTATTGATTGCCCTCTGGATATTGGCGCTCGCCCTCATGATCTTCGTGATCGGGCTTGCTATCGGAGCGGCCGTCGGCATTCCCGGCTGGTCCCTTGAGTTGGGATGGACATCATTCCGGTCCCTTATGATCACCGCCCTCCTGACCCTTATGCTCATGCCGTTTGTCGCGTTGTTTGCCAGCGCGGGACGTGGTTACCTGCCACCGCTTGGTTGGGCAATTCTCATGCTTGCCCTGGCCCAGATCGTAGGCATACTGGGGTGGGGAGATTGGTTCCCCTGGACCGTACCCGTGCTGTTCAGTGGAATGGCCGGGCCCCGTGCCGAGCAGGTCGGAACGCACAGCTATGTCTTGGTGTCGCTGGCTTGCCTCGCCGGGATTGCGGCAACATTTGCGTGGTGGCGGAGTGCTGATCAGGCGCGATAGCTGGTTGCTACCTCGGGCTTCGCTATGTAATATCGACTTAGTGATGAGCAGAATATTATACTTTTCATTGCAGAATGATAGTATACCCAATAAGGAGAGAAAATAATGGCAAGCAGAACCATTAAACGACGCGATTTCCTAAAAGCCACCGCAGTCGCAGGAACAGGCCTGATTATTTTACCAAGCGGTGTTCTTTCCGGTCAAAATGCGCCAAGCAACAAGCTCAATATCGGCCTTATCGGCGCTGGGGGCAGAGGCGTACAGCACTATAGAGCGTGGGCCAACGATAACGTCGTGGCACTTTGTGATGTCGATGAAAACGCTCTCGCCCGCGCTGCTAAGACGTTCCCAAATGCCAAACACTACATCGACTGGCGAAAGTGCCTCGAGCAAAAAGATATGGATGCCGTGGTTATCTGCACTACGGATTTTACCCACGCGTTTGTTGCCAATTGGGCTATGAACCGGGGACTCCATGTTTACGGTGAAAAGCCAATTGGTATCACCGTGGAAGAAGTGCGGACGGTTCGAGCGACCTATCTCAAGAATAAAAATAAACTGGCGACCCAGCATGGCACCCAGCGCCACGCCCACTCAAATTTCAATCGTGTTCGGGAGTTGATCATCGACGGGGCTATTGGCGAATTGAGTGCCGTACATGCCTTTGGCAATCGCCAGATTCCAAAGCCCGGCTATCTGCCCGCCAAAGGTAGACCTCCTAAAACCTTCCACTACGACCTGTGGCTCGGCCCTATACCAGAAGATCATCCCTATAATCCGGAGTACTTCGCTGGCCACAAAGCCGCACCTGGCACGAACTGCCTGAATTGGAACATGTACTGGGACTTTGGTGTGGGACAGATCGGCGATATGGGGGCTCACACTATGGACCTCGCCTGGAACGCCATCGACGCCGGCTTGCCTACCGCCATTGAGGCAACGGGGGATGAATTCAATCCAGAAGTGACCCCGGTTAAACTGAAGGCTGTATTAGAGCATCCTGCCAATGACTGGCGTCCTGCCATTAAGGTGGTCTGGTATCAAGGTGGCGCGATGCCGGAATCATCAATGAGGTTCATTGATTTGGATAGGATCGGTCACGGTGCCCTGTTCAAAGGCAGCCAAGGCTTCCTCGCTGCTGGTTTCACAACCCGCGCTTTAATCCCTTATGGGGAAGAAGCGAACCTGACTTATTACCAGCCTCGTTCCAAGGACAAGTTGATCCCCGATAGGGGTGGCTTTCAGCAGGAATGGATCGATGCCTGCAAGGGCGACCTCAAGACCTCATGTGATTTAGAGTACGGTAGTATATTGATAGAGAATATGCTGCTAGGTCTCGTCGCCTACCGGGTTGGCAAGAAAATCGAGTACGATGGTGTCAGGGGTCGCGTTACAAACAGTGCCGAAGGTAACGATCTCCTGCGCCGCACATACCGCCGCGGTTGGACTCTTGACGGGTAAGGCGATAGCAAGAGCCGGAGAGCCTTCGTCGTAATGTCAGAAGATATGTAAAAATCAGGAAGATCGATACGACCAGCCGCCTGGCCTGCATATTACGCTCGCCTCTTAAATCTGGCTTTTATGCTTTTTGCAATACCTGTTAGTGCAACGCCGCTTGCAGCCATCCGCTGCCTCCTACTAATGATAATGAGAGCGGGGGGTGTCGTGATCATTTTGACAGGGTAGTAAAAAAACAACAGTATCGGGGACTTGCTTTTTAGTTTTCCCCGGTCTCCTTCCGCCTTCCCTGTCCCGCTTATCATGCCCTAACTTTCCCGCCATGCTGCTGGACCTGTGCCCATCATGGCCCGACCTGCTCTGGCTGCTGCCGGGTGCCCTGCTGTATGCCGAGATGCACTACCGCTGGTGGCCCCTGCCCAGCCGGTATTTCAGGAAGGAGCCGGAGATCCTGGCCGACGCCCCCCGGCGGGTGGAGCCGGGCCGCCCGCTGCCCCTACTCCTGCTGGTGAAGGACGCCCACCGCTATCCCATCACCCTGGAGCGGGTAACGGTCGAGATTGAGACCGCTGAGGGGCGGCAGGCGCTGCTGGAAATCGCCATCGGCCGCAAGATCACCGACCACTGGTGGCAGCGCAGCATCATGCTGGAGCGCCCCTTCCCCACCGGGGATGTCAGCCTGTGGGTGACATTTCACTACACAATACGAGGCAGGCCCCTCCGTCAGGCTCAGGGCAGGCTCCGCACCTGCACGACCCACAACCTCCGTTCCCTCAAGCCCCGGCCCCTGCGGGTGCACCTGGCCGGAGAATCCCTGCCGGGGGAGAACGTGGTCTGGGGCGACCTGCACCTGCATACGTCATTCACCGAGGATATGATGGAGTTCGGCGCGCCCCTCGATGCCACCCGGCAGGCCGCTGCCGCCGCCGGGCTGGGCTTCGTCTGCGCCACGGACCACTCCTACGACCTGGACGACCTCCCCAGCGACTGGCGCACCCCCGACCCCGAGCTGACCAAATGGCGCAATTTCCGGGGAGAAGTCGCGGCCCTCAACAAGCTGGGCCAGGGCGCCCTGATCGTGCCCGGGGAGGAGGTGTCGGTACGCAACGCCTCGGGCAGGAATGTCCACGCCCTGGTGCTGGGCCATCCCGAGTTCCTCCCCGGCTCCGGCGACGGAGGCGAACGGCTCCTGAAAACCCGGTCGGAGCGGGATGTGGAAGAACTTTGCCAACATCTCGCTCCAGACAGTATCGCCATGGCCGCCCACCCCTGCTATCGCTTCCCCCTCATACAGCAGCTGCTTATACGCCGGGGCATGTGGGAAGACCGGGACGTGCAGCATCCCGGCGTCTGCGGCCTGCAGATTCTCAACGGCCGCCTGGACGAAGGATTTTTCCGGGGAATGGCGGAATGGAAGGACCTGCTCCTGGAGGGGCATCGGAAGTTCATCTACGCCGGCAGCGACGCCCACGGCAACTTCAACCTGTACCGCCAGATAAGAATGCCTTTCGTGTCCCTTAAGGAGAGCCACGCTTACACCCTGGGGACCTGCCGTACGGGTGTCCTGGGCGTTGAGCCGGGCGACATGGCTGGCATCCTGGCGGGACTGAAGGCCGGGCGGTGCATTATCAGTACGGGTCCCTTCATCAACATGAGTATTGATGCTGAAGGCCGGACCGCTGCTATAGGTGAGACGATCCAGGGACCTCCCCGTAGTCGGAACGGCCAGGGCCGGGAAGTCAAGGTGAGCCTGGAGCTTGCAAGCACGGAGGAGTTCGGTCCCCTGGCGGGTTTCCGGCTGTTCCGGGGCCTGGTCAGCCGCGGCCTGGAGGAGCTGCTGGAGGAGGCGTGCCTTGACGGAGATCCGTTTCAGGCTCGATGGGAGGGCACCTACGAGCTGGAGCCGGGCACCACCTACTTCCGGGCGGAAGTGGAGTCTTGCCCTGAGCCTTGTCCTGAGCCATGCCCTGAGCGCAGTCGAAGGGGCAGTCGAAGGACCGTCGAATGGGCGCGGCTGCCGGTCCCGAAGGGATCCTTTCGGACACGTACCCGGCCTGACGACGCCTTAGCGGGACTTGCCATGACCAACCCTATCTGGGTGGAGACCCCTACTGCTTAAGCCACTGGTCGTCAGCCGTCAGCCTTTGTAGGGGCTAATCACTGATTCGCCCCTACCGCCAACCTTCATAAACAAAGCCCCGCCGGCCTGACGAGGCTTTTTCACCAATAAAGGGTATATTTCGATCTACAGCGCTCAGACCACGCTCATTACCAGCAGACCGATCATGACGATCAGGGCCACAAAAATGGCCGCCACGCCGTAGTTCTTGTTCCTGATTTCCGCCCACTCGTTAATGTCCCTCGAGACGAGGCCGAAGATCCAGATGGCGATGGCCGTACCCAGCGAGAAGCCAATGGAAACCGCCAACGCCCAGCCGATGGTCCGTAAGAATTGTATAAGGGTGTCACCAAGGGATAGCACGTCAATCCTCCGCGTTTATATTCCATTCTATTTGCCGTATGAATTGGTGAGATTCGATTTTCCCCTGGCGCAGCTTTTCCACCAGCGCTGCGTCGGCGTTGCTCATGATGATCATGAAGCCGGTCTTGGGGAACCATATGGTAACATGGATGGTTTTTAACTTCAGCCCGGTGCGGGCCATGGCTTGTGCTGAAGCCATATACCCCACCAGCAGCACCTGTTCAAAATTGTTGCGCCGGCTGGGCAACATAAGATAAAAAGTAGGATTTTCGGTTTCCAACCCTTCCAGGTTCATACCAACCGTGTTGGCGTTTACCCGGTAGCTATTACAATACTGCAGCACCGTAGTGAAAAAAGGCACATTGGCCCGGGCTGGGAGGGCCAGCCCCAAACACCACCCCAATACCAGAAGCACGGAAATAAGTCTCTGACATTTAATAAAGCGGAACACGTGTCACTCCCCCTGCTTAGACCACTTGGGTAAAATCTTCTTTGGACTCATTGATGACCCACCAGAATTTTAAACGCCAGCCGCCGCGACAGCAAGAGATACCATCATCTGATGTCCTGTTCTCAGTCAACGGATCAGAGTCGAAAAATGTCTTATCATACCAGCATGTGGGAGCGTGACAAAAAGACAAAAACTTGCCAGCACAGCGGGGCCTTTTCATAAAAGGGCCATAATCGAGCCTGCGGCGATCAGACCACGCTCATTACCAGCAGACCGATCATGACGATCAGGGCCACGAAAATAGCCGCCACGCCGTAGTTCCTATTCTTGATTTCCGCCCACTCGTTAATGTCCCTCGAAACGAGGCCGAAGATCCAGATGGCAATGGCCGTACCCAGCGAGAAGCC
>CAZULW010000071.1:0-12759 GCA_964621455.1 uncultured bacterium
TGTTCGGCCCCGCCATTGTGCCGTATGCCGCCCTGGCATCGGTGGTTAGTTTTCTCATGACAGGTCACCGCAGTATTTATCCCAGCCAGGTGCTGGCCTTCATCAAGTCGCCGGCTCTGCGCGTTGCCACGGGGAAGGAAATCCAGGAGCTGGGTGAAAAAGTCCGTTTCCAGGCGAGTGAGGCTGACGAGCTTTCCGCCCTGCTCGTCAAGGGGAGCACCGCCGCCATCCGGCGCATCCGCAAGATCGTCCGACGCAGCCGCCTGCCCGCCAGGATTCAGGATGATGATAAGCAGGGGTCATAAGTATTCCTCGTCCCTTCAGCAATCAGCCTTCAGCGATCAGCCTTCAGCAAGAAGAGAAGAAGGGCTTTCGGAGGGGGCTTTTAACGCTACAGGTATAATTCACTTGTAGGCCACCATATCCGGGCTTTACTTTGCATTCACGGTATTTCAGAGGGAGTGCCAGGCAGTATCCCAAGGAGATCCCTTTCCCGAAGGGAAGCCTACGGCTCGGGATGGCAAAGGAAGATTCGACGAGAGAGTTGGTTGCTATGCCGCAATTATGCCGTATAATACTGGTTGGCGCCTTGCGAAACTACGCAAGTTGAACGAAGAATCATAATGAGCCGGTTTCTCTGCCCCTATCTGAAGGGTGAGGTCGAGCTGACCGAGGAGCGGGAGCATCACATCGCCGAACGACATCCCGATCTGCTGCCTGAGCACCGGGAGCGGATCGCGGAAACCCTGGCGAACCCTGATCAGGTCCGCAAGAACGTTCGGTTCGGCAGTGTCAAGTTGTTCTCTCGGTGGTACACTGACCTGCGGAGAGGCAAGCACGTGGTGGTCGTGGTGGTCAGTGAGCTCGACCCGAGTGAGCACCACTGGATCATCACGGTCTACGTCGCTAGAAAGCTGGCGGAAGGAGAAATCGAATGGAGGCGAAGTTGAGGTTCAAATACGACCGCGAGGCCGACATCCTCTACCTAGACAAGTGCCCTCCCTACGCGGAGCAAGAGTCGCAGGAGCTGGGTGACGAAGTAGTCGCGCGACTCAATCCCGACACGGGTGAAGTCGAGAACCTTGAGGTGCTGTTCTTCTCGACGCGGCTCCTGCGGAGTGAGCTGTTCGAGCTGCCGGTCACGGCGGACCTGCGGCTCACGAGCAAGGACGGCGCCTAACAAGGCGCTACACCTGATCCCCATAAATCGGGACAGGTGAGCTTTACCGTTAGACGACATTGTAATGGATATGTATGAGCATAACACCTGATTTTGTTCGTAATGAAATTGAGAAACAAAGCTATGAAATATCACTTCACGCGGATGATGAACGAATTGCTGATGGTTTAACTGTTTCTCAACTGGAATTTGTATTATCGAAGTGCAAAATTATAGAACAGTACCCAGATGACCCTAGAGGAGAAAGTTGTCTGACAGTGGGCTTTACACCTGATGGAATGCCAGTCCATGTCGTTTGTGCTAAGAATCCTTCAGAGCATTTGATTCTTATTACAATTTATATTCCAACCATGCCAAAATGGAGAGATCCATACACAAGGAACAGGTAACGGAGGTGTCGGTCTATGGAAAAGAAATATAGTGATTGTTTCTATTGTGGAGGGGCTGTAGAGGAGCAAGTCATGCCTCGTGAATGTAGATGGAAAGACAAGTTATTCATTCTTGAAAACGTTCCTGTAGGTGTCTGTACACAATGTGGAAAAAAAGTCCTAAAGCCGGAGGTAGCAAAAGCTATTGATCGGGTTTTTCAAGAGGAAAGGAAACCAACAAAGACCATTCAGGTTCCTGTATATCAGTATGAGCCTGATGTTGCCTAACAAATCGTGCACCTGATCCCGATAAATCGGGATAGATGAGTTTGACCGTTAGACCGCTCATCCGGCGCATCCGCAAGATCGTCCGCCGCAGCCGGCTGCCTGCCAGGATTCAGGAGGATGATAAGCAGGATAAGTATTCCTCGTTCATTCAGCGGTCAGCGGTCAGCCTTCAGCGATCAGCCTTCAGCAAGAAGAGAAGAAGGGCTTTCGGAGGGGGCTTTTAACGCTACAGGTATAATTCACTTGATACCCGTTACGTAACGGGTTATATTTCTGCGTGATTCAGTCGTTCAGGCACAAGGGGTTGCAAAACTACTTTGAAAAGGGTAGATTTTCCGGGATTCAACCTGCTCATAGAAAAAGACTGACGCTGATCTTAACGATGTTGCATGCCGCGCAAGAGGTCTCGGATATGAATTCACCAGGCTTGAACTTGCATCGCCTGAAAGGGGATCGTAGAGAATTCTGGTCCGTCACCTTGAGTGGCAACTGGCGGGTCGTCTTCCGGTTCGAGGAAGGTGACGCCTATGATGTGGATTATCTCGATTATCATTGAGGTGAAAGGATAGCAATGGAAATGTATAAGCCGGGGCATCCGGGCGAGGTGTTACAAGAGCTGTACCTGATGCCGCTGGGACTGACGATAACGGATGCTGCGCAGGCTCTCGGCGTGACCCGCAAGGCTTTTTCGGAGTTGATCAACGGTCATTCCGGTGTCAGCACGCAGATGGCTCTGCGGTTGTCTAAGGCTTTCGGGACGACACCGGGGTTTTGGCTAAACATGCAGCAGAACTATGACTTGTGGCAGGCGCGGAAAAGGACCAGGCTTTCAAAGGTCAAGGTTCTGTTTGAAGCGTCAGCCTTATGAAATAGATCAAGCCAGCTTGTCAAGGCACTACACCTGATCCCGATAAATCGGGATAGATGAGTTTGACCGTTAGACCGCTCATCCGGCGCATCCGCAAGATCGTCCGCCGCAGCCGGCTGCCTGCCAGGATTCAGGAGGATGATAAGCAGGATAAGTATTCCTCGTTCATTCAGCGGTCAGCGGTCAGCCTTCAGCGATCAGTAATCCGTCTACACTGTGCTACCTGTCTGCCGTGCATAGTAGTAGGAGGGTACGCCAGGCAGGCGCCGGACAGGTCAGCGTCCTGCAGGGCGGGGACTTTTAACGCCGCAGGTATAATTCACTTGTAGGCCACCATATCCGGGCTTTACTTTTCCATCGTGGCAGTCTTACGGGGATGCTGGGCAGCATAGCAGAGCAATGTTCGACAAGAGAGTTTGTTGCTATACCGCAAAACTGCCGTATAATACTGGTTAGGTGCACTGTAAGAAATAAAACTAAACCAACTATTTTAACCACCATCATTAGGAATTATATCATTGAGTAAAATAAAGATGCTTTACCTACCAAAATAAGGAATAATTGAAAAATGGAAGAAATAAAAAAACGATATATTGTTGATGATAAAAATCGAAAGATCGCCGTACAAATCGATTATGAAACATTTGAAAGAATTGAAGAAATACTTGAGGATTATGCTTTAATCCAACTGATAAGAGAAAATGATGAAAAGGATATTTTAGACGAAAATGAAGCTAAATCTTATTATAAGAAATTAGAGAAAGCGGATTGAGAGTAAAATACCATAAAAGGTTTTTGAAAGAACTCTCAAAAATCCCGTCAAAAAACAGAACAAAGATAGAAGATTTTACATTTAATGAAATTCCACAATCTGAATCAATATACCAAATTGGAAGATTAGAAAAAATGAAAGGGTATTCATTATATTATAAAGTTCGATTTGGTGTATATAGAGTTGGAATTAGAATTGAAGGTGATACGGTCATTTTTGAGAGGGTATTACACAGAAAAGACATTTATCGTTACTTTCCAACAAACTAATATTTCAAGCATATGTTAAATGCACCTAACCTCCGCTGCACCGGACGTGGCAATCGTGTAGCGTGACTTCATAAGTATGGAGTTAAACGATGGTCAGTAGCCATTTCAGACGTTCATATGACAGAATTTCGGCGCAGGTGACTTACCTTGCTAGGCGGATAAATCCCATCATTAATGTTATAATGTAAAAGTAAGGTAGGTTAAAGATATGATTCAGAAAGTTGTGAGTAGGCGCAATCTGAAAGATTCCTCATCAGTAAAGGAGGACTTGGCCTATTGGCTGAGTAAGAACCCTGAAGAACGAGTAGCGACGGTAGACTATCTGAGAAGGCAATATCATGGAAGTACAACCGGACTTCAGAGAACAGCTCGCGTTATTCAACGCACACGAAGTTGATTACATGATCGTTGGCGCCTATGCGCTGGCATTTCACGGTGCTCCACGTTACACCGGTGATATAGATATTTTCGTCAAGGCTGATCCAATAAATGCTCAGCGTATTATGGCAGCCCTTGACGAGTTTGGATTCGGATCAGTTGGATTAACGGCGGCGGATTTTGAGAGCCGGGATAAGGTTATCCAGCTCGGCGTCCCCCCAGTCCGGGTTGATATCATCACATCCATAACTGGTGTTTCGTGGGAAGACGCAGTCACAGGCAGGGCGAAAGGAAAGTATGGGGATATTCCGGTTTACTTTATTGGCCGTGAACAGTTTATTTCTAACAAGAAGGCACTTGGAAGGAAAAAGGATTTCGCTGATCTAGAAGCCCTTGAGGAAGAATAACGCTAGTGTCCGTAGAGACGACGAACCAGGCAATACATCTGATCGCTATTACGCTGGCGCTCCATAGAGGCCGGAGAACTTTACCGTTAGGCTACATGTCTGTGTGCGATGCTCCACTATCCTGTCTATGCCCACAATTCTTCCGACGGCTCTAATCTAGCTCAAAGGAGGTTTTTATGCAGAACTTTGTGCTATTCTTTAACCGGCTGGATATACATATCACGAGTTGGATGGCCCGTTATGGCACACTCCTCTTGCGAATCAGCCTGGGTGTTATTTTTTTCTGGTTTGGATTCCTGAAGTTCTTTCCTGGCCTTAGCCCTGCAGAAGGCCTGGCAGTACAAACAATCGAGAAGCTGTTCTTCGGCCTGATTCCACCGAATGCCTCAATCGTTGTCCTGGCAACATGGGAATGTGTCATTGGCCTTGGGTTGTTAGCGGGTAAGTGGTTACGGGCCATATTGTTCTTGCTCTTCATGCAAATGCTTGGAACAGTAACACCCATCTTCCTTTTCCCGCATGAGGTATTTACCCGAATTCCGTACGCGCTAACGCTGGAAGGTCAATACATTCTCAAGAACCTGGTGCTAATTAGCGCTGGGCTTGTGATTGGAGCCACAGTTCCGGGAAGTGCCGTTGTTGTTGATCCTGAAATTGCTCCAAAGGCTACCCATAATAAATACGCGTTCAAGAGATAATCATTTCACCACACGAGTAGTGCTCTAATGTCTGATTGGAATACAGCATAACATCTCGTTGGAGCGGACGCCCGGACGCGGGCTGAAAATCATTATTCGGAACCTTCCTGTGCCGCTCAGCTTGAGGCCGTTAGGTCGTGTTCTTGGACAGAAGTAGTAGCACACTGCGTGCAACCGAGGCAACTTTCCATAATTGGGAGCATGGGAAGACGTGATCCAGGATAAAGGCCATGCTCCCGCAGGAGTTCGCAGGGCCGAAAGATCGTGATCCTGGCAGTTGGGTTGTGGTGTGGCGACGGACCGTGCTATTCTATAACCTGTCCCAACAACATTCCCGCGAGACAGACCAAGTCTATGCTTTGTCGTCTGAAGGGGCCTATCGCAGGGCCAGAAGTTCCCGGGCCTGACCGAACAGCTTCAGGGCCGCCTGCACCTGGTTGTCCCCCTCCAACCGCACCCGGTACAAAGCCTCCCGACCCCAGAGAAGCCCTGCCACTTCACTGGTTACCATAGTGGTGAGGTACTCCCAATCGGCTTCAAGGGGCTCGTCTGCGACCTGCTCCTCCCGCTTGCGCAGCCAGGCGGCCAGCTGCTGGCGTTCCTTTACCCCGGGATGGTAATCCACCATGAACGAACCTACGTCGGCGTAACGGCCCTTCAGCTCCCCGGCTATCAGTTCGGCATACTGGTAGAACAATCGCTCCGGGTTATTCCTCAGTTTATAAGTTTGATCGGTGAGCTTGGGGTCCCACGGGATGGACTCATCGGGAAAGATGCCGCCGCCGCCGTAAACCAAGCGTCCGGCCCGGGTCCGGTACCGGGGCAGGGTAGCCAGAATGGAGTCCTGCACCTTCGGGTCAACGGATCGAGTGTATAAATCTTGGTAGTATTCATCGGTTCCATCGCCATAAGGTCGTTGGATGAGCCGTCCGCTGGGTGTGTAATAGCGTCCCACGGTGACCCTCAGGGCCGAGCCGTCGCTGAGTTGCCACTGCCGCTGTACCAGACCCTTACCGAAGCTGGTTTCCCCCACTATCAGGCCCCGGTCCAGGTCTTGAAGGGCGCCCGCCACAATCTCACTGGCACTGGCCGACCCCCGGTTGATAAGGATAATGACCGGAAATTGGGGATGTGTACCGGCCCGGTGCGCCAGATGGACCTGATCCATACTTGATCCCCGGCCCAGGGTGAACACGAGAGTGTCCTCAACTGCCACGAACTTATCCGCTACTTTGACCGCCTGCTCCAGGTATCCGCCGCTGTTATACCGCAGGTCGATGAGCAGTTGCGTCATGCCCTGGGCCTCGAGCTCCTGCAGGGCCACCTCCACCTCATCCGCAGTGGTACTGGAGAAGCGGTTAATAAGGATATAGCCCGTTTTCTCAGCGAGCATGAGAGAAGCCAGGACGCTGTAAATGGGAATGTCGTCGCGTACGATGGTAAACGAGAGAGGTTTCTCCTGCCCGGGCCGCCGGATTTTGAGGTTCACGGACGTTCCCTTGGGGCCCCGCAGGGTCTTCATCACCTGTTGCTGGGTAAACTTGTAGGTCGACTTGCCGTCAATCTCCACGATCCTATCCCCCGGCCGCAGTCCCACCCGTTCGGAAGGGCTGCCTACAACGGGAGCGATGACAGTAATCCAGTCATCGATAATGTCAAACTCTATCCCGATCCCCTGGAACTTGCCCGCGAACAGCTCGGTGATAGATTCAATCTGCTCCCTGGGAATATAGTTGGAATGTGGATCGAGGCGTTTAAGCAGCCCTTCGAACGCCCCCTCCATTACATTGTCCCATTCCACCGGGTCCACATAATTCTCATTAATCAGGCCAATGATTTGATTGAAAACCATCTGTTTCCGGTAAAGATCATTGGTGCGTCCCCTGGGCTGCGACCTGAGGTTGGCACCTGGCAGGTTAAAGAAAATCACGCTGAGAACAGCGGCAAGGAAAAGTATGCGTTTCTTTCTCATTAGAATCTGATCCATCGTTTAGTAGTTGCTGAACCTACCGGGGGGGGTGATGGGTATCGACCTGGCGGAATCTGTGCCAGTCACCAATCCCCGTCAGAGGGTTCATTAAATGCCCAGGTAGAGCATAACACGCACGGCTGGCGCATTGAAATTGCTCGGGCTGGGCGCCAGGATATTACTGAAATCGTTAAGCGTCCATTCTTTAGCAGGGAGGGTACCCACGTTATATCCGGCGCTCATGCGCAGGCCGGCGCGGTCCAGGAATTGAAGTTTGATGGCCACGTAGGGCTGAAAGGTAAAAAACGTCCCGGACAGTGCCACCGAATAGTTATTTGCGTTAATTCCATCTTCATTAAACTTGCCAATGAACTGATCAGACCAGATCGGATCAACCTCTTTTTTAGCGAACTGAATAATAGCCCGGCTCAAACCGAACAGCGACCCGGCGGCGATCTCCAGGTTGCTGAACAGGGGAATCACATACTCTATGGAGGCATTTCCGGTCATGAGAGCAATTTTCAGATCTGTATGGAGATTGGGATCGGCAGTTGTGTCGACGCTGGAAATGCTCTTCGACCCCAGACCCACGTAGGCCCCCACCCGCCAATTTCCGGATACGTTGCCAAAGCCTTCCGCACCGTGGATCACTAAAATATTGCCCAACGATGCAATATCCTCCTCACTGAACTGCAAGCCGTCCGCACTGAGCAGACCCGTTCCAGTGGCATCCGTGCCAGTATTGAACGGATAACTTTTTGCCATGTCGAGCAGTAAAAACATAGGGGTATAGCCGATGCCGCCCCCTAAGTATTCCTCGCTGGAGAAAGCGATATCACGTTGAGAGTAAAGGGCGGATACGAGTGTCAATACCAGCCCGAGGGATAGGAAACGCTTAGGCATGTCCGGCTCCGTTATCAGGTATTATTACCGAAATAAAACAAAATCCTTTTATTCCCCGCTAGAAGGAGGAATAATTGCATTCGACCCGAAATTACAATATAAGTCGATTCCTGGCACCCAACAATTCATTTTTAGAACAGGGGTTCCCCCGAAACAATCAAGTGAAACTAAGGATCTCTTTTAGGCATCCTCGTTTACAAAACCGCTGAAGCGGTTGTTAATGCTTCGTAACATCATATTAGCCCGGAACTTAAGTCGTGGGCTAGCCCGGCATGATGAAAAACCGTTTCAACGGTTTCTATTATTTTATGAAGTGTTGTGAACCCTTTTATTATTTTACAGAAAATAATGGACACAACTCAAAAACAGCCAGCTCCACTTGTCAACTTCCGTATCTCTGTATGAATTAATAGGTTAAGAACTTAAGAGCCAAATTTTCGGGGGGACTCCTGGAATATTATCCTCGCGTAGAAAAGCATTTTTTAGGGGCCGGGCCGTCCCTGGCCGCCATTTAACCTTTTCCTTGCATAATCATGCCACTCCGTCTAATTTTTTACAAATGAATACCAGCTGGTAAGGTGGGGTAAATTCAATGAATACCTACCAAAACCCTTGTTCACTTAATATGAAACGTTAAGTCCTGGTTTGGCGAGTTTGGGCTCCCGGCTACATATCCTGATCGCGGCTTTATTCTGCGCCAGCCTCTTGCCCGCTGAAATAGCAGTCAAGCGGCTTGTCTCACGTGACCAGATTGCTCACGTCCTTGGCGGCGGGTGGGATTACAATGCCAACAACCAACCCGAATTGCTGGTTCTCCTTGAACCTACGGACTCGCTGGCGCCTTCTGAGGTGGTATATTATGAGGAGACCGGCGTCGACACGCTGGCAGTCCTGTGGCATCACCGGCTGGAGGCTGAGACACCAGCCCGCATTGTAGATGCCGGAGTGACCGATCTGGATGGAAACCAACGGCCTGAAATCACCATCCTGCTGCATTACCAGACCCTGGATGACAAATCGGCTCCGTACTGGCTCCAGGTGTTTGACTGGAACCCTGATGCTGCCACGTTTTCAACGGAACCCACCGCCCGGTGGAACTACCGGGGCCGGGGGATATCCTACCTGCGCCCCCGGCAGATGGCCGTATTCGACCTCGATACAGATGGTGATGACGAGCTGGTGATTGCCACGGGCAATCCGGACCGAATGGTGTTGATTGCCGATTGGGGGCCTGGGGGTTTCCAGGTTTTCAAGGAGCTTCGAAGCAAGGAAATGGCCTCGGGGCCCTGGCCGTTCAGCGTGGCGGTGGCCGATTTCAACGGTGACCTGCGGTTGGACATCCTGGTTGTCGCGCATGACCGGCCCCCGAAAATGCTGGCCTATATAAATGGCCTGGATGATTTCCTTGCAACGTCCATTGCCGCACCTGGAGGAGAGGCGATTCTGCCAGCGGCGTTGGCCACCGGCGACCTTGACGGTGATGGCCAGGAGGAAGTCATCCTGGGCCACACGGATGGTTCTCTCTCCCTGGTCAGTCTTGCCGGACCTGCCTTGAGGGCTACTGTGCTGGACACCGAAATCCCCAACCTTCTGGATCTGGCCACAGCCGATCTGGATGGGAACAGCACGTCGGAAATCATCTACCTCCAGGCGGATGGCACTATAACCACCAACGATACCCGGTTTGTAACGCCGGTGACCGGAGAGCAGATTCTGTCCCGGCTGCCGGATAGTGTTACACCACCCCTGCGTTACCGGTCCTTCGCTGTCCTGCCGGCCCGAGAGGAGAGACCGCCGCTCATCGTCTTACCCGTTCACGCTATCACTGGCGCCTTTATCACGCTCGCGGAGATTGGGGAGCCGCTGCCCCCGACCCCGTACGAAGTGGCCGACACGACGACACCTGTCCCGTTTGCCGTGCAAGAGGAGGAAAGCGAAATCTATTTCCCCGAACGCGCCCTCCCACCCGATCCCCGGGCGCTACCCCCGCACCGGACGCCCGATATTCTTCTTTACGTCGGAAAGGAATTCTCACGAAGCGTGATTGGTGAACGGCGGGAAGAGTCCGCCAGCTTCCACTTCATCACCAAGGCGCCAGGCATGATTTTCAACTTCCTGCGCCAGGCTATCGAGTGGCAACCAACGGCCGAACACCTTGGTGCCTGGAATGTGGAGTACGAAATCACCTACCATCCTGGCGTAAGACCCAGGGAGGTGGTTGTAGATTCGATTGCTAGGGTGACTCCCGAAATGGAGTTGGTCCGGCACCAACTCCTCATCTACGTCAACGACAAGCCGCGCATCACCAGCCAACCGGAAAGCCTGCACATCCTGGCGGGGCACCTGTTCGCCTACCGAATCCAGGTTGATGACCGCAATACCGATGCCCGCATCGACTACCGCCTTGAATCGGGGCCGGAGGGCATGAGCATTGAGCCGAACGGCATCCTCAGCTGGCGCACCAATGAGACCCACCACGACGATTACCAGGTGGTGATCTCAGCGAGTGACGGGCTTGACAAGGACATTCAGCCCTTTACACTTAATGTCAACGCCCGGCTAACCATCACTTCTGCCGTACCCCATCTGGCCAATATACAGAAGCCTTATAGCTACCAGGTGACTGTCTTCCAGCCCGGATCGAAGAAGGACCACGTTTTTTCCCTGCTCCAGGCGCCGGAGGGCATGAGCGTTGATCCAAACGGCTTAATCAGCTGGACTCCTACCCCGGCGCAAGGTGATACCCAATTCTTCCAGGTACGGATCACCGATAGTACCACTGAGGACGTACAGGATGGGTGGATCTACGCAAATGCTCAACCCAGGCTGGTCACTGCGCCGCCCCCGGCGGTGGTCATTTCGGCCGGGGATACGCTCCGGCTGTCGTTTGAGGGGCGAGACCCCAACCAGTACCACGCCCTCCAGTGGAATCTGGTTAGTGGCCCCGTGAGCATGACCATCGACTCCGCCGGCGATCTCACCTGGCCCACCACCTTCCAGGACCTTGACGCTGCCCGGTACATGGTCGAACTCTCTGACGGTATCGACAGGGCCCTGTTCAGAGGCGTCGTCTTTGTCAACAGCCCCATCAGCATCTTGTCCACACCACCCGATTCGGCCATCGTAGGCCAGACCTATCGCTACCCCATCAAAACCCGGGATGACAACAAGAGCACTTTACTCAAGCTCAGGCGTCCTACAGTGGTCGCCAATATTGCCCGCTCCGTTGCCTACAATGTGGACATCCAGGACGACAAATTCAAGCGCGACCTTCCCCGCTACCTGGCACAATTCAGGGATCTCAAAAATATATTCATCAACAAACCTCTCAGGCCTCAAGCCGGGGAAGTGGCTGAGGCAGCGCGCATTGATCTCAAACAGCACGTGGAGCATATCTTCCTGGAAGGGGACCAGCTGGTCCTGGTGATCCACAGCCCTGAACAGGGATTGATCGAACTGGAAGACGTTCTGTGGGAATTATTTCAGGGTGGCCGGGGCATCATGCCCAAGTACACCGCCACGCGGATTCCCTTCGTCCGCTACAGTCTGCGTGAATTTCCCGATGGCATGACAGTGGATGATGACGGCCTGATCACCTGGCTCCCAACTTTCAACCAGGCCGGTTACGACCAGGTGCGCCTGATAGTTTCCGATGGCTACACCCGGGATGAACAGTCTTTTCAGGTTTACGCCAATTACCCGCCCGTAATCATCTCACAGGCGGATACCATGGCCTTGGTGGAGCAGCGCTTCGTCTACCAGGTGCGTGTCGATGATAAGAATAAAGATGCCCGCCTGGCCTACCGGCTGACCAGGCATCCCGAGGGAATGAAGGTAGATTCCAGGGGAATGGTTACCTGGGTACCATCACTGGAACAGCTCAACTGGCAGGAATTTGAGGTGGAGGTTTCCGACGGCCACGCCGTCGACCGGCAGGCCACTACCATCTTCGTGAATATTCCGCCCCGGGTCATCTCGCAGCCCAAGCCGGTGGCGCTGAATAATTATGATTACACCTACCGGGTGGTGGCGGAAGACCTTAACCGGGACGCCGTCCGCTACGAAGCCACCAGGCTGCCCCGCTACTCGGACTTCGATCCCCGCACCGGCCTGTTCAGGTGGCGGCCCCGCAACATCCAGAAAGGCCCCAACGATATCGCCTTCGAGATCACCGACTCCCACGGTGCGGTAACCATCCACGAGTTCCAGGTCCACGTCTTCGAGGACCCCAGCCGGCGCCGTTTCCTTTTCACCGGATGGCCGCTGCTGCTGGCCTTCGTAGGTGTGATCTTCGTATTGGGCGTCGCTGTCGGCGGGTAGTATCTTGCCGGGCGGATGGGCCAAACCGTTGAAACCCCCGACCGCAGCGTCGGGGGAAGCGGTTTTTCATCATCCCGGTAAATGGCTAGCCCATGACTTAAGTCGTGGGCAAATATAATGTTACAACGCATTAATAACCGCTTCAGCGGTTTTGTAACCTGCCTGATTATTTCGCGGGAAGTCCTGGTGTTTAAATCTCTTGTATTACCCTCTCTTTCTCACCATATTTGAGTGATTCCTGTAGAGTAAACCCATTCAAGGGAACCGAACCATGCCCGACACTCCTTCCAGACTCGCCGCCTTCCTCGCCGAGCTCCGGCGCCGCCGGGTGTTCCGGGT
>CAZULW010000072.1:0-11858 GCA_964621455.1 uncultured bacterium
AGAAAACTAACCACCGATGCCAGGGCGGCATACGGCACAATGGCGGGGCCGAACAGCTCCACCGCCATAATGCTGGCTGAGATGGGGGTATTGGTGGCGCCGGCCAGCAGAGCCACCATACCGATGGCGGCAAAAAAGGACCCGTCCTGATTGAACAGGCTGGCCCATAGGTGTCCGCCAGTGGCGCCAACGTAAAAGACCGGACTCAGGGTACCGCCGCTGCCGCCGAAGTTGAGCGTGATGCTGGTAAAGATCATTTTAGCAAAGGGGGCAAAGAAGGGGACCTCCGCACCCCGTATTAGGTTATTAGTCTGCTCAAGTCCGAGGCCAAGATACTCCCGGCCCAGCAGGAGGGCCCGGAGCACTAAGCTGGTGCCGCCCACCATCGCAGCCCGAATGGGAGACAGCTTAATCTTCACAGTAGTCCCGCGGGCTCTCTTCAAAACGGGTATGTGTACGGAAACTGAACTGTTCTACGGCTAGTGACCTTTCAGGTAGTGATATAACGTCTGGACATTACCCTTTCGAGTGTAAGCGGTTAGATGGTCTCCGGCCTGCAGGGTGGTATCGCCATGGGGAATGATAATCTGGCTTTCGCGATTAATGGACACTATGATACTATCCTCGGGAAGGTCTGGTGCGATATCAGCTATCGTCCTGCCAACCGCTTTATCTCTTTCAGTAAGTTGAATTTCGACGAATTCGGCACTTTCTGACGCCCGGAGCTCCGCGCGCTTGACACGATGAATTAGCTCTGATCTTCGCATCATGGCTACATTATAAGCTCGAATGACATCCTCATGTCTTATCAAACCAATTAGCTGTCTCGGGTCTAATGGAGATACAATCGGCAGCCACCTCCACTCGGAGGGTCCCATTTTGAGCAAAATGTCTCCTATTGTATCGTCCGGGTGCGCTAGAACCAGCTTGTTAAAGGGAGTACCTATTTCGGATACCTTTGCTCTCCGCGGTATGTTTTGCTGAACCGCTATTTCCAGATCATTTATAGTCACCATCCCCCATAATTTACCTGTACTATCGAGAACGGGGAATCCGTTGCGGCGTATCCGGCTAAAAGTTTCAGAAAGTTCAACGATTGTCATATCGTGACTTACGGTATCGAACTCTGAGGTCATTACATCGCTCACAAACACGCCCTGTAATATATCAACGTCCCGCCCAGCTTTGAGATGTATCCCCCGACGGGAGAGTTTCAGGGTATATATGGATTCTCCTTTTAATAATATCCTTGAAAGTAAGGTAGCTACTCCTACGGTTAGCATAAGCGGCAGGATGATCCGATAGTCCCCGGTCAGTTCGAAGACGATAATAACTGCTGTCATCGGTGCATGGGCAACTGCTGAGAATACGGCGGCCATGCCTACCAGGGCATAAGCACCGGGTGGGGCTGGGATTAAAGGAAAGATCGCATTAACCACCAACCCAAAGGCTGCCCCAAGCATCGCGCCCATAAATAAGGAAGGAGCAAAGATACCCCCTGAGCCACCAGATCCCAATGTCAAAGAAGTGGCAGCGAGCTTCAGGAAAAGGAGCACGATAACCACTCCCAGGACGATCTCGTTCTGGAGGGTACTCTCGATAACCTCGTACCCGACGTTAAAAACTTGCGGCAAACGATCCCAGGAAACCGGTGAAAAAATCGGATATGCCAGCGCTAAAATCCCTAATAACGCACCGCCCAGAGCAGGTTGAAGCCACTCGGGTACTTCCTTCCTTTTTTCGAAAAGATCCTCAGACCAATAGAGGATATGGACAAACCCAAAGCCGATGACAGCCGCCAGTACGCCTAATACTGGATAGAAGGCAAACTCCCAGACACTATTGAGATTATATTCCATGGGTAACAGGAAAGCCGGGGCAGAGCCAAATATGGCCTGGCCGATTACACTTGCTGAGACAGCAGAGATGATAATAGTGCTGAAATGGGCGCCACTGAACTCGCCTAAAATTATTTCTATTGCGAAAACTACACCCGCGATGGGCGCGTTGAATGTTGCGGCGATCCCACCGGCTGCTCCACAGGCGACCAAATTGCGGATGCGATTATCTGACAGGTGGAAAGCTTGTCCAATTGTAGATCCGATGGCCGAACCAATCTGTACAATAGGACCCTCGCGTCCTACTGAACCCCCGCTCCCAATACACAAGGACGATGCCAGGGACTTAATAACCGCTACGATTGGCCTTATTCTGCCTCCCTTAAGCGCAACAGCCTCCATAACTTCGGGCACACCATGCCCTTTTGCCTCTCGAGCGAAATTAAATACCAATAGCCCGACCAGGACTCCACCGACGGCTGGAATCAGAAGTACATATGCCTTTCCCATCCATGGCATAACTAGTGGGAACCAATCGTACCCAATCCACTCGACACCTCGAATAAGGTAACGGAAGATGACTGCTCCTGTGCCTGCTCCAACTCCTACCAGGATGGAAGCAAGGACCAGCACAACTTCCTCTGAGGCCTGTAGCCGCTTAATCAGACGATTAATCAGGTCCATAAAAGATACAGTCTTTCGGCATTAAGCATTATTATATGACATTATTATATGATTAGTTTTTAATATAATATTTATTGCTACGACGGTATGCAACCCACCCAATAATCTGGATAAATTTCCGGCAAAGTTAACATTTTCCGTCGGGGGTTCTAGCTGCTGATTTAAAACCCCAACGGGCTAAAATGTCTCAGGGAGTGCTGCGCTTCAGTTAACCGATGGCCTTAGTGATTCGGATCTCGCAAGGGCAGGGCCAAAGGTGACCGTAATGAGATTATCGAAGTGTGACGACTTACCGGTGCAGCACCGTAGTATACCGCTTCAGGTCGCCGATGGGTTGGGTGATTCGAATTCCCCGGTATGATCGAACCGGCACGGACATCTCAAGCCTCTTGTTCGGCCAATTGCTCATTCTGAATGATAATTTTGGGGTTGGGATTTGGGGGAGGCAGGGGCAGGCCTTTTTCCTTCATTAGATTAATATGATCGATCATGCCCCACTTCGCCTTATATATGCAGTCCTCAATAGAATGCCCAATACCTGTAAAGCCCTCTAAATCCGGCGAGTAGAATCCAAAATAGTCCGGCTCCTCGGTAGCTTCAATTACCAAGGAATACTCCAGAGAAATCAATTATTTCCTCCTTCTCGGGACTTTATTCCGGCTGCCTTAAGGATGGCATGACAGATCTGACAAGCAGAGAAAACCCCTGATGGGGTTCATAATTTTATTCTGCCTCCTCAATCCTACGGTTACTCCGCAGGAGTCCCTCCAGGAAAACCGTGGGCTAAGCTGAATCAATACAATCGAGTAGCCCACAACTTCAGTTGTGGGACCTCAGGTCTCCTGCCAAAATTATCGTTGACTTATAGCTGTAAGCCACAACGAGCAAAGCGAACCCTTGATAGGGGTTTCCCCTAAAGTTACCCTACCGATGCATCACTATATAGCGCTTCAAGTCGCCGATGGCCTTGGTGACCTGAATCTCGCGGGGGCAGGCGTCGGTGCAGTTGTAGATGGAGTGGCAGCGCCACAGGCCGTCCTTGTCGTCCAGTACACCCAGGCGCTCCTCGTTGCCGCCATCGCGGGTATCGAAGATGAAGCGGTGGGCCTTGACAAAAGCGGCGGGCCCCACAAACTCTCTGTTGAACCAGCGGAAGGAGGGACAGCTGGTGGTGCAGGAGCCGCACATGATGCACTTGGTGGTATCATCGAAGATGTCCCGGTCTTTCACGGACTGGTAGTATTCTGTGGCCGGGGCGGGCTCAGCGGGAATGAAATAGGGCTTGACCTTCTCCAGCCCGGCGAAGAAAGGATCCATGTCGACGATCAGGTCCCTGAGCACCCTTAGCCCCCTGATGGGTTTGATGTGGATGCGTTTGCTCTTCAGGTCCTGGATAAGGACCTGGCAGGCCAGGCGGTTGAGGCCGTTGATCTCCATAGCGCAGGAGCCGCACACTCCATGGGCGCACGACTTGCGGAAGGCGATGGTGCCGTCCTCCTCGTCCTTGATAGCCATCATTACGTCGAGGACCCGGTCCTTGGGGTCCACTTCTCTCACAAAGGTATCGAAGCGGGACTTGTCCGTATCCGGGTCGTAACGGAAAACTTCAACGGTTACCTGCATCTTAATATACCCTCGGCTTCGGTTGGAATTTGGTAATGGTCACCGGCTTGAAATCGAACTTGACCTTGCCATCCTTCACGTAGTGGATGAAGGTATGCTTGAGCCAGTTGTCATCGTCCCGCTCGGGGAAGTCTTCCCGGGAATGGGCTCCCCGGCTCTCGGTGCGGAGCAGGGCACTCTCGGTGATGGTCCAGGCCGAGTCCAGGAGGAATCCCAGCTCGATGGCCTCCACCAGCTCGGTATTGAAGCAGGCGCTCTTGTCGGTGACGCCAACCTCCTTGTAACGCTGGCGTAGCTCCAGGATAGTATCCCGGGCCTTTGTGAGGCTCTCCTTCGTGCGATAAACGCCGCACTCAACCATCATCACCGTCTGCATGGCGGTGCGGAGCTCCATCACCTTCTCCTTGCCCCCGCCGTTTTGCAGGCGGTCGATCTCGCCGCAGAGGAAAGCGTCCGGTTCCCCGGTTATGTTGCCGAACTCCGCGTCCTGGAGGTAGCGGGCCATGTCCTTGCCGGCCCGGCGGCCAAAGACCAGGATATCCACCAGGGAGTTGGTCCCCAGGCGGTTGGCGCCATGCACCGACACACAGGCCACCTCGCCAGCGGCATACAGCCCCGGAACCGGCCTGTTTTTAGCATCCCATAACACCCGGCCTTCGATGTCGGTGGGGATACCGCCCATTGGGTAGTGGGTGGTGGGCTGCACCGGGATAGGCTCCTTGATGGGCTCGACAGCCAGGTAGGTGCGGGCGAAATGGGAGATGTCGGGCAGCTGTCTATTGATAGTATCGGCGCCCAGGTGCACCAGGTCCAGGTAGAGGTAGTCGGAGCCGGGATCGCCGGTGCCGGCAATGCCCCGCCCCTCCTTGATCTCGTTGTACATGGTGCGGGAGACCACGTCCCGCGGGGCCAGGTCTTTGACCGTGGGTGCCACGGCGGCCATAAAGCCGTCCTTGCCCGTACCGATGTTGACCATATCCTCCCGGTTGCGCAGGATGCCGCCCTCACCGCGAGCCGCCTCGGATACGAGGATGCCCAGCTTCCGCATGCCGGTGGGATGGAACTGCACAAACTCCATGTCCTCCATGGGAATGCCCCGGCGGAAACAGATGGCCATGCCATCTCCGGTGTACGTATGGGCATTGGAGGTGATTGAATATACCCGTCCGAGGCCACCAGTCCCGAGGAAAGTAGTCTTGGATTGGAAGACGTGAACCTCGCCGGTGGCCAGATCGTAAGCGATCACACCCTGGCAGGTCTCACCATCGATAATCAGGTCCAGGACGTAAAACTCATTGAAAAAGCGTACCTGGTTTTTCACGCACTGCTCATAGAGTGTATGCAGGATCATATGGCCGGTGCGATCAGCGGCATAGCAGGCCCTTTTGACCGGAGCTTCACCAAAGTTCCTTGTGTGGCCACCGAACGGCCGCTGGGCGATCTTACCGTCAGGCGTCCGGCTGAAAGGCAGGCCGAAGTGCTCCAGCTCCAGGACGGCCTCAACAGCCTCATCGCACATGATCTCGATGGCGTCCTGGTCCCCCAGGTAGTCGGAGCCTTTAACCGTATCGAAGAAGTGCCATTCGGGGCTGTCCGGTTCCTCGTTGCCAAGGGCAGCACCCATACCGCCCTGGGCCGCCCCGGTATGGCTCCGCACCGGGTAGAGCTTGGACAGCACCGCCACGTTGAAATTATGCTGACTGAGTTCCAGGGCGCACCGCAGGCCAGCGCCGCCGGCGCCCACAACGATTGCATCGAACTTGTGTACCATGGCCGCCCCCTATACCGGCTTGGGAGTGAAACTGATTACCGCCACCACACCAATCACCCAAAGGACGAAGCCGACCAGGTAGGTGATCCAGTTGGCGATGGCCCGCCAGCCGTCGTGGGTGACCCAGTCATCGATTATGGCCTTGATGCCGTAAAACCCATGATAGGTGCCCACGGATATCAGCGTGACATCAAACACCTTCCACAAAGGATTGGCAAACACCTTGGCCAGGGAGTAGTACTTCACCAGGTTGGGATCGGCTTTGATCTTCGCCAAGTCAGCGGCGCCAAAGCCTAAAATGTCATAGCCCCAATCAGCCGGCCCTATCAGGTAATGGTATAGGAAAACATGCGTACCCAAAAGTAAAAAGATTAGTACGGCAGTGACGCGCTGGAACAACCAGGCCTGAGAACCGCGACTACTCATCCTTCCGCCCTCCACATGATCCAACCACCGATGACAAATAGCGCCCCCGCCAGGACGTAGGTGAGATAAACGAGCAGCTTGTGTCTTTTCATAGCCCAGGCGGTGAACTCTCCCAGGATCAGCCGGACGCCGTTCAGCCCGTGGAATAGAATGGCCCCCAGGAGCAGGACTTCACCGGCCCGGAACAGGGTGGTCTTGTAGGTCTCGATGACGGCGTTAAAGGCCTCGGGCCCCTTGGCCATCTTGGCCATGCTCCAGATATGTATGATCAGATACGCGACGACGGCTACCCCTGTAACCTTGTGCAGGAGCCAGGAGAGCATCCCTTCCTTGATCTTATACATCTATCACTCCTGTAAATCTGAGTACTGGAAAAGCGTCGTGTTCATAAGTGGGCAAAGCAGGCATATTCGTAGGTATGAGGTGCCTATAATTTCGGACAGGTGGGTCGGAATAACAAGCGCCGGGTAGGGCGGATTCAGGATAAACGCTGCCGAAGGGCCGGCCCTGAGCCCTTCCTCCCGAATAATCGGGACTCAGGATAAACTCCGGCGACGGGCCAAAGGGCGGCTTATTCAGGGATAAGTGACAGGGCATAGACATGGTTTACAGTGACAGGGAATAGACATGGTTTACAGTGACACAAGGTAGACATGGTTTACCCACTTGCAAATATCAATATTTTATGGTAGATTACGCACGGAGCTCCCTGCCGAGCCAAACCTACCGCTACAATTATAGAAGTTAAATTCACAATTTGGGGCGGCCGACTAGGTAGCCACTGTTGGAGGATGAACGATCTATGCCGCTTTACATGGATTTACACGAGGTCCCCGGTGCTACAGAAGAGGATTTGGCGAAGGCTCACTTGGCAGATATTGCCATTCAGGATCAGTATGAGATCACCTGTCAAACTTATTGGCTTAATAAAGAGACTGGCACCGTCAACTGCCTCATTGAAGCGCCCAGCGCTGAGCAGGCCAATGCATTGCATAAGGCTTCGCACGGACTTCAGGCTACTAAAATTATAGAGGTCAACAAGGCGGTGGTCGAAGCCTTTCTTGGTCGCATTGAACAGACCGCGGCGGCTATCGACCCCGCAACCACCCAAACCGGCTCAGCGCTCCGCATTATCCTATTCACCGATATCGTCGGCTCCACGCAAATGACCCAGGAATTAGGTGACGCGGCGGCTATGCACGTTCTACATGTCCACGACACCACTGTCCGTGGTGCACTCGAGAAGCATGGGGGTCGTGAAGTCAAGCATACTGGCGATGGTATTATGGCCTCCTTTGCCTCGGTGACCGGATCAGTACACTGTGCGATCGATATACAGCGGGGCATAAGCGATCATAACCAGACCGACTCCGGTATTAATCTCCACGTGAGAATCGGGCTGTGCGCAGGTGAGCCGGTGGAACAGAATGAGGACCTTTTCGGAGCAACTGTACAGCTGGCGGCACGCATTTGCGACCATGCCGAGGCTGGAGAAATTCTTGTGCCGCAAACCGTTCAGGAACTGTGCGTTGGCAAAGGATTCGAATTTGGCAAACCGGATGAGGTTCTGCTGAAGGGGTTTGCTACGCCAACAAAGCTAGGCTCGGTCATCTACGAAGCCGGGCTGATGTAGGAACGATAAGAGCAACGCTTGGTCAAGCACAGCTACGCCAAGCCAGCTCCGGCGGTAGGACTCGAACCTACAACCTAGTGGTTAACAGCCACCCGCTCTACCGATTGAGCTACGCCGGACTCAAAGACGAGTCTTTTCTTATGGGCAAACTCAAACCCCCATCCCGAAACTTCGAGATAACAGCCACCGCTGGACCCCGCAGTATGCGGAGGGACCCCGCCAACGGCGGGGTTACCGATCGAGCTACTCCGGATGAATCCAGTGCTTATCAACTATTGAATCCTGCAAAAAGATAGTCCTATTACAAACCGACGTAGGGGCGTATTGCGATACGCCCCTACAGACCGGCCTGTTTCGCAGGGCACGGCGCGCGGCTCGGCCTCCCGATGGAAGAGTCGGGGCCGTGCCCCTACCACCAGTGGGTGGGGCGACCGGGTGGTAGGGGCGACTCGCCGAGTCGCCTCTACATGAGGACTTTACTTTGGCAGGAATCAATAACTCGAAAATTAACCTAACCAAAGCAATATCAACAACCTTTTGGACCGTTTGCATAGAATGTTAGCGGGGCTAGTTCAGCACCTTCGTCGCCCACGTCCCGCCGGCACCCACACCCTGCCGTGGAACGGTACCGATGGCTTCGGTAACCCGGTGGCTACGGGGGTGTATCTTTACCGCCTCGAGGCTGGCGGCTTTTCAGAGGTGAAGAAGATGGTACTGCTAAGGTAGGCGCTTAGTCGAATGTTCAGGAGTAGTCCTTACTATAGACCTGGATGGTTCTCGGACTGTAACCGCATGGATTATCCTAACCATTGTTCGTACATTTAGACGTTAGTCGGAGCCGGTTGTTAGAAATTTAAGGAGGACGGGTATGGCCAAGTTTCATGAAAAGTACATTGTAGATGGAAAGGGACAAAAGACGGCCGTAATTCTTCCCGTTGAGGAGTATGAGGAACTTCTAGAAGACCTCCACGATCTCGCAATCATCGCTGAGCGTCGCGACGAGCCTACCGTATCGTTTGAGGAACTTAAGAAAAGATTGCATGAAGATGGACTCCTATGAAATTCGGTGGAAGAATTCGGCAGAAAAAGACTTGCGGAATATTGATCCACAGCAGGTCCCTCGAATTGTCACGGCTGTTGAATCACTTGTGGATAATTCATTCCCACGGCAACACCGTAAACTTCAAGGTGCAGAGTGGGATTACCGGATTCGAGTGGGAGATTATCAGGAGTTCCCCCGAAATAATCAGGTGAATAATGCGAAGGGATAAATCCCATCGCTGAATCAAACCCCCGACGCTTCTGTCGGGGGAAAGAAACCCCCGCCAACGGCGGGGCTGTAGGCTTCGTATAGGCCCCCGAAGTTTCGGGGGTCTTTTTTCGATTCAGCGAATTCATTTATGGATTCGCTCTCTGCTCCGCTACCCGCTGGACAGGTCCAGGGACTCTCTCGGAGTCCGCTGGCTCCACCCTCTATTCTGGTTTCACGAGTAGGCGTTCCTCTGCCCAGCGGACTACCGCCTCAGCGATCACCACAGCGCTTTCATACTCGTTGCGGCTGACCGGTTCTTCCGGACCGGGATAGCGCGTTTCGAACGCGAAATGGGTCAACACGTCAGCGTCCTTTATGCCTTGTGGGAGGGCCAGCCCGGACCGTTCAATAAGATGTAGGAGCGTGGCCAGGTCATGAACATAGGGAAAGCGGACGTTCAGGCTAATTAGGACGGCCTTTATTGCCTTCTCCGCCGCCTGCTGAGCGTCAAAGCAGGGATCTTCCAGATAGACGTCCGGGATATCAATCCCGGCCTTCGCGGGGGCCAGGTTGCTCCGGGCGCGGTTCAGCCACTCGCGGGGATCATCCGGTGGCAGCCGCTCAGGCGCCATAGACCACCTTCCCCTCCCGCAAAGCCGGGTAGATGACCGTCGGCCAGCTGTCCCGGTAACGCGCCACGTCCTCCGGTGTAACCACGATCACATCCACCGCCTGCCCCACGCCATACAGGTTCAGATGGATGTCCTGTGCCAGCCGACGGCGATGAACAACCCCGCTTTTGATCACCAGTAGATCAACGTCGCTGTGTGGTCCCAGCTCACCTTTGACGGCGGAACCGAACAGAATAATCTTGTCGGGCTTCGCCACTTCGACGATCCGCCGGATGATTTCGTCCAGCTTTTCCGGGTCAAGGGCTTTGGTCGATATCATTGTCATTTTTGAAAGGTACCGCTTTTCGGGTTCTCCTGTCAATGATCGGCCTTTGTTGGCCGGCTCAGGCTCCCACGACCCTCATGCCACCACCAGGTACAACCCCACTGCCACCGCCGCCCCGATCAGCGCGTAGGGTATCTGGGTCCGGACGTGGTCCATGTGGTCGGAGGCCGAGGCCATGGAGGAGATGATGGTGGTGTCGGAGATGGGTGAGCAGTGGTCGCCGAAGACGCCCCCGCCCAGGACCGCCGCCAGGTACATGGGCAGGGGGCCGCCCAGCGCCGCCGCCAGGGGCACGGCAATGGGCACCATCAGAGCGAAGGTACCCCAGGAGGTACCGGTGGCGAAGGCCATGACGCAGGCCAGCAGGAACAGGCCCACCACCGCCGCCTTGCCGCTGGCCACGCCGCTGATGATCCGGGCCACGTAGACGCCGGTGCCCAGCTCGCGCACCGTGGCCCCTAGAGCAAAGGCCAGAATAAGGAGCGTCACTACCGGTATCATCCCGCCCATGCCCTTGAAGGTCAGGTCCAGGAAGGCTTGCCCCGACATGCCCTCCCGCTCCGGATTACGACGGGAGTGCAACCGCACGTTCAGGACCGCCAGGACCACCAGGCTGGCAATGACCGCCCACAGCACCGCCGTAGAACCGGAGCTGGCCTGGATAATCTCCCATAGTCCGGCCCCCTCTGGCGCTGCGGCCCGGCCGGTAAAATAAATCCCCGCCACGATACACAGGATCATGGTCATAACGGGGAGGATCAGATTGATAGGGCGCGGCGAGAGTCCTGCCAGCCGCTCAACACCCAGAACGTCCTCTCCCACCAGGGGATGGGCGCCGTCAGCCATGAGCTTGCCCTCGTCCCTGACCCGCCGCTCAGCGCGCTTCATGGGACCTACCTCCCACCCTGCCAGGATAGTGACCAGCAGCACCAGAATGGCTGCCACAGCATAAAAATTCCAGACGAGGCTGGACAGCAGCACCGCCACGGGACTCTCCACACCCTGCACGGCCAGCAGGCCGATGACCATGGCCCCCCAGCCGTTGAAGGGGACCAGTATGCAGATGGGCGCGGAGGTGGAATCGCAGATATAGGCCAGCTTTTCCCGGCTTACCCGGTAGCGGTCGGTAAGGGGGCGGCCCACCGTCCCCGCCACCAGGGAGGTGATGGAGCTTTCCACCGTAATGAAGACGCCCAGAAAGAAGGGCACCAGCTGGGCCTGGCGGCGGTTGGTAACCCAGCGGCGGTCCCCTACCCACTGAACGAACCCCTCCACGCCGCCGGTGGCGCTCATGAGGGTTAGTACACTGCCCACCAGCAGGCTATATAGGATGATACGGGTATTGCCGCTGTCTTCGAAGACGGCCACGATGGTAATGATGGTAGAGCCCACAGCCGCCAGGGGATTCCACCCTTCCAGGACCCACCAGCCCATCCATACGCCCAGCAGAAGGGCCGGATAAATCTGTTTCTTCCACAGGGCCAGGCCCAGGGCCGCCGCCGGGGGCAGCAGTGACAGGATGCCGTATGACTCGGGCGACAACGTCACCCTGAGCTAGTCGAAGGGTGACGTGTAAGCAGGTCGTACTTCGACGACCCTTCGCCCGTGCTCAGGCCAGGGCTCAGCACGACCATTCAGCACGACCATTCTAGAAGGGGATATCGTCATCGCCTG
>CAZULW010000073.1:0-11664 GCA_964621455.1 uncultured bacterium
TCACCAGTCACCAATCACCCATCATCAGCGGCCTGCTCGTTGCTGGGTGGCCACACGCCCGTCTCCAGGTACTTGTGGATGGACTTCGCCGCGACCTTACCCTGGCCCATCGCCAGGATCACCGTTGCCGCCCCGCTGACGATATCGCCGCCGGCGAAGACGCCTTCCTTGGAGGTGGCCATGGTGTTCTCGTCCACCACGATGGTGCCCCACTTCGTCATCTCGAGGTCGGGGGTTGTCTGCGGGATGAGGGGATTGGGCCTGTTGCCCAGGGCGGGAATGACGGTATCGGCCTCGATGATGAATTCGCTGCCCTCGATGGGTATGGGCCGCCGGCGGCCGCTGTCGTCCGGTTCGCCGAGCTCCATGCGCAGGCACTCGATGGCCACCACGCGGCTTTCGTCGTTGCCGATGATCCTCGTCGGATTCGTCAGGAGATTAATCACCACGCCCTCTTCCTCGGCGTGATGGATTTCCTCGTCCCGCGCGGGCATCTCCTTACGGCTGCGGCGGTACACGATGGTCGATTCCGCACCGAGCCTGAGCGCCGTCCGGGCCGAGTCCATCGCTACGTTGCCGCCGCCGATGGTGACCACCTTTTTACTCCGTATCGGCGCTGTGGCATATTCAGGAAAGAGATACGCCTTCATCAGGTTCGAGCGGGTAAGGTACTCGTTGGCGGAGTAAACGCCAATCAGGTTCTCTCCGGGAATGTTCATGAACATGGGCAGTCCCGCGCCGGTGCCGATGAAAACGGCATCGTATTGCTTGAGAAGTTCATCGATGGACATGGCCTTGCCGACCACGTGGTTCAAGCGCAAATCAACCCCGAGTTCCCTCAGGAACGATATTTCCGCCAGAACGATTTCCTTCGGCATGCGGAATTCCGGTATGCCGTACATCAGCACGCCACCGGGCTGATGCAGCGCCTCGAAGATGGTTACTTCGTGCCCTAGTTTGATCAGGTCGCCCGCAACGGTCAGGCCGGCCGGCCCGCAGCCGACGATGGCGACCTTCTTGCCGGTCGGAGCGGCGATCTCGGGGAGCTCCACCTGGCCGGACATACGCTCGTAGTCGGCCGCGAACCGCTCCAGCCGGCCTATGCTCACCGGTTCCCCCTTCTTCGTGCGGACGCACACGATCTCGCACTGCGTTTCCTGGGGACACACCCGGCCGGTTACCGCCGGGAGAGAGTTCTCCTCTTTGAGTTTCCTTGCCGCTTCGACAAACTTGCCTTCCTCGATAAGCGCGATGAAACCGGGTATATCAATGAGTACCGGGCAGCCTTCTATGCATTTGGGCTTCGGGCACATCAGACAGCGCTGTGCCTCGATTATGGCCGTCTCCTCGCTGAAGCCGTACGGAACCTCGTCATAATTGTGTCTGCGTTTCAGCGGATCCTGTTCCGGCATTGCCTGCCGGGGAATCGCCATCCTCTTTTTGGGTTCCATTGCTCGCTGCTATCTCACCGGTTCATGCCGGGATGGTCGTGCTTGCGGTGGTCCTGTGGCAGGGCCTGGATCTCTTCCCTGCCGTATGCCGCCCGCCGCTGCAGCAGCTCGATCCAGTTGACCTGGTGTCCGTCAAGGAACGGCCCGTCAACGCAGGAGAACTTCGTCGTGTCACCGACCGTTACACGGCAGGCGCCGCACATTCCAGTGCCGTCCACCATGATGGGGTTCATTGCGGTCAGCGTGGGAATCCCGTATTTCGCTGTCGTCTCGGATACGAGCATCATCATGAAGGTGCAGCCGATAATGAATGCCTGGTCGATCTTCTCGCCCCTCTCAACGAGCATTGAAATCGCTTCCTGCACCCCGCCTTTGATCCCCACGGAACCGTCCTTGGTCGTAATTATAAGCTCGTCGCATTGTTCTGAGAGCCTGTCCTGCCAGTGGAGCGTGTATCCGCTGCATGCTTCCTCGATGCAGATGACTCTGTTTCCGGCCTCTCTCAGGGCGCGGGCGATGGGCAGCATGGCGCCGACGCCGTAGCAACCACCGCCGCATACCACCGTACCGTATTTCCTGATTTCGATCGGGGTACCAAGCGGGCCGGTAAAGTGGGCCAGGTGGTCGCCTTCCTTAAGCAGCGCCATCTCCCGGCTGGACCGTCCCGCTTCAAGCACGATCATTGTCACAGTGCCTTTCTCCCGGTCCCAGTCTGCAACTGTGTAAGGAGTCCTTTCCGACTTTTCGTTGACTATTGCGATTACGAACTGCCCGGGCATGCACTTCCTGGTCACAACGGGGGCATGCACGGTAATCATGTGTGTGTTGGGGACCAGTTCTACTTTCTCAATTATCTTGAAAAGCCGTTCTTCCTTTTCCTCGGCATCTTTCTCCGCGGAGGGTTGTTTTTCAGGCAATATCGATTTCAGCGCGCACGAGATGTCCGTGAACGGGTGGCCGCGGTACGCGCGAGGCAGCGCGGACACGTCATCGAGCGGGGAGGGATCGGGCATGGCAGGCGGTCGTTCGATGGTCCCCTGCCGGTCGAGTTCCTTCCTGATGTCAGCCGTCGAATCGAAGTCAAATCCGGCTGAGCCCATCTTGCGGGCTATGTCACAGATGATTTTCCAATCGGGGAAAATATCATCCGGCGGCTTCGCAGCGGCTGAAAGTGCGCGGATTTCTCCGGACGCGGTCAGGAAGGTACCATCTGTTTCCGCAAGCGCGGCTGCCCCGAATACGACATCTGCGGATTCTGCTGCGACAGATGGAAGAATATCCGCGGTGATCGTGACATCAAGCTTCTCCAGCAAGCCGGCATCGAGAAGATCACCGGTGGTAAAAACAGCTTTTGTTCCGGGGCTGATCTTTACCCTGTCGACCGCGCTGGTCGCCATGTGGAAGTTGCCGGATTTCATTACTTCTTCAGTGAATTTCCTCAAGATGTAAATCTCTTCGCGGGTGGCGGACGGGTGGGCAATCAAGGCGAACCGGGCCCCGGAGAAGCTGGCCAGTTTTTCAACGGCTGTCGCGATGGCCTCCTTATAAGAGGCTTTTCTCGAGCCCCCTTCAGCGACGCGAATCTTATGAGACGTTAGCCGCGCCGGATGCTCGAATATCTGCGGCAGGACGAAACGACCTATGGCACATATTCGCGCCTCTCTTGTAAGCGCCGTGGCTCCGGAGGCGATTATCTGCCGGCCCTTGATTTTCAGGCTGAGGGAACACCCGAGTGGACACAGGATGCACGTGGTCTCTTTCGTCTCGTCAGGAGCACCGTGCCACTTGGCGAAGCGATCTGTGAGCGCGCCGGTCGGGCAGATGTCGATACATGCGCCGCAGAAGCGGCATCCCGATTCCGTGTAGTCGCGCTGAAAGGCCGTTCCGATCCGGGCATCTGCTCCGCGGCCGACGAAATCGATAGCCGCTTTCCCGTGTAGCTTCTTGCAGATGCGGACGCATCTTCCGCAGAGAACGCACAGGTTTAAGTCCCGGTCCATAAACGGGTCGAGCCGCTCGAGGGCCAGGTTCTTGTATATTATCGGTAACTCGAGGTCGTCGATCTCGTGCTCTTCGGCGAGTGTTCTGATCTCGCAGGAATCGCGGCTACTGCAAAAGGTGCAGCCGGTTGCCTTGCCCGATTTCGTGGGACGAGGGCGGTATTGTTCGCAAAGTTCCTTGTGCAGGCAGACGAGGCACGGACTGGTATGGCCGCTCAGCATGAGTTTCAGTATGTTTCGCCTGATCTCAAGTATTTCCGGTGTCCCGGTCTTAACCACCATTCCCCCGGCTGCCGGTGTAGTGCAGGACGTTGGATAGCCCCGCATCCCCTCGATCTCAACGATGCACATCCTGCAGGCGCCGTACGGCTCAAGTTCAGGATGAGCGCAAAGCGTAGGGATCTCAATGCCGGCCCTGCGCGCTGCCTCCAGCACAGTGTCTCCCTCTTCGCCTTCCACTTTTCTGCCGTCTATCGTAAGGTCAATCATGGAGGGGATTCTCTCCTGAAAATTTTATGACTGCGGAGACCTTGGGGGGACATACATCCAGGCATACCACGCATTTTATGCATTTTTCGTCGTCAATGACGTGAACTTTCTTCAGCTCCCCGGATATCGCGTTCGCCGGGCAGTTCTTCAGACAGAGCAGACAGCCCACGCATTTATCCGGATCTATGTAGAAACGAATCAAGCTCTTGCAAACGCCGGCCGGACATCGCCTGTTCCTGATGTGCTCCTCGAACTCATCCCTGAAGTAGCGAAGCGCGCTCAGGACGGGGTTAGGCAGGGTCTGCCCGAGGCCGCAGAGACTGCCTGACTGGACGGTCCATGCAAGCCTCTCTAGTTTGTCGAGACACCCTTCGGAGGCCTTACCCTCGCTAATTTCAGTCAGCATCCGGAGCAGGTGCTGGGAGCCCATTCTGCACGGGGTGCATTTTCCGCACGATTCATTGTGGGTAAATTCGAGGAAGTACCTGGCGATATCCACCATGCACGAGTCCTCGTCCATGACGATCATACCACCGGAACCCATGATGGACCCGGCTTTGGCAAGTTCTTCGTAATCAACAGGGAGCTCGATAAGCTCCTCCGGGAGACACCCGCCGGATGGGCCGCCGGTCTGGACCGCCTTGAATTTCTTGCCGTCCGGAATACCGCCACCGATGTTGTATATGATATCCTTCAAGGTAATGCCCATCGGCACTTCGATGAGGCCGGTTCGGTTGATTTTTCCAGCCAGGGCGAAGGTCTTGGTTCCCCGGCTCTCTTCTGTGCCGTACCGGGCGAACCATTCCGTTCCTCTGTTCAAAATCTCAGACACATTGGCCAGGGTTTCCACGTTGTTGATATTAGTTGGCTTTCCGTGCAGGCCGGAGGTCGCCGGGAACGGCGGTCTCGGCCTGGGCATGCCCCGGCGGCCTTCGATTGACGCCATGAGCGCTGTTTCTTCTCCGCATACGAAAGCCCCGGCGCCTTCCTTTATCTCTACGGAGAAACTGAAATCGGAGCCCATGATGTTCTTTCCAATAAAGCCGAGTTCTTCCATCTGACTGATGGCGGTCCTGAGTCTCTCAACGGCAAGCGGGTATTCGGCCCGTATGTAAATATAGCCCTGATTTGCGTCGATGGCATAGGCAGCGATTGTAAGACCTTCCAGGACTGCGTGGGGATCACTCTCGAGAACCGCCCGGTCCATGAAAGCCCCTGGGTCACCTTCATCGGCGTTGCAGATAACATACTTTGTATCACTTTGTGACCTGCGGGCGAATTCCCATTTTGTTCCAGTTGAGAAACCAGCACCCCCGCGCCCGCGCAGGCCGGAGTTCTTTACCTCCTTGATAACTTCCTCCGGTGTCATACCAAGCGCCTTGGCGAGACCGGTGTATCCCCGTCGCGCCACGTAATGATACACGTTCGTAGGGTCAATCAGTCCCGCATTCCTCAGTACAATGCGTACTTGGCCCTCCATCATCGGCAGATTGGAGACTTCGGGGATTCCTTCAATTGCGGTGTCACCGAGGGTAGCGAGCGCCAGGTCCGGTCGCGGATTGCCGTTTTCAATAAAGTCTTTGACCAGTTCCGCGGCCATCTCTTCGGTTACGTTTTTGTACATTATCCGTCGCCCACCAGGGAGGCCGATTTCCACGAGAGGCTCCGCATAACACAGGCCGTAGCAGCCTACATCGTGTAAATCCGCCGCGTTGGACCTTGCGGCAAGCTCCTTTTCAAAAGCCGCACGTACGCTCAATGCTCCTGCAGCGCGGCCGCACGTCGCGGCTCCTATCAATATCCGTGGACGTTCCAGCCGGTTAAATGCTTCCCATTCTCGCTTTGCTTGTTGCTGTATGTCTTCGAACTTCATTCGATGGCTTTCAGAAGTCCTTTTAGTTTTTGTGCGCTCATCCTTCCGTGAACCGTGTCATCTGTCACAACTACGGGCGAGAGCGCGCATGAACCGAAGCACGCCACGCTGTCCAGACTGAACTTATAGTCCGGCGTAGTTTCACCCGGACTGATGCCGAGGTATCTGGTTGCTTCGTTCATAATTCGTTTGCAGCCCCTGACGTGACACGCCGTTCCCTGGCATACTTTAACGATGTGATCGCCCGGGCGAGTGAATCTGAACTGTGTGTAAAACGTTGCCACGCCGTATATGTCATTTTCTGATATGTTCAGGTGGCTTGATATAACTTCTACCGCCTCTTCGGATATATAACCCAGCTTCTTCTGGATTCCCTGGAGAATCGGGATCAGGCTGTCCCGGTGCTGTTCGTGTTCGTTCAATACAGCGCGGATGTCTTTGTTTGTTATTTCTCGCATTGCCACTTCTCGTGGGCCTTCTTTTCCTGGTTCCGATACATTCCGAGCCGCCTGAGCTCTTTGGTGGTGCGGCCAATACCTTGCACGATAATAGTTATCTCGCCTTTCTCAGGATCGCTATCCGCGATGGTGATGGGGATGCGCTCGCCGTTCTCATGGACGCGCAGGATGACGAACTGGCCCGCCTGGTGTTTCCGGGCAATGTAGGGCGCTTCAATGCGGAACAGATTGACATCAGGGGCGATGAATTCTGCTGAGAGGATCGGATACATGGCTGTCAGGAGATAGGAGTGCAGATGTCTGATCGTTTGATATCTAGTTTGCTATTGCTTTTCTGGTGTTATTATGAGTCTGAATTATACGCAGTTCCCGACGAGTGGTTCAACCAAGCAGTACTAACAAGTCCTTTTTGGGACAGATTAGCCGATTATGAGCGTTCTGATTATTGTCCTTACCTGATGATTGGCATAACGTATGTTACAATATTTTAATACTTAAAAGTATCAGGACATGTGCTGCTACAAACCCGGCATTAAGATGCAACCCATGTGGATGTTACGTGTTATGCCATATGATAACTAATGGCGGCTCCCTGACGACTCACAGCCATCTGACTGCCGATGACCAGGTCAAATCCCGCAACTTGAAGCCAGTCTCAAGGAGATATCCTGGCAGGTGCCAGTTAGTAAGGGAGGGGATGGGGGGTGGCACATCTGAGCCAGTCGCACGTGAGGATTTGCGAGAAGCCACCCCCCAGAGGAAATCATCTCATCGGGAAATATATGGGCAGCATGTTATATATGTTATTACAATAGACAGCCATTACTTGTCAATTTACATCATGCTGAGCTGTCCGGCAAGTATTGTTTGGGCACTTCGGGTAACGCCTGCGATGGAAGCGGGAATTACAAAAAGACCTTGGGATGTAGAAGATTTGCTGGCTGAGGCTTAGATTAACTGGAGAGAATCGTGAAGGGCTTCATCAATTTTGTCCATAGTGTCGGTGCTCAAAGAACCCATTTTAGATGTGATGCGCTTACGATCAATAACTCTTATCTGTTCACCCAAGGCGATACTATTCTTTGTGAGGCCGCCATCTCCCTTTTGAACTAAAACCTGGAAAGGGTACGTCTCTCTATCTTTAGCATCAGTCAATGGGACTATTATTGTAGTCGGTGAATGCTGGTTCCCAATGTCATTTTGAACAACAATGCATGGCCGAGACTGTCCCCGTGATTCACTTCCTTCTGTGGGATCAAGCCTAACACGAACGACATCACCACGTAGCACCGCTATGTCTGGCATTTTTACCAGACTTCCCTATCAACGTGTTTGAACTCTTCCATCAACTTGAGATTTTCTTCAGCATATGCGATATAGCCTTCTTCCATTTTTTTAGCTTTTCTTACCTCAAGCCAAAACTGGAGAGCTGTGCGTATCACCCCCACGTAGGTTAAGTTCTCTTCCTTAACAATTCCAGTTAATTCATGATGAAGCGAAGCAGGAATGGTTAAACTCAGACGCCTAAGTTCTCCTTCTTGGTGGTGACTTCTCATCAAGGGTTCTTCCTTTTTATACTTTTTTTTACTTTTTTACTCTTTTTATCTTTTTATGACCATAGATTATACGTACAAAACGTGTGCCATCAAAATAATATTAGGTCATGACCTGCTTTCATTTCGATATTTTCCATAAGTTCCAGTATCCATTTAACTTATCGGCAACATCCAAAGTTCCTTTAGAAAAACCCCCTCAAATTAGGACACTACCAAATCCGCCAGCAGCTTGGCGGTGGTTCGTGCCAGCTGTTGGTCCGCAAGGGCCTCCGTTTTCCGGTGGACCCTCTTCCTGCGCGTCAGCCAATCACCTTTCTGGATCCAGTACCTGACGGTACGCAGACTAGGATGGACATCGTCGCCGAAACTCTCGGGAATCCGCCGGGCGATATTGGTGGCTGAGAGGTTCTGGCAGTAGAGGCTGAAGGCCGCCTCCTTCACCTGATGGCTGTACCGGCTCACCGGAGCCATGCCGTCACCAGCTCCCGCCATTGCTGGCCTCGACACCACCCGCTGCCCTGGGCACAGGACGCTACCCCTTGCGGAGGTGCTTCAGCGCCGCCGCGTCGGCCTTCTTGCTGGCCATGCGCACCCGCTCCTGGAAATAATCGATCAACTCCTGCACCGCCAACTGGAAGGTGTCGCTCAGGTCCTTCTCTTTCTCGGTGGGGTTCATCACTTCCAGCAGCTTCTCCAGCAAGGCCTGTTGCAGCCCGGCCTGGGCCTGCAGGATTGCCAGCAGCTTCTCCATGTCCGGCCCCCCGGGCGTTCCGCATCCGGAGAGCCTGATTGCGCCCTCAGCAGCGCCGCCGATTCTTCCGCCAGCGTCTTTATAGCCTCCAGCTTATCGATCAGCTTGCTGTGGGCTTTTTTAGAAGCCATGCGTCGACACCCCTACCGATCGGCTTCCGGTTTCGACTTGCCGGATTCCATGGCTGCAAGGGCTTTGCGGATGAACACAGGCACCAGCGGTGTTACCACGGTCAGGATGAAGGCCAGGGTCAACTTGATCATCGGTGCCAGCACCAGCACACCCTGGGCGTTAGCCTGGAGCAGCAGGGCACTCACCAGGGCCACACCTGCCAGGATATAGGTTCTCGTACCTGGTTTGAAGAAGGGAATCATGTCATTGCTCCTCTTGTTTTACTCGTTTAAATGGCGTGTAAAGATTACACAAGGGACCGAGTGGGTGTCGTTCGCGGGATGCGCGAAATGCGGCTGGTGGGCGATGAGAACTGCCAAGGGCGGGAAGAAGTAGCAGGCCTCGGCGTAGCCGGAGGCAACGCCTACCCTGGGCGTCCCGCCCTACGGGGAGCCCGGCGAGCCTGGCAGTAGGCAGTTGGCAGTAGAATGAGCTTTGCGCGGAGAACGCAGAGGGCGCTGGAGGCGCGTGTACCAGGTGCTAGAGGCTTGGGATTTGGGACTAGGGGCTGGAAGCTCGGGACTTGGGACATTGTTGATTGAATATTATCCCGAGCCGCAGGCTTCCCTTCGGGAAAGTGACCCCCACGGGGAAAATTGAAGAACGCTGTACGCTGAAAGCTGACTTGTCCGGCGTAGCGCAGCAAAGACGGATTACTGACGGCTGATTGCTAGAAACCCGTCTACGGCTATCGCCTACGCCGGGCAAGCTCGGAACTAGAAACTCGGAACTCGGAACTTCCTCCCCCTACCTCTACCCGCTATCCGTTCGTGGTGTCCACCCAGCCTATAAAATGCTACCTCCTCAAACAAAGAGAGTGTAACCTTCTGGCTATAGCAATGAACAACTGGGCAACTCTTTCAGCCTCAATGGAGTCTTACCCTATATTTATTTACCCTTATAACAAATTGAAGGAGAAAAACATGAGCAGCTGTATGCAGCGTTATCTGACCGTATTCTGCGCCGGGATAGTTCTGCTGGTGGGGATCAACCGCCTGGCGGCCCAGCAGACCGGTGCAGTGCCTACCCGCGACCAGGTGGAGGAGCAGTACACCTGGGACGTTACCGACTTGTTCGAATCCGATGAGGCGTGGGAGGCAGCCTTCCAGAGGGCTGATGGCCTAATTGGCGGGTTTGACCAGTACGAGGGGCAACTGGGTAAGTCGGGCAAGACGCTTCTGGCCGCCCTTAAGCATGGCGAAAAGACCTACATGCTCTTCGAGCGCCTCTACTCTTACGCCAGCCGCAAGCGAGACGAGGACCTGGGCAATACCACCTATCAGGCCATGGCCCAGCGGATGCAGGGACTAGGCACCAAACTGGCCAACGCCGCCGCCTTCGTTGACCCGGAGATCCTCGCCATCCCCGATAAGAAGCTGCAGCGGTTCATGCGCAAGGAGGAGGGGCTGCAGCTGTATGACTTTTACCTGGAGGACCTGCTGCGGTCCAGGGCCCACATCCTGCCCAAGGAGCAGGAGGAGCTGCTGGCCCTGGCCGGTGCAGTCACTAGCGGCCCCAACAACGCCTTCGGTATGCTCACCAACACCGACTTCAAGTGGGGGACCATCAAGGATGAAAAGGGCAACGACGTCGAGATGTCCCGCAGCCGGTACTACTACTTCATGACCTCCAGTGACCGCCGCGTGCGCCACGACGCCTACAAGGAGCTGTACGTTCCCTTCCAGGGCCACATCAACACTATGAACGCGCTACTCACCACCCAGATCAAGCGGGACATCTTTTACTCCAAGGCCCGGAAGTACGACAGCTCCCTGGGGGCCGCCATGGACGGACCAAACATTCCCGTGTCGGTATACAACAACCTGGTGAACACCATTAACGACAACCTGGCGCCGCTGCACCGCTGGGCGTCCATTAAAAAGCGGGTACTGGGCGTGAAGGAGCTCCACCCCTATGACACCTACGCTCCCCTGTTCCCCGAGGTGGAAAAAAAATACACTTACGAGGAGGCCCAGGCGATGATCAAGGAGGCCCTCAAGCCCCTGGGCGACAAGGTGCAGCTGATCCTGGACCGGGCCTTCGCCGAGCGGTGGATCGACGTGTACGAGAACAAGAGTAAGCGTGGCGGCGCATACTCGGCGGGTATCTACGGGGTGCATCCTTACATCCTCATGAACTTCGACGGTACCCTGAGCTCGGTTTTCACCCTGGCCCATGAGCTGGGGCATACTATGCACTCGTACCTCTCCAACGAGACCCAGCCCTACGTCTACGCCGACTACGCCACTTTCAGCGCCGAGGTAGCATCCACCACTAACGAAGCCCTGCTGAGGGATTACCTGCTGAACCGGGCCGAAAGCGATGCGGAGAAGCTGTCTCTGTTGCAGCAGTACGTACAGGATATCGGTGTTACCTTCTATCGTCAGACCCGCTTTGCCGAGTTCGAACACGACATCCACCAGCTGGTGGAGAACGACGAGCCCCTCACCCACGAGGTAGTCAATAAGCTCTTCGGCGAGATGTACCAGAAGTACTGGGGAGCTGAGATGGTAATGGATGAAGAGGAGGCCCTGTCGTGGTCCCGTATTCCCCACTTTTACTACACCTACTACGTCTACACCTATGCCACCTCATTCGCCGCTTCGCAATTGGTGGCCCGGCGCATACGTGAGGAAGGGCAGCCGGCGGTGGACGACTATCTGAAGTTCCTCTCCAGCGGCGGCTCGGACTATCCTATCGAGCTGCTGAAGATCGCCGGTGTGGATATGTCCACCCCAACTCCCATCGAGGCCACCACAGCCAAAATGAACGAACTGCTCGACCAGATGGAGGCCATCCTCGCACGCAAATGAACCTGGCACTAGGGGTTTGGGACTTGTCCTGGAGGGACCCCCACGGGGAAAATTGAAGAATGCTGTACGCTGAAAGCTGACTTGTCCGGCGCTTGTCCGGCG
>CAZULW010000074.1:0-11488 GCA_964621455.1 uncultured bacterium
AGCTGGAGGTAGATCCTTCTCTTCAGATGGGGATAGGCGCGGATTTTTTCCCGGATCTTCCTGGATGACGGCCGGGAATCCTGCTTTGCTGTCTTGTTTATCGTGGACACGGTCATAGCCTATCCTTAAGCGAACTATCTTTAAGTTAGGTAATTGCTAACCAAAACGGACCTGGGAAGGTAATTTTGGTTGGTGAAGCAAGCCTGTCCTGCATGTGGTTTTCACTGGAGTTGGCATTTATCTGATGGCCGTCGCAAGTGTCGTCGGTGTGGTTACCGGTACAAGAGCCGTTCGATCTGGCAGAGTTTCCAGATCAGGGAAGCTGCCAAGTGTCAGATCCTGGATTATTTCTGCCTGGGCGTACCGGTGTATCGGCTCCGGTTTCACGGGCTTGCCAGCCGTCCTACGCTGGACCGGTTTTACCGCTGCTGTCGCGTGGTCATGGCCCTGGACCAGGAGTGCATGGAACCCTTGGATGGTGATCTGGAACTGGATGAAACGATGTTTGGCGGCCGTCGGAAGGGCAAGCGCGGCTGGGGCGCCAGTGGCAAAGTTATTGTGTTTGGCATTCTGCAACGGAATGGTCAGGTGCGGGTTGCTCCCATACCTCGACGGAACCGTGAGGAAGTGATGTACCTGGTACGGACCCATACGGAGCCAGGGAGTCTTTACTTTACCGATGACTGGCAAGCCTATGTCTCATTGGCTCTTAGAGGCAACCATGTGGTGGTGCGCAAGAGTGGCGGTGTTCCCATGGGGCGGGATCATATCAATGGCATTGAGGGGTTCTGGAGCTATGCCAAGCATTGGTTGTATCCGTTGCGGGGAGTACCGAAAAAGTTTCTCCATATTTTTCTGGGTGAAATTTCATATCGTTTCAATCATCGAGAAGTGAAACTCTATCCTTTGGTTCTCAATATGTTACGGAATACGGAAATCAACGCTATTAAACATAATCTGGTCCGAAATACTTAGCAATTACCTTAAGTTAAGGAAAAGCGGGAGCCAAAAGACAGGTTCTGCACCCTGATTATCGGGCCCCTTGAGATTTTACAGGTCAGGCTACATATCCGCACAGCGGTGTGGTTCATACCCAGCCCCGCAGGCGACACGCCTCCGCCACCCGGGCGATGGCAATCAAATAGGCCGCCTGCCGCATGTGGATATCCTTGCGGCTGGTGTACTGGTAATAGACGTCGTGGAAAGCCTTGGTCATTTTTGCATCCAGGCGGCGGTGCACATCCTCCAGCTCCCAGTAGAAATTGTAAGCGTTCTGCACCTGCTCAAAGTATGAGACGGTGACACCACCGGCATTGGCCAGAAAGTCGGGGATGACGAAGACCCCGTTTTTCCACAGGATCAAGTCCGCCTCCGGGGTGGTGGGACCATTGGCAAGTTCGCACACGATTTTGGCCTTGATCCGACTGGCATTGTCCTTTGTGATCTCCGCCTCCAGGGCACTGGGGAACAGCACGGTTACGTCGAGTTCCAGCAGGTCTCCGTTGCTGATCGGTTCGGAATCGGGGAACCCCTGCAGGCTGCCGTTCTTCAGCTTGTACTCAACCACATCTTTGGCCGATAGTCCCTTGGGATTGTAAATCCCACCTTTGGAATCACTGGCCGCCACCAGCGTGAGGCCCAGAATCTCCTCACCCAGCAGGGCGGCGAACTGGCCCGCGTTCCCGAAGCCGTTGATGGCCATGGTGCCCTTATCGGTGGTGATATTAAGGGCTCTGGCGGCTTCCCGCACGGTGTAGACGCCGCCCCGGGCGGTGGCGTCCGCGCGGCCCTGCGAACCACCCAGGGGTATGGGTTTGCCGGTGATCACTCCCGGATGACTCTCACCGATAATTTTCTCGTACTCGTCCATCATCCAGGCCATGATCTGGGGAGTGGTATAGACGTCCGGCGCGGGGATGTCCTTGGTAACACCCAGAATGTGGGCCACCGCGTCCATGTAGGCCCGGGCCAGGCGCTCCTTTTCCCGCTCGGAGAGCTCCCTGGGGTTGCAGGTAACGCCCCCCTTGCTTCCCCCCAGGGGAATGTTGACAACCGCCGTTTTCCATGTCATCCACGCCGCCAGTGCGCGCACGGTATCAATGGTCTCATCCGGGTGCCAGCGCAGGCCGCCCTTGGTGGGCCCCCGGGAGGAGTTGTACTGTACACGGTATCCGTGAAAAACCCGGATGCTGCCGTCGTCCATTTTCACGGGCAGGGTGACCTTGAATTCACGCTGGGGCCAGCGCAGAAATTCCCGCATACCGGGATCGAGTCCGAGCAGCTCGGCGGCTTCATCAAACTGTTGCTGGGCAATAGCAAATGGATTGGTGTTACTCATGGTTCAGTTCTCGCGTTATGAATTGGTGTAAAGCGTTATGGTATGAAGTTCCTGAAGAGGCGTCGCGTCGTAACCTACGAGGGGCAAATAGGGTGGGGATGTGTTCGCCTGCGGCGCTATCCATCAATTGTCAATTGTCAAAGGTTCATAGCGGTACTTAAAATTACCAAGGCGGCAGGGAGTGTCAAATACTCTATTTGTGTCATCGCTGGCCTGTGCCCGCCATCTCCTGCGACCTGTGTTCATCCGGGGAGGGGCTGAGGAGCGAATCAGAGCTTGAAATAATTCGATTCCGGTCTTTCCAGCCACTGGGCCAGGGTCTGGGCGTCCCGATCCTTGTTGGATAGGATAGGCTCGGTGGTTGGCCACTGAATACCCACGTTGGGGTCGTCCCATCGGATGCTCGATTCGCAGGCGGGATTATAGGTACCGGTGCACTTGTACTGGATTTCGACCACATCAGTGAGGGCGCAGAAACCCCTGGCGAACCCGGTGGGAGCCCATACCTGCTTCCGGTTCTCAGTGCCGGCTTCCAGGCCGAACCACTGGCCCAATGTGGGGGAGTCTTTGCGGAGGTCCACGGCCACCAGGAAGGCGTTGCCCACGGTCACACGCATGAGCTTGCCCATGGGCGGGTCCCACTGGAAATGCAGGCCCCGCAATGTATTCTTCACCGACCGCGAATGATTGTCCTGGACAAATTCCGGATCTACGCCCAGCTCCTGTCGGAAGATGTCTTCCCGGTATGTCTCCATGAAAAAGCCGCGTTCATCCTGAAAAACCTTCGGGATTATAACCACGATGTCGGGTAATGGTGTGCTTTCAAATTCCATAGGGGCTCCCTCAGGTCCGTTGGATGGATTGGTCCCTGTTACTACCTATCCTCACTGAAGATTTTCTGAAAAACCCGAATGTTGTAATAGATATCGTTGTTATAGTCAAAATCAGGGGCAAATCGAGCATTGAGCTCGCCGAGGATCGATTCTATCGTATCCTGGAAGCGCACGCCCAGTATTTCTTGTACCTTCTGGTTTGATACCTTATAGTTCCGAAAATCCTGCAGATCCCTCATTACCAGCTTGACATCGGTGTGATTGTGTTCCCTTACATACGACCACACCGAATCGCCTACCTCACCTACCGTATAATTCCCGGAAGCGACGTTAAATATCCCACTGATCCCTATATCGGCCTGAATGGCCCTTAGATAGGCATTTACGGCATCTCTCATGCCCAAAATAGGCCGCCAAATGGCCGGGTTATTGACGGTGATCTTTTTCTCTGTCATGGCTGCCATGTACATGGTATTCACGATCAGGTCGAAACGCATCCTGGGGCTGTAGCCGCAGACGGTCCCCTGGCGCAGACAGATGACGGAAAAGTCATTATCGGCCAGCTGCATGACCCCAAACTCCCCCTGGAGCTTGGATATGCCATAGGGATAAGTACAGGTAGTAGGCGATTCTTCGTCGTAGAGCTGGTTAACGGTATAGCCGTAAATGGAGCAGGAATCGGCATAGATGAAGCGCCTGACCCCAGCCTGCTTGGCGATGAATGCCAGGTAGGACGGACCGGATGCGTTGGAAATGAAGTTCATGGAGGGGGAGTACTCGGCCATGGGATCGCTGGACAGCCCGGCGAGAAAGATGACCCGATCAAAACCTTCCAGGTCGGCCTGACTGATGTCGAAAACGTCCTTTTGAATGACCTCTACCCCTTCGGGCAGGGCATTTCCAAACCACAGAATATCTACCACGGTAACCTGGTAGCCATGATCCAGCAGACCGGGCACCAGCCGGGAACCGATATAGCCGGCGCCTCCCGCAACGAAGATTCTCATTTTTCTCGCGCTTCCATGATCGATTTCAGTTTTGAAAGGTTAAATAAGGTGCCCCACAGCACGCTAAAAGATACCTCGGCACGGCGCAGATTTCCTACTTCCCTTTTGCCCAGATTGAGGGCCAGCCCCTTCACAGTTTTCCTTTCGATCCCCACATCGTCTCGGGCGAGCGCCAGAAGGTTGGGTTCCAGCCTGCGCAGCACGGTTCCCAAAAGGCCGCTGCCCCCCTGTCAGCAAGGGCTTCGGTTAGTCGAGCGCCATCCCTTCTTCACCCCGTGACTCTAATAGATTCCAAAACCAGCAGGGGATCAGGCTTCTTCCACGATGTCCGTAAAGGTTTTTTTCCCTCTTATGTAGTAGGAAAAAATCAGGCTGACCGGATACAGAAGAGTGCCAATGACCTGATCGGCCACCTTCCGTTGGTTTTGCACTTCCCGGCGCTTCCGGTAGATCAGAAGAGGATGAAGCCCGAGCCAGCCATACGCCGCCGCTACCGCCACGACCCTTTTAAAGTCAAGCGACGCAAGTGATTTCAGCACAAGCGTTACATCAAGGAGTATACGCAACGGCAACACCCACAGCAGCCGGGAAACTGAATAGTTTTTCATCAGCATAAGGACACTGTTGCGGTGATTCCAGTAAATCTTTCGGAAACTGTCCGGCTTGATGGTTCCTCCGGCGTAATGGTACACCACCGAATCGGTACGAACCCGGATGCGGTAGCCCTGGAGGTGCAGCCGCCAGCATAGATCGATCTCCTCCATATGGTGGACAAAATCCTCGTCCAGCTCACCCGCCTCGGTAAGAGCCTCTTTTCGAATAGCCAGGGCAGCGCCGGAGGCCCAGAACAGGTCTATGCTGGTATTGTACTGCCCTCGATCTTCCTCGATGGTGGAAAAGACGCGGCCTCGAAGATAGGGGTACCCGAGACGATCCATGAATCCGCCGGCGGCTCCGGCGTACTCGAATGATGTCCGGTCTTGCAGATGGAGCAGCTTGGGCTGGCAGGCGCCGACCTTAGAATCCAACTCAAACTCTTCCACAAGCGGCTCCAGCCAACCGGGGGTAACCTCCACATCGTTATTCAGGAGCACCACATATTCACCCCTGGCGTGCCGTATGCCCAGGTTGTTGGCCGCGCTGTAGCCGATGTTGCCGCCACTGTGAATAACCGTTACCGTGGGATAGTTTCGCTCCACAAACGATACACTCTCATCGGTGGAGCCATTGTCCACCATAAGCAGCTCGGTGTCAGGGTAGCTGGCTGCCAGGAGAGAATCGAAACAGTCTTTCAAGAACGACATGCCGTTGTGGTTCAAAACGATCACACTGACGGTGGGAAAGGCTTTGAGGCCATTCATGGTGCGTGGCGAAAGAGTGACTTATCCGGCCATCACGGTATTGGTTAAAACAGGCAGGGCTTACGGCTGCTGCAACTGCTCCAAAAGCCGGCGGGCGGCCTGGTCGTTGGGGGTGAACCGCAACCAATCCGTTAGAATCCGGGCGGCCTGCTCGGGATGGCCGGTCTGTTGATAGATCCCCACCAGATCGCCCACTACCTGGCCGTTCTGGGGATGTTTCTTATAGACGTCCTCAAAGATGGCCTGGGCCGTCTCCCAGTCATTCAGATGCTGACTGTACATAAAGCCTATTTTCAGATGATCCCCGGGCACTAGGCCGAATCGCCTGGGTATCGCCGTCAAGCGGCGGCGCAGCTCAGTCGTGTCTCCCGCTTCAGCGTAAAACTCTCCTATCTGGAAGTAGAGGTCCTTGTTTCTGATTGGAATCACCGACTCCGGGATAGTGACTGCCAGGGTGTCCAGGACGGCTTTTGCCTGTTCTTTCTCGCCTTTGATAATCCCGTCCAGGGCCAACTGCAGGAAACTGGCCCGCAGGTTCTGCATCAACCGCTGGATGTTGGGATTGAAGTATATTGAGGGATCGTCCAGATTACGGTAGCGGTATACCTCAAGCAGATTGTGGCGCAGCCGCTCGATGTTGATGATACTGGTAGGATTGGGCTTAAGCTCGTAAACCAGTCCCTGCATCTCCAGGTATCTTTCCAGACCGATTTTATTTTCGGGGGCCACCGTAACGGCGAAATAGGTGGGCCGGGACCAGTTCACATCTCTGATGGTCTGGACGATCATCCGGTCCTGAACGCGCAGGAACCGGCCCGCGTAGGTGGGTTTCAGGGTCCACTCTATGTAGCCTGGCTCGTCATCGGGACGATTTACCGGCAGGCGTACCATTTTCTCCTCCCACGGGATGGGGGTCATCTGCCTGATGTCATCATCGGAGAGCGACAGGGGAACCCTGGGCTCGGAGTCCCGGAGCTGGCGGATGTACCAATCGGTGTTCAGCAGGCTCAGGTTAATTACGCGCACATCCTTGCGAATCCCCTCCACCTCCTGAAGGTACCAGAGGGGGAAAGTGTCGTTGTCGCCGTTGGTGTACAGAATACCGTTTTCCTTGCAGCTGTTGAGCAGGTTATACGAGTAGTCCCAGGCTACATAGTTACCGGTGCGATCATGCTGATGGTAGTTGGCACGCAGCATGACCCCGGGTATGATCAGCAGGACCCCGAGCGCACCGGACAGCATAACTCGCCTGAGTGAGACTTCCTTAATCCGTTCGGAGAGCAGCTCCAGCAGCCCGGCCGCCCCAATACCGATCCAGATGGACCAGGCGAGGAAGCTGCCCACGTATGAATAGTCCCGCTCCCGGGGTTGGGGATCGGGCTGGTTCAGGTACAGTATGATCATCAGGCCGGTGGCCAGGAAGAGGGCCAGGACGGCCAAGCCATGCTTCCAGTCCCGGCGCATGTGGTAGTATAGGCCGAAGAATCCCAACAACAGGGCCAGCGGCAGCCCGAACTGGAACCAGTCCACGCCATCTTCCGCGGCGGTGGCTCCATAGGGCGTAACCCCTTTTGCACCGGACGGACCCCGACCGGCAAACTGCCACAGGAAATACCGGACGTACATTTTCTTTACTTGATAGTTCCAGAAGAAATCTCCCACGCTCTTGTATCTGTGCTGGGTTCCGGGCGTCCAGCGAGCTCGGTCGAGCATCGACCAATCGCCATACTGCTCCCGCTCAAGGTAGGCCACCGCCTGCCGGATGGTTTCGGGGTCGTTCTCATCAATAGCGGGGTTCTGCTGGGAGCGGATAAAGATAGTGGCGTAGGTGGAGTAGCCCACGACAACCAGGAGTATGGATGAAAGGATAATACTGGCATTCTTCCTGCGTCTGCCCACGACCCACACCGTAACTACCACCAGGACTGCCACCGCGAGAGCAGCACCGGGCAGACCAATAAGTAAGGCCAGCCGGGGCAGCCCTTTGATGATACCCTGGTAGATGACCAGGAAAATCACTACCGAAATACCGGCGGTGACAAAGAACCCTTTCCAGGAAAACTGCCACTTGCGATAGAAGATGATGAGAGCTACGAAAGGCAGGGCCAGGAGGTTCAGGAGGTGAAGTCCTGAGGCCAGGCCGAACAGGTAGGCCAGGAGGAGAATGTAACGGACGTGGCTCTTAGCCGGGCCTTTTTGATTGTCCTGCTGAATGAGTGCAGTTTTTCTATGACCTTCTGAGACGACGTAGGTTACCAAATTATCTTTCTGGCTCCAGCGGAGGATAAGCCATACGGTGAAGGCGGTGAAAAAAGTGGACAGGCCATAAATCTCCGCTTCTACGGCGTTGAACCAGTGGCTGTCGGTAACCATGAAAGTAAAGGCACCGACGGCCGCCGAGCCGTAGGCAATGAATGCGTCTGTGATGTTAATCACCTCGCCCCGCCACATCACAACCAGCCGGACGATTACCAGGTAGAGCAACATAACTGCCAGGGCGCTGGTTATGGGGGAAATGATGTTAACCCTGGCACCGATATCACCGAACAGGGGCAGGAGGGTAAACAGTCGCCCCACGAGCAGAAAGAGGGGGCTGCCGGGCGGATGAGGCACGCCCATGATGTAGGCGGTGGCGATGAACTCGCCGCAGTCCCAGAAGGAAGTCGTGGGCGCCATGGTATCCAGATACAGGAGGAAGGAGAATAAAAGGATGAAAGCAGCGATGATGCGGTGGGCTTTAGGGATCATTTTTCCCTGGATGATGATTTAGGGGATTTATCGGCCCGGGATTTCTTTTCCTTGGGGCCCTTTTCCGCGGTCTCTTCGCGGTCGGCGGTTTCAGAAGCCTTGGCTGCCTCGGCGGGCACATCCTCGGAAGCTCTCTCCTCGGGCGCTTCCGGCTTGTCGGTTTCGGCCACGAAGTTGAGCTTTAACTGGTGCAGGGAATCGAGCAGCAGCCGGTCTTCAACCTCGGTGCGATTGCCGGCCGTCTTCCGGTTCAGCATGTCGAGCATGTCGATAATGAGGCCCGCGGCAGGGATGCTGCGCTCAAGCTTATCGGTGGCGGGATGCTTGATCTTACCCAGGGCGACCCATACCTGGGTGACTAGATCAGCCACGAGGGTAACGAAGAGCTGATCGTCTGAAGGGCCGGATTGCGATTCGGTCATATTGCTAGCTGATACTCACGAGGTGCAGTTGATATTTATACTTTTGTTTAAGAACGTGTTTCCAAGGCCGGTGTTCCCACTGGTGCGTATCCGGTTCCCGAAAATCTGATACATTCAAATTAAGCTCAGTTATACCCTACAAGAAATCGCAATGACCAGACCGGGCATTCTTTGATCTGAATCATCGTTTGAGTGGCTAACTGACGCCCAGATGGCTCAGCATGTGCTGGTAATTATGGACTAGCCGTCGGCGTATTTCTCTATTTTCCGGTTTTTGCATGTTTGGATCTTCGGCGACTAAATCAAACGCCGTCTGCCTGGCCGCCCGGATGATGGGGCCGTCGCTGACCAGATCGGCCATGCGCAGCTTCTCGAAGCCGTGTTGCCGAAGGCCGAAAAGCTCTCCGGGGCCGCGCAGTTTAAGGTCCTCGTCGGCGATTTCAAATCCGTCGGAGGTGCGTACCATGATGCCCAGCCGCCGGGCCGCTTCCTCGCCGCCGCCCCGATTCACCAGGAAACAGCGCCCGCCACCGGGCCCCCGTCCGATACGCCCCCGCAGCTGGTGCAGCTGGGTCAGGCCGAATCGCTCAGCGTTCTCTACCACCATCACGGTGGCGTTGGCCACGTCGATCCCTACCTCGATTACCGTGGTGGAAACCAGAACCTGAACCTCCCTGGTTTGAAAGGCCTCCATCACGGCATCCTTCTCAGGCCCTTTCATGCGGCCGTGCAGGTACCCCACCTTGAAATCGGGAAAAACCTTGTCCCTCAACTGGATAAATCCAGCCTTGGCCGCTTTGAGGTCGCCCGTTTCTGATCTATCAGGCGTTTCCGACCAGACGGATTCGCCGATGACGGGATAGACAACAAAACACTGGCGGCCCTGCTTTATCTCACGGCGCATGTACCCGAATACATCGTCCAGCTGCTCGGGCACCACCACCTGCGTGGTGACCTGCCCCCGGCCTCCGGGCATCTCGTCCAACAGGGAGACGTCCATATCACCGTGGTAGGTGATAGCCAGGGTGCGAGGGATGGGGGTGGCGGTCATAGCCAGGACGTGGGGGTAGACCCCCTTCTCAATGAGCCTGCCCCGCTGCACCACCCCGAAGCGGTGCTGTTCATCCACGATAATAAGAGCCAGGTCCCTGAAATCTACACTTTCCTGGATGAGGGCGTGGGTCCCGACAACCAGCAGCAGGTGGCCCGCTGTCAGGTCATCAAGAATGGTTGCTCGTTCGGCTCTGGGGGTGCTGCGAGTAAGCAGGGCCAGGGGAAGGTCCACCTCGGAGGTCAGGTCCTTAAAGGCCCGGAAGTGCTGCTCGGCCAGGATTTCCGTGGGGACCATGACGGCCACCTGCGCCTGCTCTCCGGCTACAATGGCCGCGGCCAGCAGGGCCACCACCGTCTTGCCGCTGCCCACGTCGCCCTGCAGGAGGCGGTTCATCATCCGCCCGGACTTAAAGTCGGCCCGCACCTCACGCATCACCCGCACCTGGGCCTCGGTGAGCTTAAAGGGAAGGCTGCGATAGATCTGCTCTACGATAGGACCCAGATTCGGGAACTTGCGCCCGGGGAGGGCCGCCAGTGACCGGCGCCGCAGGGCCATCAGCAGCTGGAGGAAAAAATGTTCGTCAAACTTCAGGCGGTGGGTCGCCCGCTTAATCCATTCCTCGTCATCCGGCATGTGGACTTGTTTCAGTGCTTCCGTCAGCTCAGGAAGGCTGAACTGACGGCGGACCTGTAGCGTGAAGTGCTCAGGTGCCGACGCCAGCCGCTCCCAGCAGGCGTGTATGACCCGGCGGAACCGGCGGCTGTCCAGACCCTTGGCCTTCAGGTCGGCGGTCCCGGGATACAGGGGCACAATCTTGCCGGTGTTCAGAGGGTCTTCCTCTTCTTCCAGGAGGTCGAAATCGGGATGCACCATTTGCAGGTACCGGTAGAATTCCACCTTCCCGTGGAAGGCCACCCGATCCCCCACCCGGAAGCGTTTCTGGATCCACTCGATGCCGCGAAACCAAACGCACGCCAGGGTGCCGCTGTCATCGGTAATGGTGACCTGAAAGTATTTTCGCCGGCGAGTGCCCTTGATGCCCTGCCCGGCCACCCGCGCCAGAACGGTGGCCTGATCCCCGATCTTCAGGTCGGATATGAGTACAATATTGCGGCGGTCGAGGTAGCGGCGGGGAAAGTAGTAGAGCAGGTCTTCAACCGTCTTTATGCCTACCTCTCCCAGGGCCTCAGCACGGACGGGGCCGATGCCCTTGACGTATTGGACGGAGTCGGCGAGACGGAGCGGGGGTTTGGTGAGGTCGTTCACCATGCCTGATAATACCGAAAAGCCATATTAATAAAATTACAACCGGTATGCTACGGGTCGGAAGGAATCCCGTCGTGCCGGCCCGCGCGCCTGGGGCTTGGGGCTGGAGGCTTGAGACTGGAGGCTTGAAGAAATGAACCGCCAAGAACGCAAAGGGCGCAAAGGTCAAAAAGCGTAGAGTGTAGAGCGAGGAGCGATTGGAGCCAGGGGCAGTTGGCAGTAGGCAGGGGGCAGTAGCAGTTGGCAGTTGGCAGGGAAAAGAGAGGGGACCGCCGGGAGCAAAAGGGGAAGCAAGGACCGGCGAGGAATTAAACAAAATCCCTACAGAATTCGTTTTTTTCAAGGCTTCCCCCGACGAGAGCACTGTTGAGGTGGTGTAGTGTTTCCCGGCGTGTACGATGGGCGACGGTGCAGAATGTCCCGGAGGGACTCCTTGCGGTGCAAAATTAGACAAAACCC